>JAKLDD010000001.1 GCA_022703705.1 Nanobdellota archaeon
AGAATATGGTTTTATAAATTTTTTGGTTTGTTTAATTTAAAGGAGTTTCTATTACGCTTAATCCCTCTTCTTTTTTAAAACGAATTATATTCTCAACAAAACTTTCAATTTTCTGTTCATGGCTTACAACTATTAATTGGGAAACATTCAATTGCTCTAAAACACTTCTCATCTTATCTAATTGCTGGTCTGAAAAACCATCTGTGGGTTCATCTAAGATAACTAAATTCTTTGTTTTTATTTTGCTTAAAAAAGAATTAATGACCTGATTCAAAGCAAGTCTGTAAGCAAGAGCAACTGCTGTTCTTTCTCCTCCAGAAAGATAAGCATAATCAATCTCATAATCCTGAAGTTCAATTATTGGGGTAAAATCATCACTTAATCTCACATTAAAAGAATCTGAAACAAGCATAGAAAACCATTCTGAAAATAATTCAGAAAATTCTGTTTTTAATTTAGTTAAAACATTTTTTTCAATTATTGATATCATTGAGATAAATCTTTTAGTAATCCATTCCTCCAAATCAGAGAGATGATGAACTTGCTTCTTTATTTGTTCTATTTTTTTTATTCTTTCTTTTAATTCGGTTATTTGCCTTGAGAATACATCTATTTCTCTTTTTAATTCAGCAACTTTTATCTCAGCAAATTTCTCTTCTTTAAGAGCATCATTAAGCCCTTTTTGTTTTTCTTCATAAAGATTATCATATTTATTTAAATCAAAAATCAAATTGCTTAAAAGTTTCTTTTGCCCTTCTAAAATATCAATATCTTTCTCTATCAAAGAATTAGATTTCTTAAGTGTTTCCAAATGTTTTTGCCTTTCTTGAATCCCCTGTAATTTTATCTTTAATATCTTCAACTCCTGTGATTTTTTTTCTTTAAACAATAAATCCTGGTCTAATTTGCGAATTTTTTCTTGAATCTCTACTTTTTCAATAGATAATTCATTTATTTTATTTGTATTCTCAACACTATCAGACTCTGTTTTGTTTAAAACATTTGTTTTATACACAGGGTCAACATCTTGCAAACAAGTTGGACAAACTTCTATCTTATCTAATTTGTCTTTTATTAATTCATTTTCCTTATTTTTTAATGTTAAAGAGTGAATTTTGCTTGTAACTTGAAGATTTTTATCATTTAAAATCTGCTTTTCTGACCTCAAATTAGAAATTTCTCTTTCTAGCTCAATAATTTTATTATCCTCAAATTGCAATTCTTCAAGTTCAGAAATTTGAACTTTTATTTGCTCTATTTGTTTTTTATTTCCAAAAATTGTATCTTGCTTTGTTGAAATAAGAAACTTTGTCTTTTCAATTTCTTGCTGGAGTTTAGTTTTTTCTTCAATTTTCTTATACACTTCTTCTTTTTCTTCCTGGGCTCTTTTTCTTGTTTCTGTCTTTAAAAAAAGTTCTTTTTCTATTGAAGACAAATTTAAATATTTCTCTTCTAGTTCATTTTCTTTAGAGGTAATATTTAATTTATCTTGTTCAATATTAATTGTTATTGCTTCTTTTATTCTCTTTTCTTCTCTTACCTTGGAAATTAAAATTGAAGAATTTTCTAAGATTTTTTTATATTTATCCATTCCAAAAACGTGCCTTAAAGTATTTATTCTTGTTTCTGAGTCTTCAAGAATAATCTGTTTCATTTCTTCCTGCGGAGTATAAACTGTAAATTTATATAAGATATTTTGTTTTTTTGAGAATTCTTTTGGATAATTAAGCAATTCTAAAACTTTATTTTTAAGTTCTGTTACAGAAGTCTCTTGTTTTTCATCATCAATTGTTATGGAGCAATAGTCTTGAGATATTGTTTTTCCTTTTTTTAATTTTCTCTCAACAATTACATTCTTCTCATCTACTTCAAATTCTATGATAACCCCTCCCTGAACTTGCCCATTTCTTAAAATAGAAGAACCTTTTTGCCCAGGCTGTAAACCAAACAATGCAAACTCGATTCCCAAAAGAACAGAAGTTTTTCCAGAACCAATATCCCCCGATAATAATGTAGATCCCTCTGGAAAATTTATCTCCTGATATTCATAGCTCCTTATATTATTCAAGATTATTTTCTTTAATTTCATTTTTAAAAGTTTAAAATCTTTTTAGTTCCAAAAATTAGACGATTATTAAACGTCTCTGTTGTTTCCCCTTCTTGTTTTTCGATAGATAATACTTCCATTAACTCCCCAATTAAATTATTAAAATCAGAAGGATTTTCATTAGAATAAATTCCAATTGTTTCATCTTCAATATTTTCCGAATCTTTTTCAGCCACATGGACTTCTGTCTCAACATCTCTTGTTTTTAAATCGTGAGTATTCCTAAGTAAAAAATAAGCTTCTTTTCTTTTTGCAAAATCTTCTATTTGCTGAAATTTTATATCTGAGTTTTTACCTCTGGTTAACTCCCCATAAATTCTCAAAAGAATTATTTTATCTTTTAAATCTCTTTTATTTAGTTCCTCGATTATTTTTTCTGTTCCTGTCAATGCATCTGTAACTTCTATAACAATTCTTTCTATTTGTTTTGTTGGCAATTTTATTCTTTCTGTCATTTGTGAAGATTCTGTATCTACAAGAATAAATGTTCCTTGTTTTAAATCCTCTAATTCCTTAAAGTTATTTGGAAACAATGGTCCTGGATAAACAAATCCCCCTTTATTGTACATAACATGAATATGCCCTAATGCATAATAATCTGCTTTTGGTAGACGGTCGGGATTTATAGATTCCATTGGAAGACTACCGACAACTTTATCTATTGTTGTATGTAACATCAAAATTCTAAATAACCCCGGAGAATCATTTAATCTAACCCTTTTCAAATCTGCGATTTCCAATCCCGATTTTTTCCCAGGATATCCATAAATTGCAACATTTCCATAAACAATTGGATTTAAAATAATAAGATTTTCTCTTTCTTCTGCATTAAAAACATTTTTACAAAATCCCGCCTTCTCTAAAACATCCAAGAAAGTTTTACCGGAAACAGAATAATCATGCGACCCTGCGATAATAAAACAAGGTATATTCGCTTCTTTTAATCTTCTAAATTGTGAAAAGGTTTCCTTTAATATTTCAATTGGGGGATAAGCTGAATCAAATAAATCTCCTGCAAATAAAATAAAGTCGAGCTTTGAGTTTAAACAAATGTCAATTGCTTTTTTAAAAGAATTAAAATTTAAATCCTGCATTTGCTGTTGTTTCCATCCCCCTAAATGAACATCGGCTATATGTGCAAATCTTACCATTTTTACATTATTTTTAATAAAAAAGTTTATAACAGCACGAAACTATTCCCATATATAAAATTAATTGTATTAAAATGAGGTATAATATTCTTATAGGAGGCGAAGCAGGGCAGGGACCCAATATATTGACACAAGTTCTTGGAGAGGGATTAGTTAAAAATGGGAATCACGTTTTTTATTCAAGAAATTATCAATCATTAATAAGGGGGGGGCACAATTTTAACATATTAACTTTTTCTGAAGAACCTGTATTGAGCAATGATTCAAAGATAGACATATTAGTATGTTTAGATAATAAAACAGAAGAAATTCATAAAAAAAATTTAAAAAAAGAAGGAATAATCCTAAAAGGAAATGATAGCAATATGTATTACGCAGGAAGAATCTTTAAATTATTTTGTTTGGATTTCAAACTCCTTGAAAATAGATTAAAAGAAATTGGAAATAAATTTAAAGAAAATCTTTCTGAAGCAAAAAAGGGATATGAAGAAGAAACTAAAACTGTTTGTAAAATAAAAAAGCAGAGTGAAGATCACATATTTCTTAATGGAAATCAGGGCATTTCGGAAGGGGCTGTAAAATCAAATATAAAATTTTATTATGCTTATCCAATGACCCCTGCAACACCTATAATGAATGAACTTGCATCTAAAAAAGATGTAAATGTTATTGAACTGGAAAATGAAATTGCTGTTATAAATGCAGGAATTGGAAGTTCAATTGTAGGAAAAAATGTTATGGTGGGAACGTCTGGAGGGGGATTTGATTTAATGACTGAAGCATTAAGTATGACTGGTGTTGCTGAAATCCCAATAGTGGTTTATCTTTCTCAAAGGCCAGGTCCGGGTACAGGAGTTGCAACATCTACTTCTCAGGGAGATTTAAATTTAGCGTTAAATTTCGGACATGGAGAATTTTTTAGAATAGTTCTTGCACCAGGAGACCCAAAAGAAGCACAAGAATTAACTAATCAGGCATTTTATCTTTCTCAAAAATATAAAACTCCTTCAATAATCTTAGGAGATAAACATCTTGCAGAAAGCTTTTATACAATTCACGAAAAATCTTCTTTTATTGAAATAAAAAATAAAACTCCTTTAACAAGGTATAATAGTTATGAAAAAGATGAATTTGGGAGTGCAACAGAAAATCCAGAAATTATTAAAAAAAATATTGAAAAAAGAAATGCAAAAGCAAAAGAAATTAAAATAGAAAGTAAAAAATTTCAAAATTATAAATTATTTGGAAAAAAAGATTCAAAAAATTTAATTGTTTCGTGGGGTTCTACAAAAGGAGCGATAATTGATTCGATTAAAAATCTAAATTGTGGTTTTCTCCAGATTTTATATTTAGAACCTTTTTCTGAAAAAATAAAAGAGGAAATCTTAAATAAAAATTTAATTTTAATAGAAAATAATACATCTAGTCCGCTTTCAGAATTAATTGCAAAAAAAACAGGCATATTTATAGATGATAAAAATAAAATATTAAGATATGATGGAAATCCCTTTTTTGCGGATGAATTAAAATATGAAATAGAAAAGAGGTTGAAATGAAAATAAAATTTCATACAAAGCAACAAATAACCTGGATTTTTTGGACAACAATTATAATGTGTATTGGATTGATTTTATTCAAATATATTCCAATGCATCTTTTTGGAGAAAATATCTTATATGATGCTTCTTCACACATAATCTGGACTAGTTGGGGACTTTATGTTGCTTGGTTTTTCGTTGACCAAAAGAAATCCTGGAGAATTCCGTATTTTGTGCTTTGCGGGGCTGTCCTGATAGTTATGAGCATTCAAAGAATATATGCGCAGCAGCATAACGAAATTGGGGTTTTCTTGGGACTATTAATAGCAGGAATTGCAATAGTGCTTCCAAGATGGAATGAATTTGAAAAGGAGATAAAATTCTAAAATGCCAATTAATCTTTCAACAAATACGAAACCAACCTGGTGCCCAGGTTGCTGGAATTTTCAAATACTTGCAGGAGTCAAAAATTTCTTAGCTAAAAAGATAAAGAATGAAGAAGACAAAAAAAATTATGCAATTGTTACAGGTATAGGTTGCCATGCTAAAATTTTTGATTATATTAACTTAAATGGGATAAACTCCCTCCATGGAAGGGTTCTTCCAACTGCCCTTGGAATGAAAATTGGAAATCCAAAATTGAATATAATTGGATTTTCTGGAGATGGGGATGCATATGCAGAAGGCATGGAACATTTAGTTCATGCAGCAAGATACAATGCAAATATAAAATATCTTGTTCATAACAATCAGGTTTTTGCTCTTACTGTTGGGCAACCTACACCTGTAACTGAAACTGGATTTAAAGATAAAACAACCCCTCAAGGAGTTAAACTCTCCCCAATAAACCCTATAAAATTAATGCTTTCTGCAGGAGCAACTTTTGTAGCAAGAGTTTATGCAGATGCTAAACAGATTGAAGAAGTTTTAAATGAAGCATTCAAACATAATGGATTTGCATTTATAGAAGTAATTCAACCCTGTTTAATTTTTCATCCAGATAAAAATTACAAAGAAAAAACTTATTTTCTAAAAGATAAAAAACACGACGATAAAAATTTTGAACAAGCAATGAAAAGAGCTCAGGAATTTGATTATTTAATCCCAACAAAAAAAACAAAAATACCTTTAGGAATATTTTACAGGGAAAAGAGAAAAGCTTTTGAGGAAAATATAAAATAATAATTTTTTATAATAATATTTATAAAACAGTAAGAAATCTTTATTTTAATAGAGGATTGTTCCTCTTCTTAAAATGATATCCGAAATTGCATTATTTACATTAATTTCTCTTACTCCAGCTGAAAAAGGAACTATTAATAATCTTGAAAGAAGGTTGAAAAAAGAAGGACATGATATTTCAGAGTATATTAATGATTCCCGTTTTCAGATATACAAACCTGAAAAAGGAAAGAAAACAGTTAATTATGCTGACATAAAACAATCCTGGTATATGAGGCCTGATTCTATTGAAAAATGCGCTGATTTTATTGAAGAATATTATCATAATTTAGAAGTGATTCGTGCTAAATATGAAATCTCTCCAGAGCATATGGTCTCTCAGCTTCAGCTTGAAACAAGATTGGGGCAATATACGGGGGAAAAACCTCTGATAAATTCTTTTATTTCAATATATTTAAACAACCCAAGAAGAAGAGAAGAATTTTACAGATACCTCAAGGATTTCCTAGACTTATTTGAAAATAAAACAGATAATATAATCCTTTCAGAAGACATTTTTGAAATTAGAGGATCATGGGCAGGAGCATATGGTATTGCGCAAGCTATGCCAACCCTAATTAAAAAATACGGAAAAGATACAGATGGAAATGGAGATGGTATGTTTGACCTTATGAATATGTTAGATGCAATGGAATTTATGGCAAGACATCTTTGTGATTTAGGATTTGGAAAAAATGCAAGAGCAACACAGGGATATAACAGGGGGGATAAGTTCTATCAAAGTGCAATAGATAAGCATAAATTAGCATTAAGTGAAGTTATGAAAGAAAGAAGCAAAATTCCCCCTAAAAAAATAATTTATAATATAAAACCAATAATACCAAATATTCAATATCCTCCAAGAACTAATATTCAAGAAACTAAAATCGTTGAAGTTGCACAACAACCTGCCCAAAGACAATTTTTCATAAAGAGAATTATTCAAAATAGAAGGAATGGGAGAAGAGGGTAATAAAATTTTAAAAAAATTAAATAATTTTTAATTCCCAGACACACAATCTTTCAAAAAATAATTTTTCACATCCAATTTCTCTTGCTTTATATCCTAATTTTTCAAAATTTATATCCTCAGATAAACTGCTTGTAATTAAAAAAATTTCTCCATTTTTTTCAAGATAATTTCTTGCTTCTTTTAAAAATTTTAAAACAATTTCATTTCCCTTTTTCCCTCCAGTTGTGTTTAATTTTGAATGGGGGGGTTCTCTTAAATCATCAGGTAAATAAGGCGGATTAAAAATTATTAAATCAAATTTTCCAGAAATATTTTTAAATAAATCAGAATGAATACAATTAAATCCAAGAATATTACAATGATTCACTGAAGCCTTATTTATATCAGAGGAAAAAATATTTTCTTTTTTAACTCCTGAGACTTCTGCTGTTTGAAGATGAATTCCACTACCTGCTCCAATTTCTAACAATTTTAAATTTATATTTTTATTTAAAAGCAAAGGGATTTGCTCTTTTAAAATTCTTGACATTAAATAAGAATCCTCTGCAGGCACGTATATACTTTTATGCATTTTATGCTAAATTCCAAGCAGTAAATAATTCAATTAATTGGTCTTTAAACACAAATACTGAAATTAATGCTCCTAAGAAAAAGATAAATAATAATATAAGCAAAATAATTATTCCTTGTCCTGCTTGATTTGAAGGATCCTTAGATCCGTAATTAGAAACCCTTTGTATTGTTGATGCTGGCTTTCTTTCTGCCTCTAAGTTTATAATTTCTATTTTTGAAGGGAGCCTTATATTTCTCAATGTAGATATTGCTGATTCTATTCTATTATTTAAATCTTCAACAGATTCATCTGGTTCCCTGGAAGTTGAAACTATCTGAACAGATTTGGGTTGGGGTTTAGGTTGTGGTTTAGGTTCTGGTTTAATCTCTGGTTTTTCAATTTCTTCAATAAATTCTGGCTCAGGTTCTGGTTTAGGTTCCGGTTTAGGTTGAGATATAGGTTTTAGTTTAGTCTTTGGTTTTTCAATTTCTTTAACAGGCTTTATTTCTTGTTCTTCTTTGGGTTTTGATTTAAACTTAGATTTTAATCTAGAAAAAAATCCTGGTTTTTTTTCTTTCTCTTCTTTTTTCTTGATTTCTTTTTTAATTTCGGGTTGTTCTTCATATTCAGGTGAAATCTTTGGTTTAAGATATGTTTCTGGAACAACTGGTTTTTCAGAATATTCAAGAGATTTATCTTGAACTTCTTTAGCTACAATTGATTTTTCTATTTCTTGTGGAATTTTACTTGGATTTATTACTTTTTCGGCTTGCCCCCCAGTTTGTTTATATAATTCTCTAGCTGCCCCTTCTATCTCCTGTTTATTATATCCTGCATTATAAAAAGAAAACATTGCACTTTGAAGAGATTCGCCTCTTGAAAGAGCCTCTATTAATCCATGAAAAATTGTTTCGTTTATCATTTTATAGTTTTATTACCTTTCCATTCGAAGAAAGATGAGCATTTTCTTGAAATTTATATCCTAATTCGCAGGATAATTCTATAAGAGGAGTTTCCTGTTGCAAAGAACCGTGTGCAGGAACTATGTGTTGTGGTTTAAGCATATCAATTAAATCTCTTAAATCCTCTCTTCCACCATGTCCTGAAACATGAACATCTGTCTGCAATCTTACTCCCTGTTTTCTTAACTTACTATCCATTTTTTCACGAGCATTTATATTTACTGCAACTGGTATTATGCTTGATGAAAATATAAGGTTATCTCCCATTTTAAACTTAAAGGGTGTTTCCCCTTTCACTATTCTATCCAGAATAGAACCCGGTTCTCCTTGATGTCCAGTACAAACTATTAAATATTTTCCACGATTTCCTTCGAGTTTTTTCAAAAAAGAATTTATCTGCTTTCTAAATCTCATTATCTCAACCTTATTCCTAAACGGACATTGATTAACTTTTATTGCTGCCTCTACATATTTGTTTAAACTTCTACCAAGAAAAACAATTTTTCTATTTGTTTTTTGTCCAAATTCAACTATGCTCTTTAATCTTGCAATATGGGAAGAAAAAGTAGTGATAAAAAGCGCAGAGTTCTTATCTCTTACTGTCCCAAGAGCATCTTCCACTAAATTTCTTGCAATTCGTTCACTTGCTGTTCTTCTATCTGTATCTGAATAAAGAGCGTCAACAACCAAACATTTAATTTTCATTTTTCCTAATTCTTTAAGTCGTTTATAATTTGTTGGAAGACCAATTATTGGATGATTATCAAATTTAAAATCAAGAGCATAAAAAAAGATTCCTTCTTTTGAATGCCAAGCAATAAAAAAGCACTGAAGAGTTGAATGGGTTGTATTTATAAATTCCATTTTTAAATTTCCATTTTTCCCCTTAATTAAATAAGTTGTATTTTCATTAACAACTTTCTTCTTGTTTCTAATTACAATTTTTTCATCTTTTAAAATTGAATCAAAAACAGCCATGGTAAATGGGCTTGCTATAATTTCTGCCTTCGGATATCTGTGAGCTAAATAAGGCAACCCCCCAACATGATCTAAATGTGCATGCCCAATTATAATTGCGCGAACCTTATCTGTCCATCCAAGCTTATCCAAAATTAAATCATCTGGAATTGCTTTTATTCCTCTTAACATTTTTTCAGTATATTGCTGCTGACTTTCATGTTCCTGAATTTCAACAACGGGTGGAAGAAAAATACCTGCATCAAAAATAATTACATCGTCTTCTACTTTTACAGCAGTCATGTTTTTTCCTACCTCTTCATAACCCCCAATTGTACAAATTTCCATTTATATTTAATATTTCCCTTTTTATATAAAAATAATGGTTTTTCAGTTTAAATATGTTTTCAGAAGTTTTTTATAATCGATTTTCTATATTAAAATATGAAACCATTAATACCCTCATCCAAGGAAAATAAAAGATATCTTTTTATTTCTGGAAAAAATTTAAGGGAAAATATTGAAAAAGCAATTCTAGAATTTTCTGGTATTTTAGGTATGAGCAAGTGTGGATTGAGTTTTATTAAATCAGAAGAAGGAAAAACAATTATCTCTGTAAACAGAGAAACAGTTGATTTGGTAAGAGCAAGCTTGGCTGTTTTTCCTGAAAAAATGGAAGTTCTGAAGGTAAGTGGAACTTTAAAAGGATTGGAGAGAAAATAACTTTTCGAGAAGAATAATTCTTATAAATATAAGAAATTATTTTGAAATATGGGTATTTCTTTACTAAAAAAAATATTATGTAGAAAAGATTTTGTAGAGCTTTTTGATTCAAAAATTCAGAGCGAGGATAAATTGACAATTAATTCTTATTTTGAAAAAATTCGTGCTGAAAAAGGAAAAATAATTAGTATAGAGAATATAGAAAGCCGGAGAAGTGAATTTGACGATGGAACATATACAGACAAGCCCGGCATATATACATATACAATCAATAGCTACCTAATTCATTACAAATGCCATAAACAGATTTCTTAATAGTAATTAAATTAAATCTTAAAAATTATAATTAATCATAAACATTTTTTCTATGTCCTAACTTAAGAACCAAGAGAATTAATTCTTCGTGTTTAATCTGATAAATTGCACGATAATTCCCAAATCTTAAACTCCAAAGTCCTGCAAGATTTGCTGTCAGCGGTTTTCCTAGCTGAGGGTTTTTTTCTAATTCATTAAACTTCTTAACTATTCTTTCCTGCTCAACTTTTTCCAGCTTTCTAAAGAAATCTTCTGGTTTTTTCTCAAGTATTATCTTATACATCTAAATTAAGCTCTTTTTTAAGTTTAGAAAATTCTATGCCTCTTCCTTTTTCATATTCCTCCAAGGACTGAGCAATATCCCTCATAGTCTGAGAGTCAGAAAGAATTTCAATAGTTTCTATTAAACTCTCTCTATCAACATTTTTAGGAGAGCAATTATTTAATATTCTAATAATCACATCGTTATATGATTCTCTATAATGAATTTTAATCTTATCTAATTTATCTTTCACCTTTTCATCTAGTTGTATTGTTGTTACCATAGTTTACTATAGATAACTATAGTTTATAAATATTTCTGCTGTAATACAACAAATTTTTCCACCGCAAAACTTAAAAACTTATAAAAACTGAAAATTTTAACGAGATAGAGAAAAAAATTAAACAAATTATAAAATTCTCTTATATAAAATGGATATGCCAATAGATATGCACAACCAAGCAATGGGTTATGACAGAACATCAACTATGTTCTCTCCCGAAGGACATTTACTTCAGGTAGAATATGCTGAAAAAACAGTCAGACTTGGAAGCTCAAGCATTGGAATGGTTTGTTCAGACGGAGTTTTTATAATTGCAGATAGAAAAATTGAAGACAAATTAATTGTAAAAGATTCTGCAAATAAAATATATGAAATTGATTCTCACATTATTGCTAGTGCTGCAGGAATTGTTTCTGATTCAAGAATCCTTATTGAAAAAGCACAACTTTTATGTCAGCAGCATAGAGTGACTTATGATTCTCCTATTGAACCTGAATTAGTAATCAAAGAAATTGCAAATATGAAACAACAATTCACACAATATGGTGGTGCAAGACCTTTCGGAGTTTCAGTAATGATTGCAGGAATAAACAGCAAAAAACCAGAAATTTATACAAGTGATGTCACTGGAAATTATTTCTCCTATTATGCAAATGCTATTGGAGAAAATGATGATAAGATAAAAGAAGAATTAAGAGAAAAATACAAGCAAAATCTTACAATAAAACAAGGAATAAAATTGGCTATAGAAATTCTTGAAAAAGTTCAAGGAAACAAATTCAATCTAAAAAGATGTGAACTAGTTTATGTTAATAAAGAAGATTCAAAATTAAAAAGAATTGAAGGGGAAAGTATTAAAGAATTATAGAAAGAGAATGGCAAACACAACTGCACGTATTAAAAAAACAGGAAAAAACTTTGAAATTATGGTTGATTTGGAAGATGCTTTAAAGTTCAAAAAAGGCTTGAGCACATTTATTCAGGCAGAAACTGAATTTATATTTAAGGATATAAAAAAAGGTGAAAAGGCTTCTGAAAAAGAACTAAAAGATGCATTCAATACAATAGATATTAATGAGATTGTAAAAAAAATTGTAAAAGATGGAGATATTCAAACAACTCAAGAGTATAGGGATGCTGAACAAGAAAAAAGATTCAAGCAAGTTGTTGATTTCTTAACAAAGAATGCTTATGACCCTCAAACAGGAAGACCGCACACAGCCGAAAGAATTAAAAATGCTCTTGAACAAGCAAATGTGAATATCAAGAATACATCAATAGAAAACCAAATTACAGAAATTCTTGAAAAGATAAGTCCACTTATCCCAATAAAACTCGAAACCAAAAGAGTAAGGGTAAAAATCCCTGCAATACATACAGGAAAAGCTTATGGGGTGGTCAACACATACAAAGAATCTGAAAATTGGATGAATGATGGAAGCTTGGAAGTAATTGTAAAAGTCCCCTCAGGAATGATTATGGATTTTTACGATAAATTAAATGGAGTGACGCACGGAAGTGCAATCACACAGGAAATTAAAGAATAAAACGGGGTTCTTTAGAAAAGAACCTACGATGGTAGAAAAAACAAATTAAAATGACAGAAGAACAACATAAAAGACAAATTGTAATTCCAGGAGAGACAATTGTAGAAGGAGATAGCTATTTGCCTGGAGATGGAACAGAAAAACAAGGAAAGAAAATTGTTTCTATGAGATACGGTTTAGCGGATGAATCAAATAAACTTGTAAAAGTAATTCCTTTATCTGGAGTTTATCAACCAAGAAGAGGAAATGTAGTTATAGGAAAATGCAATTTAATCACATTTAATGGTTGGGTTATAGATATTGGAACAGCTGAAAATGCATTTCTACCTTTAACAGAAACACCAAGATTTGTCGCAAAAGACAGATTAGATGAAGTAATAAAAATAGGAGACATTGTTGTTGCTCAAATCTTTGGAATAAACGGAAGAGGAATTGATTTAACAATAAAATCTAGAGGATTGGGAAAAATTGATGAAGGATTAATTTTCAAGATAAACCCCAATAAGGTTCCAAGAGTTATTGGAAAAGAGGGCAGCATGATTAAAATAATAAAAGATTACACAAATTGCAATATTACAGTTGGACAAAATGGTTTTATCTGGATAAAGGGAGATAAAATTGAGGATGAACTTTTTGCAAAAAAAGCAATTGAATTTGTAAATGAAAAATCATTCATGGATGGTTTAACTGAAAAAGTTGAATCTTGGTTTGAAGAGCAAGGAGCAATAAAGAAAGAATCAAAAAAATATGAAAATAAAGGAGAATTTGGGGAGGAAGGAGAATGAGTGAATATATAATTAAAACCATGAAAATTGAAGAGGGCAAATATAAACATGAAGTTTTTGATGAAAATGGGAATAGTATTGCTCCTGAAACTATCCTTGAAAACAATAAACCTCTTTCAGATTATTTGTATTATTATACTGTTTCAATTGTTCCTTTTATGAGGACTGTTAAAACTGATTCATTAGAAACAAAAGTGGAGATTATGAAAAAATGACAACAAAAGAAAAAGGGTATGTTAGAGAAGATGGAAGGAAAAATAACGAACTTAGAAGCCCAATTAAAGCTGAAGTAGGAATTATTCCAAATGCAGATGGAAGTGCGATGTTTCAAATAGGAAAAACAATTGCTCTTGCTGCAGTTTATGGTCCAAAAAAAATGCATCCTCAGCATTCGCAGGATCCTGAAAAAGGAACATTAAGATGTACTTATAATATGAATAGCTTTTCAGTTGAAGAAAGAATAAGACCGGGACCCTCTAGAAGAAGCACTGAAATTTCAAAAATAACAGAATGGGCTTTGGAACCTGTTTTAATGCTAGATAAATTTCCAAATATGGTTGTGGATGTTCATATAAATATTATTCAAGCAGATGCTGGAACAAGATGTGCAGGAATTAATGCTGCTGCAATGGCTCTTGCTCACGCAGGAATACCTATGAAAGATATGGTTTCAAGTATCTCTGTAGGAAAAATAGACAAAACACTTGTTTTGGATTTGGATAAATATGAAGATTCTGAATTTAAAGATGGAGAGGGTTCAACAGATATTCCAGTTTCAATAACACATGCAGGAGAAATTACACATTTACAATTGGATGGAAAAATATCAAAAGAACAATTAATGGAAGTTATTGAAATGGCAAAAGAAGCTTGTGGAAAGATTTATGAAATTCAAAAGAAAGCTCTTAAGGAGGCAATCAAATGAGCGGAGAAGAAATTGAAGTAACACCAAAAGTAACTGCAGACAGAATAAAAAAATATTTAGAACAAGGAAAAAGATTTGATTCAAGAAAACTTGACGAATTCAGAGAATTAAAAATAGAGAAAGATATCTCAAAAAAAGCAGAGGGCTCTGTTAGAGTAAAACTTGGAAAAACAGAAGTTATTGTAGGAGTTAAAATGGATGCTTCAGAACCATATCCAGATTCTCCAAATGAAGGAAATCTTATGGTTACAGCAGAATTACTTCCGATGAGTTCACCAAGAATTGAATTAGGCCCCCCAAAATTTGATGCTATTGAACTTGGAAGGGTTATTGATAGGGGAATAAGAGAAAGCAAATTCATTGAACTTGATAAACTTTGCATAAAAGAAGGAGAAAAGGTGTGGACTGTTTTTGTAGATATTTATTCTATAAATGATGACGGTAATTTATTTGACGCTGCTGGAATAGGGGCTGTTGCAGCATTAAAAATTGCTAAGATACCCGAATATGATGAAGAAAAAGGAAAAGTAATTTATGGGAAGCATGAAAAATCTTTGCCACTTAAAAAAATAAGTCCATTTGCGATAACTATTCACAAAATTGGGAACAATTTGATTGTTGATCCTACAAAAGAAGAAGAGGATGTTAGTAATACTAGATTAACAATTGGAAGTTCAGATGGAACAATATTTTCAATGCAAAAGGGAGATTCAACCTCCATGAAAATAGAAGAAATTTCTAAAGCAATCGATGTTGTTGAAAAATCTTGGAAAGAATTGTTTAAAAAGGTTGAAGAACAATTAAAGTAAAATGACACAAGCACAAACATTCACAAAATATGAACGTGCAAGAATTCTTGGTGCAAGAGCATTACAACTAGCTATGAATGCTCCTTTGTTAATTAAATTAAATACAGAAGATTTGGAAAAAATTAATTATGATGTCCTAAAAATAGCAGAAGTTGAATTAGACTCTGGAGTTTTACCAATTTCAATCAAAAAACCTTTCCCAGAAAGAAAAGAGGGAAAACTAAAGAGAGATGCTACTCCCAAAATAAGTGATGAGAAGAAAGAAGATATAGAAGAAAATGAAGAAGAAAAAATTGAAGGAGAGGGAGAAATAATGGAACTTGCTAATCCTGAAGATGAAGATGAAGGAGCAGGTGAGAGTGATGAAGGTGGTGAAAGCTACGGGGAATAAAAATAGTTACATTACAATAATTCTTATAAACTTGAAATAAATGCTCTGGCTATGCCAAAAAAGTCAAAAACCCAAGTTGAGATTGTAAATGCAATGATAAAATCTGCTTTTGGTAAGGGATTTTCAGGCAATAATATAAAACTTGAAATACCAAAAAGAAATTATCTAATAAAGGGTTGTGGACTTGATGTTATTGTAAAAAAAGGGTTTTTATATATCCCACGATTGAATGAAAAATATCAAATTGCAGGAGAATTTACTTCTGATGATGGTTCTGAAATAAAAGTTAGTGCAGAATATTTAAACAATGCTGAAAGATATAGAAAATTATACAAAACACACTTCAATAAAGAAGTATCAATTAAAATTAGATAAAACAAAGTAAACAAAACCTTATAAAGAACTAATTTTTTCTTAATTAATGGTTGTAATAAAGGAGGTCTCAGCCAAAAGTATCCTTGATTCAAGAAAGGAGAAAACAATACTTATTTCCATCAAAATTAAATCAGGAAAGACTTTTTCAGCTTCTTCTCCTTCTGGAAAATCAACAGGAAAATATGAGGCAAAATCCTACAAAAAAAATCTTGAAGAAGATATAAACACCCTCAAAAAATTCAAGGAATATTTTTCTGAAGAAATAATTGAAGAATTCAGGGATTTAAAAAGAGTTGAAGATATCTTGGAAGGGCATGTTGGAGCAAACACTTTATTTGCATTTGAATCTGCTGTCCTGAAAGCAATTGCTTTTGAAAAGAAAAAAGAAATATGGGAAATAATTAATCCAGAAGCAAGAAAATTAAAAAAATTTCCAAGATTAGTTGGAAATTGCATAGGGGGTGGAAAACATTCTGAAACAAATGGGAAGAAACCGGACTTTCAAGAATTTTTACTCATACCAGAAAATAGTTCACCTGAAAAATCCCTTAAAATTAATAAGGAAGCAAAAGAAAAAGTCGAATTTATTTTAAAAAAGAAAGATAAGTTATTTCAATCTAAAAAAAATGATGAAAATGCATGGATAACTTCTTTAAATGAAAAAGAAGTTCTTGATATATTAAGTGAATTAAATATCCCCTTGGGAGTGGATGTTGCCTCATCCAGTTTTTATTCAAGAAAAAAATATTCCTATGAAAATCCTGTCTTAAAAAGAAACAAAGAAGAACAATTTGGATATGTTGCAAATTTAATAAAAAATTATAATCTGATATATATTGAAGATCCATTTGAAGAAGAAGATTTTGAGAGCCATTCTAAATTATTAAAAAAATTTCCAAATTCATTTATTGTGGGGGATGATTTAATTGTAACAAACTCCAAAAGACTTCAAAAAGCAATTGAAATAAATGCAATTAATGCTATAATAATAAAACCAAATCAATGCGGTTCTCTTCTTGAAGTTAAAAGAGTTTGTGAAATGGCAAAAGAAAATAATATCAAGATGGTATTTTCTCATAGAAGTGGAGAAACAGAAGAAACAATTCTTGCTGATTTAGCTTTTGGTTTCCAAGCAGATTTTTTAAAATGCGGAATAACTGGAAAAGAACGTGAAGCAAAAATTAAGAGACTAATTGAGATTGAGAAAAGTTTGAAATAAAAAATAAATCTGATAACTTCAAATATTTTTGAACTCTAAAAAGCGTTTAAATAATTGATATCTATTAATTAATTATGAAAAGTGCATTAATATTTATTGTATTGGCTGTAATTAAGATTATCCTCACACTTGTTATATTTGGTTTGGGAAAAATAATACTTTAAAATATAAATTCTTAAAAAGAACTTGTAATCATAATTAATATGAAAAATTTATTATCAAAGATATTTAGTAAAAGAGAAAGATTCAAAGGAGAAAAATCAATTAAAGAAATAGGTGAAGCTCCTGAAATAAAATTGGGACAAAAATTTGATATTTATATTCATGTTTTAACTGGGAATGTGAGTAAAAAAGAGATTTTGGAAGTGAGGGGGACTAAAATATATCAGCATCTCCTAAAAGAAAAAAATTTTAGCAAAGGTAATTTCGTGATGCTTGATGGAATAAAAGGAGTTTTCAAAATTGAGGGGATGTATGAACTTGGGCATTCTGCACAATATAGGTTAGAACTAATAAGGGAAAATCTTCCAAAAGACTATAATAAGATGATTGAAAAAATAGAAAGTTATAGCACAAATTATCAAGATGATTCTTTTAATATAATGCCCTAAAAATATAAATTCTTAAAAACTTTAACATTCTGAATGTAAAATGTCTCTTGAAAAAATCAGTTTTAATGGAGAGCAAATTAGTGTAAGAAGGGCAAAAACAATTTATCAGTTAATGAAATTCGATTTGTATACTCCTGAATTAAATGATAAAGAAAAGATGCGATATCTTGAATGGTTTGAAAAAAACAGGCATGAAGAAGAGATTAATTTAAAACTAAGAGGAAAACCTTTCATAGTTTCGGTTAATGAAAGAGGATATCTTTTGATGAACTTGCGATTTGAGTTAATAACTAGAGGTTTTTTAAAATCTCTTAGGAAGTATGATGAAAAATATGGTCATTTGAACAAACAAGGACAAATCAAGAATGTAAAATTCGGAGATTCGGAATCTAAAAAAATAAAGTAGGGAATATACAATCCGTTTGAACTGGAAAAATAAATAGAATAATTCTTAATTGAAAACCTTTAAAAACTAATTTTTCTCTAAATCCTCATGCCAAGACAAAAAAAATCTGAAGAATCTGAAGAAAAAATAGTAGGTAAAGCACTAGGTGAAGAAGTTGAAGAACACCTTGAAGGAAAAGATTTAGAAAAAGCTGCTGAAGCAGAATCTTTGAAAACAGAAGAAATGGATGAAAAAAAGAAAAAACTTCTTGAAAAAGCTGCAAAACTTAAAGAAAAAATTGATATTACCAGTACAGAAGAATTAAAAGAGCAAGTTAAAATAAAGAAAAAAACCGAAATGCTCATTCCTCTTGAAGAGTATGTAAAGGCTGGAATTTATCTTGGGACAAAAGTTGTTACCCCCGAAATGAAACCTTTTGTTTATAGAAGAAGAGCAGATGGACTTGCCATTTTTAATACTGATTTAATAGATGAAAAATTAAAAGAAGGAATTGAATATTTATCTAAATTTAATCCTGAAGATATTATTCTTGTTTGTAAAAGACAAGCAGGATGGAAATCTGCAGAAAAATTCTCAGAAATAACTGGAATAAGAGTATTTACAAAAAAATACCCTGCGGGAATTTTAACAAACACAGCTCTCCCTGACTTCTTTGAAAATGAATTGACTGTAATTTTTGATTCTTGGCTTGATAAAAACGCTTTAAATGATACTTTAAAAGTTAAGAAAGAAGTGTTAATGATTTGTGATACAAATAATTTCTCAAAGGGGGCAGACAAAATAATTATTGGAAATAATAAAAGCCCAAAAAGTTTGGGGGTTATATTTTATATTCTTACAAGAGGGTACTGCAAAGAAAAAGGAATTGATGCAAACATTCCGGATTTAGAATGGTGGACAGGAGACTTGGAAGAAGCTGGCAGAGGTGCAAGCAAGGGTGTTTAATCACAATAATTCTTAAAAACATTAAGACATAAAATTAATCATGGAAAAAAAACCAAAAAGAACAATTGAATTGTTAGCGAATAATACAAATGGAGCATTAGAATTAAAAGAATCACTTGAAAAAAAAGGACTAAAAGTTGTTTATATTTATACTGGAGTCGATACCCCCATGGTAATCGACAACGGAAATTATTATTCTGGACTCGGGAATATTAGAGTAGTATATGAATTGTATAAATAAAAAAAGTTAATTTTCCACTAATTTTATAAAAGAATTTTTCTTAAGATATAATGTGGTAAAAAGAAAAGAGAGATTAAAAGATTTGAAAAATATTGCAAAGAAAAAAACAATTGAAAAAAAAACTATCAATATATTAAATGAAGATTCCAAAAAATTAAATTTTAATTTTAATCTTATAACTGGAATAATGATTTTTGTTCTCTTGATAGGGGCTTCTTTCAGCATGAGTGTGATCTTTGGAATTGCATTCAGTTTATGCTTTATTATCTCGCTTTATAACAAAAATCTCAAAAATATGCCCTTTTTACCTTTAATCATTTTTTTATTAGGAATTTTAATAAGAGTGATATTTATTTTGGGATTCCCATCTATTTTTAAATCTATAATTTATTTGGACTTAACAATATCGTTGTTAATTTTAATAATTAGTTTTTCTATTAGTTTTAAAATTGGAAAGAAATAGATTAATCTAAAACACAATAATAATTAAAAAGTCTCTATAATAAATTAAGATATGCGGGGCGTTCACAGTACAGATGCTATTCTTGAATCTTTTTCTGCATTTGCAAAATTCTGCATTGATAAAAATGAAGTGCCTTCTTTTAATGATGATTATTCTGCAAAAATGGATGGATTCTTCTATCGCATGAAAAAGAAATATCCAAAAGAGTTTGAGATGGTCTGGTTTGATACAAATGGCGGCCCACAAACAAGTAAGACTATCAGTGAAGCCAGAAGCGATATGTTAAAATGCGGATATTTGTATTCATTTTCACCAAGATTTAACCCCAATTTTATTTCAAAAGATATATTAAAAGATTTTAATAGATATAAGAAAGTAGAAGCTTATATGGATATTGCTGAAAAATTTTATAATGAATTTGGGTGTGATCAAAGTGGAAATATTGGAAAGCATACAAAATTCACCAGCTTAGAGGAGATTCATTAATCCTCATTTCCTTCTTCAATACTGCTTATAATGAGTGGAACATTTCGTATAAATATCTGTAATAGCTGTTTTTTTAACTTGCCTCTATTTTCTTTGTTTTCCTTAATCTTAACTATTTCGCTTATTGCAGCAACAGAATAAATTTTCATATTCCTTTGAATGTCTCTTGATTCAAATGTTTTAAGAAATTCCTTTATTATATTCTCGGTACTTGCATTTGGCTGTTTTATTAAATATTCAAGAGCATAATCTGCTGCATGCACCATTGCCACTTCTTTATCTTGTATCATTTTTATCTTATGATTTGAAATGAATGTCCTCTTTTTAAAATTT
The DNA here is from genome assembly GCA_022703705.1 of Nanobdellota archaeon. GTDB lineage: Archaea > Nanobdellota > Nanobdellia > Pacearchaeales > GW2011-AR1 > MWBV01. The sequence continues at coordinate 20,582 of JAKLDD010000001.1, forward strand.
ATTGTATGGAGAGATATAAGTTATTTAATTATTTTTTGTATATTTAATTGCAATTATCTTTATAAACAAATTAAAAATATTAAGGTAATGGACAGGAAAGTAAGACATTACAAGTTAAATTTAGGTTTAGATTCAGTTAATAAAAGCAAGGATGAATCCTTGTATATAATGGTTAAAGAGGATAAAACATTATGGATTGTCAAAGAAGCCACTGAAGGCAATCCAAAAATAATTTTAAGATCTGTATTAAAAGAACTTACTTCAAGGGAATATACTGAAAGCGTAAATACAATGATGAATCAATATATAGCAAGTCCAGTCAGTTTAGAAACAAGAATAGAAAACATGAAGGAATAAAATGGAAGGGTTCACAGACAGCGATAATAATGAACTTGAAAAAAGATTCTATAAATGGGGTAATGATATATTTTATTTCACAGGAAATTATGATCCACAGGGTTTTCCGCTATTTTATATTGAAAATGATTCCAAGGAAACAATCTACCATATTTACAAGCCATTAGTTAAAGAATTAAAAGCATTATGCAAAGAAGATCTCGAAAAAATAATACAGGGATCTCCTGAAAAAAAGGGCTGGATTGAAAGAATAATCTCTATTTCTATATAGTAATTAATATAAATAAGAATAAGTCTATCGAATGATGGAAAATTTTTTGGATTACGATGATAAAAAGATAAAACAAGGATTTTATAATCATTATGAATGTGATATATTATTTTATTTTACAGGAAAATATGATATAGAAGATCTCCCGATATTCGAGATTGAGGGAGAAGAAAAGAAAAGACGTTCTCTTTATCCGAATTTAGTTCAGCAACTATTGAGTATAGATAGGGAAAAACTAAATGAAAAAATGAATCAATCCGAAGAAAGAAGAAGCTGGATTGAAAGAAGATTGAAGAAATAATTGTTATGTATTTTGAAAGATAATTATACTTATAAAGAATTAAAAATACTTGAGTTAATGACAAACGAAGCAGAGTCTGGTTCAAACAGGTTTTTCTATGGGGCTTTAACAAGTGTAATATTAATGGGAATAATAAGCATGTTTAATGTTAAATATGCTGTGGATAAAACTAAATCTGTTATTGAATCTAAAATTGAAAAAATAATTAATGATTCTACAATAGCAGATACTACAAAATATAAAGAGATGACAAATTATTTTGATTTAATCAACTATAAAAAATAAATAATTTTTTCCCCTCGATGATCTTCTATTTTATTATCGAAAACCTCCGCGAAAGGTTTATAAAGCTCATTTTTTTGGTGTATTCTGTTAATTAAGATGAGTGCCTTAACAATATACAAAAATTCTAAGGTATGAAGTATGTAGAAGCAGTCATCTATTTGTAATTTTTATCAACCAATTTTTATGTTCAAAGCCGATAGTTAGGAATAATGTGTGAAGTGATTTCTTTTCTTATATAGAAATCGCGTAAATTCGATTTATAGTCGATATTTATCTAAATCCAGTTGATCCTGCTGGCGGCTGCGGCTCTCTGGTTTGCGTTTAGACATGCAAGTCTTTTTGTTTCTTCGGAAGTGAAAGGCGAACTGCTCAGTAACACGTAGCTAACCTGCCCTTAAGTCAAGGATACTCTCGGGAAACTGAGGTTAATACTCGATAGGAGATGTACCCTGGAATGATTCATCTCTCAAACTCGTGCTTAAGGATGGGGCTGCGGCGGATTAGGTTGTTGGCGGGGTAATGGCCCACCAAGCCAATGATCCGTAAGGGCTCTTAGCGGAGAGGCCCTGAGAGGGAATCTTAGACACTATTCCCAGCCCTACGGGGTGCAGCAGTTAGGAATCTTCTGCAATGCGCGCAAGCGTGACAGATTGAGCCAGAGTGCTTTTCAATTGAAAAGCTTTTGTCAAATGTAAAAAGTTTGACGAATAAGGACTGGGTAAGACGAGTGCCAGCCGCCGCGGTAATACTCGCGGTCCAAGTCGCAGCCATCTTTATTGGGTATAAAACATCCGTAGCTTGCTTAATAAGTTTCTTGTGAAATTTCATATCTCAAATATGGAGCGTGCAAGAAGTACTGTTGAGCTAGAGACTGGAAGACGTAAGAAGTACGTTTGGAGTAGCGGTAAAATGTGTTAATCCCAGACGGACTAACAACAGCGAAGGCATCTTACGAGGACAGTTCTGACAGTAAGGGATGAAGGCTAGGGGCGCGAAACGGATTAGATACCCGTGTAGTCCTAGCAGTAAACACTGCACACTAAACATTAGTACCTCCTCGAGAGGTATTAGTGCTGAAGAGAAGTCGAAGAGTGTGCTACCTGGGAAGTATAGTCGCAAGGCCGAAACTTAAAGGAATTGGCGGGGAGACACTACAACGGGTGACGCGTGCGGTTCAATTAGATTCTACACCGTGAACCTCACCAGGAGCGACAGCAGAATGAAGGTCAGTCTAAAGGGCTTACCTGACACGCTGAGAGGAGTTGCATGGCCGACGTCAGCCTGTGCCGTGAGGTGACCTGTTAAATCAGGTAACAGGCGAGACCCACATACATATTTACTATTTGTACAATATGTAGATTGCCGTGGTAACATGGATGAAAGTGTGGGCTACGTTAGGTGAGTACAGCCTGAATCCCCTGGGCAACACGCGCGCGTCAACGGTGGATACAACGGGATGCAACTCTGTAAAGAGAAGCCAATCCCTTAAAGTCCATCTCAGTCTAGATTGAGGTTTGAAACCCAGCCTCATGACACCGGAATCCGTAGTAATCGTTTGTTATCAGCGAACGGTGAATATGTCACGGTCTCTTGCACACACTGCCCGTCAAACCAACCGAGTTATGTTATGGTGAAACTTTTCGAAGGAGAACCTTGACATGACAAGGTAGGTTAAGTCGTCACAAGGTAACTGTAGGGGAACCTGCAGTTGGATTACCTCCTATATTTATTATTAAAATTGGCAAATTCAAATTGACTTTCTACATACTCATCTTATTACAGAAAACTTAAAAAACCCATGCGGGCTAAAATAAATGTATGCGGTTTTCATAATTTCCGTCGGAGGCAATGAGAGAAATTATCTTTCGGTGTCTAGAGGGAAGCTTACAAAAAGAAACCGCAAGGTGTCTTTTGGGGCTCTTAGTCCAACGGTAGAACACTTGCCTTGCACGCATGAGATCCGGGTTCGACTCCCGGAGAGTCCATTCAAACAAAAGTTTTCTGTATAAGATTAATTAACTGACAATAATCAAACAAACACAACGGAGAAAAACAAAATGACAAAAACAATGTTAGAAAAAATCAAAGGAATGAATATTCCAGTTGGAGCTCCAATTGAAATTACTAATAAAGATGGAAATAAGGAATTAAGATATTTTGGGGGGTTTACAAGTCATGATGATACCATTTGGGCTGGATTAAAAAATAATAGATATAATCCACTAAAACTATCAAATTTAGAAAATATAGATAGGCGATATTACAAAAAATAAATCACAATCACAAATCATATTCACATCACGTGAAAAATCAGCTGATAAAATATCAGCACTGGTTCCGAAGCAACTTTCGGAATCAATTTGAGAATAAGCAAAACAATTCAAGGTTTTGCGATTTCCTTCGGAGGCAACTCCAGAAATCGCTGTTCAGCGATTAGAGGAAAATCGAAAAAAACCAGCAGGTTGTTTTCATATTCAATGAAATAAGTAACAGAAAATCCCACTTAATAATAATGAAAATTATAATTTAATTTTCAGGCATACTACTATTAAGCTGGTAGACGGATAGCTTGGTTTTGGTTTTGATGAAAGACGTGGCAAGCTGCGATAAGCTTGGGGGAGCCGCATGCAGGCTTTAATCCCAAGATTTCTGAATGACTCGAGAGAGTGAATTACGCCGGGAATTGAAACATCTTAGTACCGGCAGGAAAAGAAAACAAATATGTGATTCCCTTATTAGCAGAGAGCGAAAAGGGACAAGGGCAAGCTGAATCTACCGTCGAAAGATGGCAAGAGATGTGGTGAGGATAAATGGCTAAGTTATTAATTTGAAGTTGTCTGGAAAGACATACCTTAGAAGGTGATAGTCCTGTAAATAAAAATAATATGCTGTTCCTTAAAAGAGTAGGGCTTCCTGAATTGGAAGTCTGAATATAGCAGGATTAACTGCTAACCCTAAATAAAACCAAAGTCCGATAGTGCACTAGTACCGCGAGGGAAAGCTGAAAAGCACTCTTAACAGAGCGTGAAAAGATTTGAAATCTACCAGTTACAGTTAGTTGCTGCTCTAATGTGAAAGCAAGATGAGTTGCAACGTACGTTTTGAAAAACGGGCCAGGGAGTTTTTTTATGTGGCGAGGCTAACCAATTTTATTGGGTAACCAAAGCGAAAGCAAGTATGAAAATGCGTCAGTCACATGGATAAGACCTGAAGCCGGGTGATCTATTCATGAATAGGTTGAAGTCTTTCGAAAGGAGGATGGAGGACCGAACTAGTGTTATGGACATGTACTTAGATGATTTGTGAATAGGGGTGAAAAGCCTATCTAACTCGGCGATGGCTGGTTCCTGCTGAAATATGCCTACGTATATTCTTGTTTAGTTTATTAGCGGTGTAAAGTACGGATGGAGTTTGCAGGGTCTAATGATTACGGAACTCTTTCCAACTCAGAAACTGTTAATTGCTTAAAACAGGAAACAGGGGCAGTATGTAAGATATTGTTCCGAGACCTAAACAAAGGAGACCAAAGTTAAGGTCCATAAATTTATGCTAAGTGTATCGAAGGGTGTCTGAAACCTGAGACACTAGGGATGTAAGCTCAGAAGCAGCTATCATTTAAAGAAAGCGTAACAGCTCACCTATTGAGGTTCCGGGCCCTGAAAATGGACAGGGCTAAGCATAGTACCGATACTTTGGAGGCATTCGTATGAATGTTCTGGTAAGCAGGCGTGGTTTTTGTGTAGAAGCATTTTCGAGAGAAAGTGTGGAACGAAAACTAATGAGAATCCTGGTAATAGTAGGATGTGATTTTCCTGAGAATGGAAAACGTCGAAAGAGTAAGGTTTTCTTGGCAATATATGTTAGCCAAGAGTTAGTCAGTACCTAAGTTGTATCTTAACTGAGTACGACGATGGATGTCAGGTTAATATTCCTGAACTAATGAAGTCTTATATAGTATAATTCGTTTCCGGATAAGTAAGCACTCGAGAGGGTGTTCTTGTAAAGAAATTCATGGAGGGTAATCCTTAGATATGAATAAATTTACAGGACAAAATTGCTGATTCCAGGAGCCAGTGAAAAGATTATACTCTTGATTTTATTAACTGTACCCACAACCGGCACTGGTGCTCAAGCTTAATAGGCTAAGACGTGAAGGGTAAAACCAAATAAGGGAATTCGGCATATTAGCCCTGTAGCTTCGGCTGAAGGGGTGTCTATCTTTGTGCACTTAGAAATTTGTGTGCATTGGTAGATCTCAGTAACAAGGATGGCCCGACTGTTTAACAAAAACGTAGCCAGTTGCTAATCTGAAAAGACTTGTATAACTGGTGAGACCTGCCCAGTGGTGGTGTCTAAAACTCCTTTTCAAGGGAGCCAAGGTCCATCAAACGGCGGGGGTAACTATGACCCTCTTAAGGTAGCGTAATGCCTTGTCGTCTGAATGGCGACGTGCATGAATGGTTTAACGAGGTTGTCACTGTCCCTATTTGGAGCCCTCTGAAAATATTTGCCTGGTGCACAGACCAGGGACGCCTAGTGGGAAGTGAAGACCTTGTGGAACTTTACTGCAACTTGTTGTTGTAAATTTAATTGGAATGCATAGCATAAGTAGGAGCGTCGAGGTTGTCATTTCGGTGGCAACGGAGCGAACTTGTAATACTACTCACTTTGATTAATTTTGCTTACTGTTTACAGGACAGCAGCAGGCGGGCAGTTTGACTGGGGCGGTGCCCTGTCGAAAAGATATCGATAGGACCCAAAGACAAGCTCACCTAGCTTGGAAATCTAGGGATGAGTGCGAGGGCAAAAGCTTGTCTAACTGTATTTTGAAGAGCAAGAAATGCAGATAGGAAACTAGGGCCTAGTGAACCCACGTGCTTTTTTAATAGGAGCCGTGTCTGATAGAAAAGTTACCCCAAGGATAATAAGCTGGTCGCCCCCAATAGTCCGAATTGACGGGGCGGTTTGGTATTTCGCTGTCGGCTCTCCCTAACCTGCGCGTGCAGTAGCGTGCAAGGGTGTCGGAGTTCACGCATTAAAAGGGATCGTTAGCTGGGTTAAGAACGTCGCGAGACAGTTTGTATAATATCTACTAGGTGTGTTATTGTCTGAGTGGAACAATCTTCTAGTACGAGAGGAACGGAGGTTGGGTGCCTCTAGTGAGCAGTTGTCATATGGCAGGCTGCATAGCCACGCACTGCATGGATAAGAGCTGAATGCATCTAAGCTCGAAGCCATCCGCAAAACGAGACAATTAAGGCCGCAGAAAAAGACTGCGTTGATAGAGCTCTTGTGTAAGATTCAAGCTCACGCGAGAATTTCAGCATAGAGCTACTAATAGCTTCATTTTTAGTATACCTGAAAATTGGATTTTCTGTTACTTATTTATTTGATTTTTATTTCTGATATAATAATACTTAAATACTATTTTTTTATTTTATATATCATGAAAAGACTTGAACAAAAAATTCTACTTCAAATAAAACTTAATAGTTTATGTTATCCAATCATAGATTATCAAAAAAAATATGGAAAAGATGACCCCACAATTAACTTGGCAAAAGGGGAAATTGAAAAGTTTAATTTTGCAGGGGGAAATAGTAGACTACATGTGGGGGGGAGAGTAAACAAAATAACTTGGGAAGGTGAACTGGAATATGGCACCATCTGGGTACAACTTGGAGGAGATTATTTTAAGCAAATTTCAAAAGTTGAGGATTCAAGAACCTGTTAATGTCTCTTACTTATTTATTTGATTTCTAAAAATATATTTTAACATTACTAATAAAGACTAAGATATGTTGTTATCAAAAAGAGGTAACAAATAGAAAGATTTAAATAGATTAAATTGATTGATTTGTTATGGAAAACAAAGAATCTTATACCTACAATGAAGTCAAGGAAATGTTTAATCTCTATAAAGAATTAGATCAAAATCTTTCAATTGTATCTGCAGTTAATTCTGGAGATCCACGATTTGATTGCGAAAATGAGAAAAAAAGACTAAAGGAACTCATGCCTCTTTACAAAAAAACATTTACTAAAGAACTTAGAAAAATATTAGGTATCAATTTAAAAGATTTAGAAGCATTAATAAGATAAATTCCTTTTAAACCTTTTCAATTATTATTTTTTCTTTCTCTGTTCTAATAAATAAATCTTCTCCTTCTTTAAATCCTACTTCTTTAATTTTATTTTCTGGTATTATAATAACATATTTTGAATATTCTTTTTTCCCAACTTTTCTGCTCACCTGTTTTTGTAATTTAGCCATAATTATATTGTAGGTACCAAATATTTATAAACCTTTGGGTATTATTAAAATAAAATGAAAATAGCATCTTTCTTTTCTGGAGCAGGGGGATTAGATTTAGGTTTTACTAATGCGGGATTTAAATTAGCTTTTGCGAACGATAATTGGGGTGGTTGCTGGGAAACATTTGAAAAAAATCATGGAATAACTATTAATAAAAAATCTATTACAGATTTAAGTTCAGAAGAGATTCCAGAAGTTGTTGGATTTGTTGGTGGACCTCCTTGTCAAAGTTGGAGTTTAGCAGGAAGAATGGAAGGAATAAAAGACCCAAGAGGTCAGTTATTTTATAATTATATAAAGTTAATAAAAGAAAAGCAACCCTTATTTTTCCTTGCCGAAAATGTTGCAGGTATTCTTTCTCCAAAACATTATCCAGAATTTATGAAGATTATTAAAGAATTTGAAAAAATTGGTTACAAGGTATCATATAAACTTCTTGATGCAAAATTCTTTAATGTACCTCAAGAAAGAAAAAGGGTTATTGTTGTAGGATACCACCATAAACTTGGTAAAGAATTTGAATTTCCTAAAGCAAGTTTAAGATTGTTTACATTAAAAGAAGCAATAGGTGATTTATCAAAACCAATTCCTGCAAGTGAAAGAAATAAGTCTAATGGAAAATTAAGTGTTCCAAATAACGAATATATGAATGGGGGATTTTCAACAATCTATATGTCAAGAAATCGTGTAAGAGGATGGAATGAACAGTCATTTACTATACAAGCAGGGGGAAGACATGCACCAATACATCCTCAAGCACCTAAGATGAAATTTATAGAGCAGAATAAGAGGGAGTTTGTAAAAGGAAGTGAACACCTATATAGAAGATTATCCGTTAGAGAATGTGCAAGGATACAAACTTTCCCAGATGATTTCATTTTTTATTATACTGATATTGCAGACGGATACAAAATGATTGGTAATGCTGTTCCTGTAAAGTTTGCAGAAGTAATTGCAAAAAAGATTATGGAAGATTTAAAAGAATTAAAAGCTAAATGAGATTAATTTTGCATCTATATTCTTTGCAGTATCATTAGGATTTGATATTGCTATGTCTTTAATCTGAATAGATTTATTGATTTCAATTCTTTTTCTGTCCTCTGATGGAAAAGAGTTATATTTTTCTTTTTCCATTATAACAAATAGAGAAAATTCTTTTGTAGCATCAAAGTCTATAGTTTTAGAGAAAACTTCTTTTGGATTCTCTATGTTCCACATACCTCTTATTCTTAAAGAAGTTATACCAAGAGGGTCAACCTTATCAACACCCCCTAATTCTACAGTCTCTTTACTTTTTAGTTTATTTTTTGAAAGAACTTCTTCTATTTCCTTTTTCAAGGAACTATGGAGATTATCATAAACAGAATGATTTGCACAATAACATTTACCTTGAACAAAGAAGAGATATTTCATTTTCTGTGTTTTATCTACAGAACCAACGATATAGAAAATATCCTTTTCTTTCCAATTCTCTTCACATTTTCTACATTCTGAGGTTAATCTTGGGTCTGTAATAAGGAGTGTACTTTTTGGAGGAGAACTATTTAATGCAAGAGAACTGTTAATTCCTTCTATCTTCTTTGTTTCAAAGGCATCTCCTCCTCTTATTATCAAATCAGGAGGATTGTTTTGACTTCCTTGCCAAGAGAATATTCTCTTATACTCTGCTTCTTTTTCTTGTTGGGTCTTTCTGAAAGTTCCCGCAATTGCATCCAAGACATAAAACTCTAATTTATCTCCCACAGCATTTATTCTGATAAGGTATTTAGTAGCATACTTTTTTAGGTTATTTTCCCTAAAAGAAGCAATGTTATCAATTGCTTTGAGGATATTTGGCATAAAAAACTTAAGAACTACATATTTTTAACCCTTTACTTTTCGGACACTATTCGGATAAAAGAAAAACTATCCGTTTACTTTGAAACTATTCGGACTGTATTTTCTTTCTGCAAACATTTAAAAACAATCATTTTTAATTTATTTTAGACATAGAATGGTAGATTCAGTGATTTAATGTGATTTCGCGGTTCGCTAATTCTAAGTTATATATGAATGTAAGGAGGATATAATAAAAATGAAAGTATATGTAGGAAATCTGCCTTTCAGCGTTGACGATGAAAAACTAAGAGAATTATTCTCATCTTATGGTGAGATAGAAGAATCTTCAGTTATCAAAGACAAATTTTCCGGAAGATCAAAGGGATTTGGTTTCGTAACATTCAAAAACGACGATGAAGCTAAAAAAGCAATTGAAGCTATGAATGAGAAAGAAGTTGAAAGTAGAGCTCTAAAGGTTAATGAAGCTAAACCTCTTGACCCAGACGCACCAAGACCTCCAAGAAGAAATTTCGGAGGAAATAATAGAAGAGGCGGTTTTGGCGGTGGGCAAAGAAGAGATTTTGGAAACAGTGGCGGAAATAGAAGAAGATTTTAATTAGAAATCAATTCTGTCCAAAATCAAATAAATTTATTTTTTTATTTTTAAAATATTAACTTTAATCACAATAATTCTTTTAAAAGAAGTATTGCAAAATGATTTAAATGATACGAGATAGCATCCTCAAAACAAAATATGGAGATTCTTACATAGTAAGAGAATATAATAATGGGGAGATTGTTTTTGTCCTTAATGAAAGTCTATCTTTTATTCTTAGAAAATATGATGATGAAATCTTAAAGAAATTTAAGAGGATGCATGATTGCTTAAATGAATTAATGGATATATTCGAGAATCCAACTATAGGTGATGTTACAATGCCGGGGTTTGAATTGCTTTTGCAAAAAACAAACAAGGCATTAGAGCGCTATGAGAGATTTGTTCCTGAAGAATTTAGAGAGAAATTATGTTTTGATAAAAATAAACTAGAAGATTTAATATTATCTATCAAAAAATAATTTTATAATGGTTGTTAATTTAACTTAAAAACATCCTCAATCTTTTTTTGTTTGAGGGCATTAGTTATTTTATGAGCAAGTAATAAAGAAGGATTATATTTTCCCTGTTCAAGAACAAGAATTGTTTGTCTTGTTACTCCAACTAGTTCTGCGAGCTCTTCCTGAGTTATATTTAACTTTTTTCTGTAGAATGCAATCTTGGTTTTCATGTTATTAGATTTTCTTATAATAGTAATATTTGAACAAAATTACATAAAGAAAGAGCAGACTGCATCCAAGATAAGACAAAACATAGCCTGTTATCAAATATTGAGGATATGCTTCTCTTAATGCAATTAAAACCATTCCTGCTAATGCCATTAATATTACCGATATTGTAAAAACAGCTTTTGAGGCATTTCCAGCAACAATCTCTATTCTTTCGTCTGTAAGGGTTGCATCTACATTCTTTTTAAGAAAAAACATTAAAACAATAGCCACTAAAAATGCTGCTAAAGGTATTAAAAAATTCCCTGCTGTAACAAAGCTGCCTACTATACTTGCTAAAAGCATGACTATAAGTAACTTGTATATTCTGTATTGTCTATACTTTATTTTCTTCATGTAAGAAATATATTACATCAACTATTTAAATGTTTCTATTTATGTAAGAAATATGTTACATTAAAAAAATTAATAAAAAAGAAAAAGTGTATTTAGGATTATTTTCTCTTCCTGTAAGTGTAATTTCTTATCAATTTTGCTACACCTATTGCAAGTACTGCTAATGCAATAACCCAAGCTGCCCAAGTATCTGAAAGACTTATCAAGGCAACTCCTGGTGCAGCCAATACAAGCAATAAACCTAACAAAGTTACGAGCAATGCTGTTATTTTTGCCATATTTTTAACCTCCTTTTTTTCTCTTTTTTGATTATGGAACAAGGTAAATAGGATATAAAAAGCTTATTAAATTAACCAAAAGCGACAAGAATATTAAGGATTGAAGCAAAAGCCACCCATATTAGATAAGGCAATAATAACCAAGAAGATTTTTTGCTTATTTTATTTACTCCAACAATAATTGCAAGAATAGAGAACCATAACAAAATTATCTCAAAAAATGCTATCTGAGTAAATTTCAGTTCAAAAAACAAAATGCTCCATAAAATATTTAGAATAAAATTTATACCAAATAATAACCCAACTAATTTCTTCTGTTTTTTATTCTTTGTCTCAATCCAAGCATAATACAAGGAAAAAGTTATAAGAATAAATAAAATATTCCAGACAACTGGGAAAACCCAATTTGGGGGAGTTATACTTGGTTTTATTGTATAATACCAAAGAGTATCTGTATTTTTAGCAGTAAATAGACTTCCAATTCCCCCCAACAAAAGAAAAACAGCCATGAAACAAAATAAAAAAACAATTCTATTATATTTTCTTTTGTTTTTTTTCTTATATTTTATTTTCATAGCTTAAGTTTATTTGTTTATTTTCTTTTGAATATCTTTGTTATTGCAAAAAGAAGAAATCCAATACCCATTCCAATGAAAAGCCCAGCAACAAGATCACCAAATAAAAATCCAAAACCCATTCCCAAAAAAATTCCTGCTGGAATAAACAATGCCCCAAATTCCTCTTTTTTCTTTTTTTCTAAAGTTTTTTTTACCATTTTATCCCCTTTTTAATAAATAAATTAGCAAAATCTTCTTTTTAATTTTTTCCATTAGGCTTATCTTTATATTTAAAAAATTTATAGATTTCTCCAAATACAAGAACAGAAGAACTAATTAAAATAACTAAACCCATCTCCTTAAAAGACAACGGAACAAATTCGAAGACTCTTGCTAAAAAAGGTATGTAAAGAACACACAAAAGTGCAATTACAGATGCTGATAATGCATAAATTACCCATTTATTTGAAAGAATTTTTATTTTAAAAATTGATTTATGCAGGGAACGCATATTAAAAACATTAAAAAATTGAAAAAATGACATAGATACAAATGCAATTGTTCTTGCTTTATCTACCCCCTGATGAAGAAAATTATTAAACAAAGGTATTGTTCCAACAGCCATTAAACCTGCCATTAAAAGTAAGAAAAATACAAGTTCTTTATTTAGTATTTTTTCTTCTTTTTTCCTTGGAGGCTCATTTAAAACATCATGATGTCCGGGCTCCATTGCCAAAGAGATTCCAGTAAATGCATCTGTTACAAGATTCAAGTAAAGCAATTGAATTGGAAGCATAGGGAGTGGGAGGCCCAAGGATAATGAAGAAATAATTGTAACATCTTCAGCAACATTAGTTGTTACAAGATAGAAGCTTGTTTGTCTTATATTTTGAAATACAACTCTTCCCTCTTCTATAGCATTTACAATAGAAGAAAAATTATCATCTGCTAAAACAATTTCAGAAGAATCTCTTGCAACATCTGTACCAATAACACCCATTGAAATTCCAATGTCTGCTTTTTTAAGTGCAAGTGCATCATTAACCCCATCTCCAGTCATTGCAACAATTTCTCCTTGTTCCTGAAGAACTTCAACAATTTTTATCTTCATTTTAGGAGTCATTCTAGCAAAAATATTTGAATCTCTAACCGCATTTTTAAATTCTGTTTCATTCATCTTTCTCAATTCTTCTTCTGTAAATGCAGGAATTTTTCCCATATCCAACCCAATTTCTTTAGCAATCGCGATTGCTGTTTCTCTATGATCTCCTGTCTGCATTATAATCCTTATACCTGCGTTTTTTGCTTTTTGAACTGCTTCCTTAACTTCTTTTCTTGGAGGATCTTTCATACCAATTAAGCCAAGAAAAATCATTCCCCCAACAAGCTTTTCAGAAACAGAAGTTGTTCCTCTTGGAACATCTCTATAAGAAAATGCCAAAATTCTCATTCCTTGCTTTGCCAAATTAACTGCTTTTGTAAGCAGGATTTTTTTATCTTTATCTGTAAGAGTTATTTTTTTATCTTTATCCAAGTAATAAGAAGAGCGTTTCAAAATAGCTTCAAATGCTCCTACTGAAATTAAACTTTTTTTACCGCTTTTATTTTCTACTAATGTTGCTCTGAATTTAAATTCAGAATTGAATGGCAAATCATCCAAGACCTTTTCAGGCATATTTTCTTTTTTTAAACCTGCTTTTTTAGCCAAAACTAAAAGAGAAACTTCTGTTGGATCTCCAACTATTTCATATTTTCCATCTTCTTTTATCAAAAGATTTCCTTTATTGCAAAGCGCAGATGAACCCAATAATCTTTTCAAAATTGGAAAAGATAGTGGATTTAATTCTTTGTTTTTCTGATAAAACTTTCCAATTGGTTCCCATCCATCTCCGCTCACTTCAAACTCTCCTTCAGAAGTTATTATTTTCTGCACTGTAATTGAATTTTTAGTTAAAGTTCCTGTTTTATCTGTTGCAATAATTGTAGCAACACCCAAAGTCTCAACTGCAGGTAGATGTCTTATGATTGCTTTTCTCTTAGCCATTCTTCTTGCACCAATTGCAAGAACAATAATTAACACAGCAGGCAAACCTTCTGGGATTCCTGAAACTAAAGAAGCAACTGTAAATAAAAACATATCAATAAAAGCCATTCCCCTTATGAAAAAACCAATTATGAATGTTAAAAGAGCTCCAATAACAGCAACAACTCCCATTTGCATTGATAGTTGAGCCACTTTTTTACTAAAATGTGTTTTTGGTTGAACAATTTCCTGGATGGATTTTGCAACTTGCCCAATTTGAGTTTTATTTGCAGTAAAAACCACAATTGCTTTTGCTTCTCCAGATACAACCATGGTACCCATAAAAACCATATTTGTCCTATCTGTTATAGAAGTGCTCTCTGGAAGAATTTTTATATTCTTTTCTTGGGGGAATGATTCTCCTGTTAATGAAGCTTCTTGTGTTTTAAGATTATTAATTTCGATTAAACGAGCATCTGCAGGAACTTTATCTCCCTCTTCTAAAAAAATAACATCTCCTGGGACAATTTGTGAAGAAGGAACTTTTATTAATTCACCATCCCTATAAACTTTTGCATAAGAAACAATCATGGTTTTAAGGAGATTTATTGCTTTCTCTGCTTTTCTTTCCTGAAAAAAACCAACAATTGCATTTATAATTACAACAACAAAAATAACAATTGCATCAACTAAATGATTAATTAAAATAGAAATTATTGTTGCAAAAATAAGAATATATACTAATGGGCTATGAAACTGCTTAAAAAACTTAAAAATTAAAGGTTTTTTCTTTTTTTCTGAAATTACATTCAAACCCCTCTCAGCAAGAACTCTTTTATATCTTTCAGTTGTTAACCCTTTTTCAGAGGAATTTAGTTCTTTAAAAATCTGGGATAGAGATTTTGAATGATGATTATTAGTCACCTCAACCATAAAAAATAATATTCAGCAAACCTTAAAAACCCTTTTATATCTATATTTTAGTAAGTCAGGTAGTTAACATCGGAGTTCAGCTCTTAAATGAGTAAATGTCGATAATATAACGATATTGAATTCTGAGGAAGGTCCGGACACCCTTAACAATTAGTTAAGAAAAAGTTGTTGGAGAAATTCCAATTGTCGCGAGGCAAAGCTCTGGTATAGAGACGAGCGTATTAAGTTACGGTGGAACGAGCATCTCAACTGGTGCAAGTCTAAATGACGCATAGTGGAATGTTAACACGAACTGTCTGTCTTGAAAAAGAAACAAAGTTCGACAGAATCTGGCCTATTCCTGACTTACAAAAGACCCCTTCTGGTTTCTTTTGTAAACTTCCTCAAAGCACTGAAAAACAATTTCCAAATGCCTCCTGTGAAATTGTAGAAAATATTTTATTGAGCAGATTCAGAATCCTATTCGTAATTCTGAAGATGGGGATCCCGGGAGTCGAACCCGGCACACCATGATCTTCAGTCATGTGCTCTCCCGCTGAGCTAGACCCCCAAGAAACGGTGTTTCTAAAAAAACAAATATCGAGTGTTTTTTAAAACTATTGTATTAGAAAAATATTTCAAAACATTTATAAAACTAAATAGATTAAATTAAATATACTAATAAAAGAGGATAAAATGAGAAATATTATCAAAAAAGAAAATAAAAGAGCTGCAATGGAGATGAGTGTTGGGACTATTGTAACAATTGTTTTATTGATGGCTACCCTAGTTATTGGATTATATTTTATAAGTAAATTAAAAATTTTTGGGGGAGATGCTCTAGAAAATGTTAATAGCCAAATTCAAAATGAAATGACAAAGATGTTCGAAGATGAAGGGGCAAAATTAGTTGTATATCCTTCTTCAAGAGAAATAACCTTAAAGAAAAAACAGGATACACCAAAAGGATTTGCGTTTGCAGTAAGGAATAATGGAGTTAGTACCAAAACATTTTCTTACGTTGTTTATGTTCAAGATGTTACAAATTGTGGTTCATTCACAAAACAAAAAGCAAATTCTATTTTGTTGGGTGCTTCTGGAAGTTTCTCATTAAATTCTGGTGAAGATACTATTGATAATAAGGACATGGTTAAATTCTTGATGAATGAAGAAGTTCCATTATGTACCATGATATATAGAATAAAAGTATGTGAAGGAAATTCCTGCACAGAGCAAAGCACTCAAAATGTTTACGAATCAACAACAATATTTGTTACAATTAAATAAACCAATTTTTTTAAACTCCATTTTCTTGAATAATTAATGGCTTTGAAATTGTATAACACTCTTACAAGAAAGAAAGAAATCTTCAAACCAATTAAAAAAAAGAAAGTAAACATGTATGTTTGCGGCCCCACTGTAAATGATGTTCCACATTTAGGGCATGCCCGGGCTCAAATTACATTTGATGTTTTAAGAAGATATTTAATTTATTCTGGAAATAAAGTTCAATTTGTATCTAATATTACTGATATAGAAGACAAAATAATTAACAAGGCAAAAGAATTAAACGAATCGATAGAAAGCTTAACTAAAAGAAATACTTTAGAACATTTAGAAGATTATAAAAAAATAGGAGTAAACCCCCCAGATATTCAACCTAAAGCAACAGAATATGTTAAACAAATGATTGAACTGATTAAATTATTGGATAATAAAGGATATGTTTACATTATTCCAGAAGATGGTGTTTATTATGATGTTTCAAAATTTAAAGAATATGGAAAGCTTTCTCATCAAAAAATAGAAAACTTAAAATCTGGTGCAAGAATAAAGTCCAAAGAGGAAAAGAAAAACAAAGAAGATTTTGTTCTTTGGAAATTTTCAAAAGAAGGAGAGCCATTTTGGGATTCTCCATGGGGAAAAGGAAGACCTGGATGGCATATAGAATGTTCTGCAATGAGCCATTCAATTTTGGGGTTGCCAATTGATATCCATGGAGGAGGGCAAGATTTAATTTTTCCACATCATGAAGATGAGATTGCTCAAAGTGAAGCAGGGTATGGAAAAAAATTTGCTAATTTTTGGATACATAATGGAATGGTAAATATTGACAAAATCAAAATGTCAAAATCTCTTGGAAATTTTAAAACAATAAAAGATTTATTAAATGAATTTCCTGGCGAAGTTATAAGATATTTTATAATATCAAACCATTACAGAAAACCAATTGACTTTTCAAAATCCGGACTTCAAGATGCAAACAATTCCTATGTTAGATTAAAAAATATTCTTTCTGAATTAAATGATGATAAAAAAATAAATTCAGAATATCTTAAAGAATTTGAAGATGCAATGGATGATGATTTAAACACTCCAAAAGCGCTTTCTATTTTATGGAGTTTATTAAGAGATAAACTTGCCTATGGAAAAATAAGAACAATAAGAAAAATGGATGAAAGTTTTGGATTAAACTTATTAAAAAAAGAAAGAGTTGAAATTCCTGTAGAAGTTGAGAAACTTGCTAAAGAACGAGAAAAAGCAAGAAAAAATAAAGATTGGAAAAAATCAGATGAATTGAGAGATAAGATTAATAAATTGGGTTTTATTATTAATGATAAAATTGATGGATATGAAATAAAAAAGAGATAATGAAAATCAAAGAAATCCTCTTAGGTATTGCAATAGCAATAATCTTCTTAATGTTCTGCGTATTTGGGATGAAATTAATTTATGATGCCCCTAAATATGAAGATTATTGTGATTATAACAAAATAACTCCTGTTACATACGATAAAATAAATTTAAATGATTCTGAACTGCAAGAACAAGCACAAGCTCAACAGGAAGAATATGAAAAATGCTCTAAATTATATGATGAAGCAAATAAAAACTACTCAAAAAATATGTTTATAATAAGTTTAATATTTGGAGTATTGCTTATTGCGGGTTGTACAATTTTTATAGAAATAAGCTCAATATCTGGAGGATTAATGTTCGGTAGTTTAATGTTTATTATATATGGTACAGGAAGATATTGGGATTATATGGATGATTTTATGAGGTTTATAATTGTGGGAATTGCATTAGGAATTCTTATTTATGTTGCTTACTGGACCAACAAAAGAATGAATTCTAAAAAGACAGATAAAAATAAAAAGTTGAAGAAAAAATAGAATTCTATGGAAGAAGAGGATTATCCTTTTTTTGATGAAGAAAATAAAAAAAGCAAGAAAAAAAATGACAAACCTACAACATTCAATCCAAAATGCAGATGCCCTGAATTAAAATGTCCAAGACATTCTAATTGTAAAGAATGTAAAGCATTTCATAATAAAAAATTAGAATTAACTTATTGTGGAAAATGAGAATTTAAAAACTAAAAGATTCTAATAATTTTAAGAGGTTAAAAATGAAAAACAAATTTCTAAATTTAAATTATAAACCCAAGAAAACAGATGTTATTTGTCAATATAAAATAACTCCTGCAAAAGGATATAGTTTAAAAAAAGTTTCTGAAGAAGTTGCGGGGGAAAGTTCAATAGGGACATGGACAAGTATTGGAACAATGGATAAAAAAATTACTGAAAAATTGGCTCCAAAAATATATTATATAAGTGAAAAAGATAAAAGAGTCAGAATAGCTTACCCTCTTGAATTGTTTGAATTAGGAAATCTCCCAGAAATCCTTTCAAGTGTTGGAGGAAATATATATGGAATGAAATCAGTTAAAGGGATTATGTGGGAAGATTTGAGAATTCCTGAAAAAATGCTGAAAAGTTTTAAGGGACCTAAATATGGAATTCCTGGTTTAAGAAAATTAATGAAAATTCCAAAAAGACCCTTAATGGGAACAATAATAAAACCTAAGGTTGGACTTGATGAAAAAAATCATGCAAGAGTTGCTTATGAAGCATGGATTGGGGGATGCGACATTGTTAAAGATGATGAAAATTTAACATCACAGAATTTTAATAATTTTAAAAAAAGATTTTTACTTACAATAAAGGCGTGTAAAAAAGCAGAAAAAGAAACTGGTGAAAAAAAATTATATCTTGTAAATTGTACTGCTGAATCCGAAGAAATGAAAAAAAGAATAAAGTTTGTTGAAGAAAATGGGGGAAATTGTATTATGCTTGATATTTTAACATTAGGATGGGGGGCATTGCAGACTGCAAGAAATTTCACAAAACTTCCAATTCATGCACATAGAGCAGGACATGCAATGTATGATAGAAACCCAAATCATGGAATGTCTATGGAAGTTATTGCACAATTAGCAAGAATGGTTGGAGTAGATACATTGCATATTGGAACAATATATGGGAAAATGACAGGAGACAAAAAAGAAGTTCTACATATACAAGAAGAAATTGAAACTCAATTTACTCCCAAAACAAAAAAGAATTTAGAACAAAGATGGTACAATATAAAACCTGTTATGGGTGTTGCATCTGGAGGAGTTTATCCTGGAATTGTGCCAAAGATGCTAAAAGCAATGGGAAATAATATTGTGATTCAGGCAGGGGGAGGAGTTCATGGACATCCGGATGGAACAATTGCTGGAGCAAAAGCAATGAGACAAGCAATAGATGCGTTCATAAAAAGAAAAAGTTTAAAAGAATATTCAAATAATAATGAAGAATTAAAAAGAGCATTAGAAAACTGGAAAAAAATAAAATGATAAAAAAATTAACAAAAGAACAGATACTTAAATTAGAAAGAATAAAACCTCAGGTAATACATGAAAGAGCAAAAAAAGAAGCCCATAGTTTTAAAAAAGAATTTAAAAAACAAATGAATACTGCAATATTAGCTGCTTTTGGTTTTTTAATTGCTCTTGTTTGGAAAGATGTTATAACTACGGCAGTAGAAAAAATATCTGATAAAGCCCCTTTCGGAGGAGCAATTGTAAGTGCTTTGCTTGTAACAACTATTTGTGTTGTTGGAATTATGTTCTTTTCAAGGATACTTAAAAATGAAGAAGATAAAAAATAATCTAAAAAAAAGAAAATACAGAAAAGCTGTTTTTGGGGTTGTATACTCAAAAGACCCTCTTGGAAAAATCGAATATCTGATTTTAAAAAGAAAAAAACATTGGAAAGGTTGGGAATTTCCAAAAGGGAAAATTGAAAACAAAGAAACAAAGAGGATAGCTGTAAGAAGAGAAGTTCATGAAGAAACAGGATTAAAAATTACAAGCATAAAATCATTCAATGAAAAAGGAAAGTATATTTATAAAAAAATATTAGCAGACAGGCCTAAAATTATTGGGCAAACTTATTCTCTTTTTGGAGTCCAAGTAAAAAAAGGAAAAGTAAAGATAGACAAAATAGAGCATAATGGGCATAGATGGGTTTCATTTGAAGAAGCATATAAAAAATTAACTTGGCCAAATCAGAGAAAATGCCTTAAGATGATTAACAATTGGATAAAAGATAAGTCTAAAAATAAATAATCTTTATTTTATTTATGAAACAAAGAGAAATTATCTTAAATTCTAAAACTAAAATACTTTTAGGAAAAAATTCTGAAGGTAATGACGAATTAATAGAATCTTATAAAGGAAGATCAAATATTATTCTTCACACAGCAAAACCCGGAAGTCCTTTTTGTGTTATTGATAAGCTCAAACCAACAAAAGAAGAAATAAAAGAAGCTGCAATTATATGTGCATCAAAAAGTCAGGATTGGAGGGATAATAAAAAGGATGTTGCTTTGCATATTTTTACTGGAAAAGAGGTTCATAAGGAAAAATTAATGAAAATTGGGACATGGGGGTTGAAAAAAAAACCGAAGGTAATCATAATAAAAAAAGAGGAGATTGAAAATCTGTTAAAGGAGATTAAATCTAATTTATAATGTGGTTTGATGTATTTGTAATTATTCTGGGATTGTGCGTATTTGAAATTATAACCAGTGTTGATAATGCAATAATCAATGCGCATGTTTTGAAAACCATGTCCCAAAAATATAGAAGAATATTTTTATTTTGGGGGATTTTATTTGCCGTCTTCGTTGTTAGAGGTGTTTTGCCATTTATTATTGTCTGGCTCGCAAATCCAACACTTAATTTAGGGGAGATAATTATATTAGCTTTCTCCCAGTCACCACAAATTGCAGAATATGCTTCTCAATCAAAAGCAATATTATTGGTCGGTGGAGGAACCTATTTATTTTTAATTTTCTTTTCCTGGATATTTTTAGAAGAAAAAAAGTATGCATTTTCATTAGAAAAATTCATTCACAAACAATTTGTATGGTTTTATGCCTTCTCTTCTTTATTCCTAACAGTAATTGTTTATTTGTGTCTGAAATATAATTCAACTTTGGCATTCTCTGCCATAATTGGAGCAACAGCTTTTTTTATAACAGACAGCTTCAAAAAGAATGCAGAAGAAAAAGGAAAATCCCTTTCAAATGAGAAAATAAGTGGGTGGAGCAAAATATTTTATTTGGAAGTTCTTGATATGTCTTTCTCAATTGATGGAGTTATTGGAGCTTTTGCATTCACTACTTCTGTTCTTTTAATAATAATCGGAAATGGTCTTGGAGCTTTTGTAGTTAGAAAATTAACTATTAAAGGAATTGATAAAATATCTAAATATGCTTATTTAAAAAACGGTGCAATGTATTCTATAGGAGTTCTTGGATTAATAATGATCTTAGAAAGTTTTGGGCAAGAGATTCCTTTCTGGTTCTCTCCCCTAAATATGTTTTTAATTCTTGCGATATTTCTCTTCTTATCATATAGGGAGATTAAAAAAAAGGAAAAATAAAGGGAAAGATTGATAAAGAAACATTAAAGATAAATACTTATAAAAGTATAAATAAAAAATGCCTACAATAAGACAATTGCAATTAGGGAAAAACGGACTTACAGAAGATTTTATCTGTAATCTTAAACATCACTTTGATAAAACCAAAAATGTAAAGATTTCTGTATTGAAAAGTTGTTGCAGAGATAGAGAAGAATTAAAGAAGATAAATGAAGAAATAATACAGAAACTTGGGAATCATTACACATCAAGAATAATAGGCTATACAATTACTGTCAAAAAATGGAGAAGAGAGATGAGAGAAGATATTGCAGAACAGGATATAAATCCTTAAAAATAAGAATAATTCTCTAGTGAGATGTTAAAATTAGAATTAAAGGTTAATCATCTAGAAAAAAGTAAATTCAAAGAAATTTCAAAGTATCTAAACTCAGCAGAATTTCAAAAAGATTTTCCTCATGGACATTGGGAGAAAGGAAAAGGATATTCAGGTAAAATATTAACCATTACAGGAGAACCAATAGTTAAAACTACTACATATATAAATGTGACAATTAAATTAGCAGAAGAGGTTAGAGAAGATGAGGGGTTAGACTATAGTATAATCAGAAAGAACATTAAAAAGTTAGGCAAACATTATAAAACTATAACAGGTATATTATTTTCTGGACCAGCAGATAATTTAAGATTTCAATAAGGACACCCAATACTTTATAAACCCTCTTTAATCATAATTTTTAGGCAAATTGTCTTTAATTAGACAAATCTATTATCGTAAGATAAGCTCAACAATAAAAATGGAAAATTCAATTTACGAGATAAACCCGCAAGAGTATAACTTAAAATTAGCTGAAGCCCTAAAAAAAATACCTGAATTTGAAGAACCAGAATGGGTTAAGTTTGTAAAATCAAGTTCTGCAAAAGAAAGGCCTATAGATGACCCTGATTTTTGGCATAAAAGGGCTGCTTCTGTTTTAAGAAATATTTACAAAAAAGGTTCTATAGGAGTTAATCGATTAAAAACAAAATATGGCTCTAAAAAAAATAGAGGATTTAAACCGGAAAAATTCAAAAAAGGTTCAGGAAAAATATTAAGAGTTATTCTTCAACAATCTGATAAAGCAGGTTTTACAGAAATCCAAAAACCAATTAGGGGAATTAAAAGTAAAAAACCCGGAAGAATACTAACTGATAAGGGAAAGAAATTTCTGGAGGAAATAAAATGAAAAAATATATTGAATACAAAGTACTTGGGAAAAATAATCTCCCTGTAACTTTTGAAGATTTTAAGAATATTAGTGAATCTGTAAAGGCAATATTTAATGAAACAGACAGAGTTCACTTAGGAGAAGGATTAAGAACAACTTTTGGTGTAAATGGCGAGCAATTTCATTTAATATATGGTTATATGGGACCAAGTCTGATTATTCCGAATACTCATTATGGTGAAAAAATTAAAAAAACAATAAAAGACTTAGATAATAAACTAGAATTTAGGAGAGTACAATGCCAATAAAAAATACAAAGAAAAAAGAAAAGCTTGCAGTTCATGGAAGAAGAACAAAATGGGCACCTG
Source organism: Nanobdellota archaeon (assembly GCA_022703705.1). GTDB lineage: Archaea > Nanobdellota > Nanobdellia > Pacearchaeales > GW2011-AR1 > MWBV01. The sequence continues at coordinate 43,735 of JAKLDD010000001.1, forward strand.
TTTGGGCAGTATTAAAAAAATTTGGAACAGGAAAAAGAATCCATCCTTCAGCTATGACTAAACATAGACGTTCATGGAAAAGAACTAAACTACATGTTAAACCCTATAAAAGGAGGAAGTCACACTTCGGTTAAAAATGAAAGAAAATAAATCTTTAAAAAATGAAGAAAACGAAGATTCAATTTCAGAACAAAGAAATACTCCAGTGATGCACAAAATATTTTATAGTTCTGGAAAATATGATTTTCATAAATTGGAAGACAAATGGAAATTACTTAGCTATGTTCCCCAAATAAATGATATTTGTCATCATGAAACTCCATTAAAGAATATTTACAAAAAAGAAATTTGGGATGATGAAATCCGAGTTTATAAAGATAATCGAGCTATAACTGTAATTTATTCAAATCCTCAAACACTTTTAAATAAATTTGAAATAAATCTTTTAAATTATTCTGACGATAATTTAGATATTGTTAGAAAAACAAAATCTATGCTTGAAGAAATATTGGGGTGTGAATTAAATGATGAAGATAATGATTTAATGTCTAATTTAGATATAGAAAAAAACTAAAATGGCAAACAAAAATAAAGATAAAAAAGAAACTGAAAGAGAATATACTATACCTTTAAGAGAAAAAACCAGAAGTGCGGTAAGATATAAAAAAACTCCAAAAGCAATTAAATCAATAAAAGAATTTATTGCAAAACATATGAAAATTGAAAACAGAGATTTGAATAAAGTAAAGCTCAGCATTTACTTAAATCAATTTATGTGGGCAAGAGGAATAAAAAATCCCCCTTCAAAAATAAAAGTAAAAGTAACTCAAAAAGGTGAAAATGTTCTTGTAGATTTAGTAAACTATCCTAATAAACTCAAGTTCAGCAAAGCAAGAGCAGAAAAGCAAGGAAAAGAAGCATTGGAAACAATTGAAAATAAAAAGTCTATGATGAAAAAAATGAAAGAAAGCTTGCAAAAGCCAAAAGAAGAAACAGAAGAAGATAAAGAAAAAGCAAAAGAAGCTGAAGAAAAAGCTAAAACAAGTGCAGAATCAACAAAAGAACTTGAAAAAGCCCAGGCAAAACAAGCAAAACATCAAACTGAAAAACCAAAAAAATCAGCTAAACCAATGAGAGTAGCTTTACAAAAGTAAGCTTATTATCCAAGTAAAATCATAACCTTGCTCAACTATTAATCATATTTATTAATCAGTTTAAAAAAATTTACAGATAACTATTATTAGGAAATACTTATATAAAAAGAGAAAAATTATTAATTTAAGATGGTAAGAATAAACATAATTAATCCCAAGTTTTTGGCAGACCAGCATTTAATAGCAGAATATAATGAAACATTAATGTTATTAGGATATGTTAAAAAAAATCCTGAATTAGGTATAAAAAATATTCCTGAAAATTATAAGTTGGGCCCAGGACATATGCTATTTTTTAAAAATAAATTAAAATATCTTAATAAAAGGTTTATTATCATAAAAGAAGAAATGACTAAAAGAGGTTTTTCAAATAATATTAACATTGATTTAAACATCTTCAATAAAAACCTGATTAATGATTGGGAAGCAACAAATGAAGACAAAAAGATTATCAAAAAAAGACTTATTTACAAAATAAATTTAAAACCAGAATATTACAGATATTATAAAGAGAAAAAATCTAAAAAGTTTTTTATAGATATGATTGAAAATGCTGAATGAACTAAAAAAAGAAATTGAAGAGGCTAAAAATCCTGAACAAGCTAAAATACTTCAAAGATTCTTTAAAACAGGAAAGGGAGAGTATGGAGAAGGAGATATTTTTTTAGGGATAAAAGTTCCAACACAAAGAAAAATTGCAAACAAATATACAGATTTGCTTTTTTCAGATTTACAGATTCTTCTAAATAGTAAAAAACATGAAGAAAGATTAATTGCTTTGATAATACTCACAAACAAATACAAAAAAAGCAAAAAAGATTCTGTAAAAAAAAGAAATATCTTTGAATTTTATTTAAAAAATACCCAAAATATCAATAATTGGGATTTAGTTGATTTAAGTGCTCCCAATATCGTGGGGGATTTTTCAAGCATAGACGGAACAGAGATAATAAGATTTCTTGCAAAGTCCAAGAATATTTGGGAAAGAAGAATTGCTATTGTCTCAACTCATACATTTATAAGAAAAAGAATTTTTGGAGAGACTCTTTCTATTGCAGATATGCTCCTTAAAGATGAACATGATTTAATTCATAAAGCAGTAGGATGGATGTTAAGAGAAGTTGGAAAAAGAAACCAAGAAGTTTTAGAAATATTTCTTAAAGAAAGATACAAGGAAATGCCCAGAACTATGTTAAGGTATTCTATTGAAAAATTTCCTGAGGAAAAGAGAAAAAAATATCTTAAGGGAGAAATATAACTCAACTATTTTACAATTTTAGGTCTTCTTCTTTTAATAACTCCCCCTTCTATTTCGCTTATTTTCTCTTCAATTATTAAAGCATGACTATCTATCTTTTCTATCTCACTTTTTATTCTTACAACCTCTAATCGAGTTACTATGGTAAATAAAATATCCATATCTTTCTTTTCTTTCTCTTCAGAATACCCTTTAGTTCCCTTGTAAATTGTAACCCCGTTTCCTAATTCAATAAGTTTTTTTCTTATTTCTTTGTTTTTATCTGAAATTATTGTTAAGCCAGTGTATTCTTCTATTCCATGTGAAATAAAATCAACAGACTTAGATGCTACCAGATAAGTTAAAAGAGAATACAATGCTGCCTCTATTCCAAGCAATATTGCTGCAAAAGAAAAAACTATAATATTTATAAAAAAGATTATCTCTCCCATGCTAAATCCTGTTTTTCTGTTTAAATAAACTGAAAGTATTTCTGTACCATCTAAAACACTTCCTCCTCTAACAGAAAATCCTATTCCTGCACCTAATAAAAACCCCCCAAATACTGCAACTAAAAGTTTATCATGTGTTATTATTGGGTAATTTATAAAGTGCAAAACAATAGAAAGAATAATTATTGCGAAGAAAGTTTTAATCGCGAATATCTTTCCTATTTGCTTTCTTGCAAGAAAAATAAAAGGCAAATTAATTACAAACAATAAAAAAGAAATGCTTAATGGAGTTAAAAAATGAACTAAAAGTGATATCCCTGTAACTCCCCCATCTATAAATCCTGCAGGAATCAAAAATCCTTTAAGTGCAAATCCTGCAAATCCTATTCCAACAAATATAAAGAAAAATTCTTTGAGGGTATTAAAAACTGAAGAATACCTCCTTTTTTTATTAATCATAAGTAAATTATAAAAAATTTGTTTAAAAATCTAACTAAATTAAAAACCCAATTAGATTATATCTCAAACTACTCCTCATCTTCTTTGTTCATTTTTATCATTTCAATAGCAAATTCTATGTTCTCTTTTGTAATTTCGTCTTTTTTAGGGCCATAGATTTCGAGCTTGCTTCCATTCAATCCATTGTCATATCTCCCATGAATATGATTGTTTTTCTGAAGAACTTCAATCCCAGAAGAAGTTATCTCAAAATTATACTTAAGGGGGGTTTTTATGTTCCATTCAAGATTAAAATAATAACCTGAAAATTCATTGTCCCATTTGGACAAACTAACCTCTCCAAGTTCTTTATAGCATATTGCTATTTCTCCAGAGATTATTTCTCCCTTGGAAATCTTCTCTAATTCCCCTTCTTCAAGAACAATATCGCTATTCCAGTTACTGTGAATTATAGCCTTCATCCTATTTCAAAATAACAGTCATTTAAAAAAGGATATATGCAGCGAAATATCTTCTAAATAATATATAATACAAAATATATGATATAGAATATACTTTATAAAAATAGATTAATCTTTTAAATTGTCAAGAATTAAGATTTTTATGAATATTGAAGAAATAAAACAAAAAAGATCTATTAAAGAACTCCTTGAATTTGGAATAATTAATATTGACAAGCCTTCTGGACCAACAAGTTTTAGTGTTTCAGAATTTGTATGTAAACGATTAAAATTGAGGAAAACTTCTCATTTTGGAACTCTGGATCCAAAAGTAACTGGGGTTTTGCCTGTTGCTCTCAATAGAGCATGTAAATTAACAGGATATTTTTTGGGAGAAAACAAAGAGTATATTGGAGTTATGAGGCTTCATGAAGATATTAATGTAGATAAGATAAAACAAACAATAAACGAGAATTTTTTAGGAAAAATAATGCAAATGCCCCCAGTCAAATCAAGAGTTAAAAGACAAAATAGAGAAAGAGAAATATATTCTTTTGAATTACTGGAGAAAAGAGATAAAGATGTCCTGTTCAAAGTAAAATGTGAGGGGGGAACGTACATAAGAAAGTTAATTGATGATTTGGGAAAAGAGCTTAAAATTGGAGCACATATGTTAGAATTAAGAAGAATTAGAGCGGGTATTTTTAAAGAAGAAAATCAAGGAGATTCTTCAGTAGATATGTATAAATTTGAAAAAGCGGCTGAAGAATTTGAAAAAGGAAATGATAAATTATTAAGAAATATAATTATACCTGCAGAGGTTGTTGGCAAAGTATACTCTGTTGCAAATATAAAAGAAGATAATTTAAAACAAATATTGACAGGAAAACCAATTTACAAAAAAGACTTAATAAAAGACGAGGGATGGAAAAAAGATTCAATCATCTCTGTTTTTTTAGATGAAAGATTTATAGGCATTTATAAGATTTTTAGAGGAAAAGAAATATTTGCTAAACCAGAATTTGTTATGCAAGAGATGAGAGGATAACATGCGCCAATTTGTATATTTTTCAAGTTCAGCGGCAACATCTGGAAATGCTTTATCCAAATATTCTGGGGGGGAGGGGAATTTAATGAAAGCTGGAAGGATGGATATTGCAATACATAGTTTTATCCAGGGGGTCTTCTTATCACATGATTTCAGGAAAGATGTTGTTTTTCATTTTATATTCTATGGACAACCTGACCCTCCAAAGCATATTGAAATTCAAGTTAAAGATGAAACACAAATATCAAAAAAAGATGTTGGAAATATAATAAAAAAAATATTATATAAATATAAAGGGGGGGAAAAGACAGAAGTTCTTCCAGGTTGTTTTATTGAGAAAAAAAGTTTTCTTGGAGTTATTGAAGAATTAATAAAAGAAGGAAATGAAATTTTTATATTAGATAAAAAAGGAGAAGATATAAGAAAAACCAGTATTCCTAAAGATTGTGTGTTTATACTTGGGGACCATGAGGGGCTTCCTCAAAAAGAACTCAAAAGATTAAAGAGTTATTGCAAATCTGTTTCTGTTGGAAATAAAATGTATTTTGCTTCGCAAACAGTTGCAGTGGTTAATAATGAATTAGATTACAGAGGAATTTAAAATCTTATTCGTTATCTAGAATTTAATCTTTCTTAACTTTTGATTCTATTGTAAGTCTCCCTGTTTCTGAGTCATAAACAACATCTCCCAATCTTTCTCCTGAAGGTTTTATTGGATTATTTTTTGAAGCAACATAATCAGGATTATGGTCTTGACAATAATATGCCTCATCAGACAGTCCTAATTCAAATTGGGCATACCAAGAATCATTTAAACTCTCTCTTGTGGGCATAATAATTACAACCAAATAATATTTTTAAGCATTTAGATAATAATAACTAACAAAATCTTTAATAAGATGTTTTAATATATATAAATATGAAAAAATCAATTAGATTGTATATTTCGGGAACTGTTCAAGGAATGTTTTTTAGAGGATTTGTAAAAGAAAATGCTGAAAAATATAATGTTAAAGGATTTGTAAGAAATCTTGATGATGGAAGAGTAGAAATTTTTCTTGAGGGAGACAATAAAGATATAGAAAAAATGGTTGAATTATGCAAAAAAGGTCCAAAACATGCTGAGATACGAAGCATCGAATTCAAAGAAGAAAAATTCCAAGATTTCAAGACATTCAAAATACTGCATATTTAATCTTTAAAGAAAACTGCAAAGTGATCAAAAACTTCTTTACTTTTAAAATCTACGTCATGTGCAACTAAATGAAGTGTTTCATAATTCATTGATTTTATTTTTCCATCATATGGATCATAATAAAATATCTGCTCTTTTCTTGTATCATAACCGGTTAGAACATCATAATGTCCAAAGGCAGTTTCTATTAACCAATTTTTAACTTTTTTATTGGGCCAACCCTGAACAGATAGAAGTGCGGGATTTCCTTTGTCTATTGAGTTTATTAAATCAGGTATGGAATAATTATATTTCTTGGTGTAATCCAAATCAAATTTATCTGCAATTCTTAACATATTTTCAATAGGTGTTCCTTTTCTAGAAGTATTTGCTATCTTGATTAAATCCATCTCTGGAACTTCTATCCCTTTTTTATAGAGAATTAGCTTCTGCATGGCCTTGGTTCCACATGAAGCTATGTGATATTGTTTATCTCCATCAGGAAATTTTAATATTTTCTTCATTTCATCAATAAAAGAAAAGTATTTAATATTGTTTTATAAATCTTATGTATAATTAAGACAATATGATATATACTAATTCAGATGGAGGTGCAAGGGGAAACCCCGGACCAGGTGCAATTGGGGTAGTTATAAGAAAAGAAGAAGAAATTCTTACAAAATACAGCCAGTTTATTGGGAGAAATGTTACAAATAATATTGCAGAATATGAAGCTTTAATAAAAGCCCTTGAACTTGCTTCAAAATTCACAAAAGAAGAAATTACCTGTATATTGGATTCAGAACTTGTTGTAAATCAGCTTCTTGGAAAATACAAAGTAAAAAACACTCAATTAATGGAATTATTTTTAAAAGTTCAAAAATTGCAGGAAAATTTTAAAAAAATAAAATATTTGCATGTAAACAGAATGAACAAATATCAACAAATAGCAGATGAAATCTTAAATGAAGAATTAGATAAAGAAGTTGGACCAAGAAAAAAATTTTATAGAAGATAAATAATGAATATGTTATTACTATAAAGTTAAAAATATTAGAAACTTTTAAATAGTCAAATTATGACCTATGTTCAAGGATAAATTTAAAAAATGAAAACCCTTGAACGAGTAATGGAAGAAAGTGAAAGAATGTACTGGGCAGATTCTATTGCGTCTAATTTGATTCGTTCGAATCCAAAGCAAAAAAAATTTACGTGTGCTGCTGGAATTAGTCCATCCGGAATAATACATATTGGAAATTTTAGAGATATCATAACGTCTGATTTAGTTTGTCGTTCTTTAAGGGATAAAGGGTATGAAGCAGAATTAATCTTTTCTTGGGATGAATACGATAGATTAAGAAAGATTCCAAAAGGAGTGCCAGAGAAATTTAGTAAATATTTAGGAATGCCCCTAGCTGAAGTTCCTGATCCAGATAAATGTCATAAATCTTATGCTAAGCATTTTCAGGCACCATTTGAAGAAGCAATACCCCAACTTATAACATCAATAAAATTTTTATATCAAGCAGAAAAATACAAAAATAATGAATATTATGAGGGAATTAAAACAGCAATGCAAAAAAGAAAGCAGATAGCAGAGATATTGGCGGAATTCAAGACTCAGGGCATGACAGAAAAAGAAATGGAAGAATATTACCCCTTACAGGTTTACTGTAGAAAATGCAATAAAGGAACAACTACAAAAATAATCGATTATGATGGAGAGGATAAGGTAATTTACAAGTGCGAATGTGGCAATAAAGAAACTGTAGATATTTCAAAAGAGAATATAGGAAAGCTCGATTGGAAGGTTGACTGGCCTATGAGATGGAAACATGAAGGAGTAAGTTTTGAACCGGGAGGGGAAGATCATGCAACCCCCGGAGGTAGTTTTGATGTTGCAAGTAGAATTGCTAAAAAAATTTATGGTATCGAACCCCCTTATTTTCAAGGATATGGCTTCGTTGGGGTAGAAGGAGCTTCTAAGATGTCTGGATCAAAGGGAACAGGAATTGCTCCAAAAGATTTACTTGAAATCTATGAGCCAGAGCTATTAAGATGGTTATTCACAAGAGTTAATCCTATGAAAGTATTAACACTATTTTTTGATTCTCAGATAATAAGACAGTATGATGAATTTGATAGAGAAGTTATAAATTATTATGAAAACAAACTTCAATCAACTGAAAAAAGAGCCCTAGAACTTGCTACTGTAAATCCCAAAAAGCCTTTGGTCAAGGAAAGAGTTCCGTTCAGACAGGCTGGTTCATTCGGACAAGTCGCTCAAGGAAATTTCAAAGAACTTAAAAGTATTTATAAAAGAATAGGAGAAAAATATTCGGATGAGATCTTAAAACAGAGATTAGTAAAATCTCAAAATTGGATAGATAAATTTGCTCCAGAACTAAAAATTAATGTAAGAGAAATTCCAAACGATAATTATTACAAAAAACTAACAAAAAAAGAGAAAGAACAAATAGATAAATTTAAAGAAGGGTTCGAGAAACACTGGAATTTGGAAGATCTTACAACTTTTGTATATTCGGTCCCAAAAAAACCTGAAATGACTGAAAATGAAAAGAAGATAGAACAAAGAAATTTCTTTAAAAATGTTTATCAGATGCTTATAGATGCAGACACTGGCCCAAGATTGCCAACATTTTTACTTGCATTGGGAAAAGAAAAAGTAAAAAAGCTGTTATAGAGATAAAAAGACTGCACATTCAAAGTAGATGCAGAATATATTATAACCTGGACCGGTAGCTCAGCAAGGTAGAGCGCTAAGGTTTTTATTTTGGAGGAGAGATGTTCAAATCATCTCCGGTCCATCATAATGAACAAGAAATTCAAATATAAGATAGAAGAGTATGCTGAGAAAGCCATAGAACAAGCAAAAAAAATTGGAGAGCCTGTTACTTGCAGATGTGGTGAAACTCCTGGAGGAACAAAGCATATAGAAAATTTTAATGATAACATCAGAAGTTACTTTATCTATCTTGCAGTAAAAGAAAAAGGTTATCCTGCGAGGCATATACAAACTAGAGATAATATGGACCCATTTAGAAAACTTCCATCGGGGTTCTTTGATTTAAATAAAAAATGGCACACATCTTCTTTAAAATTAATTAAAGAGTATAATAAATATGTTGGAACCCCTCTTTATTTTATCCCAGACCCGCTGGGATGTTGTGAAAATTATGCTGAACATTTCAGAAAAATCTATGAAAGCGAATGTGATTTGATGGGATTAAAAGACACCCAGTACTTTAGCACTGAAGACCTATATAGAACAGGAAAATTTAATCCGTATCTTAAAAAAATATTTGAAAAAGCAGAATTAGCAAGAGAGATAGATTTGAATATAGAGAATACAAAGCCCAAAGATTATATTCCCGTGTGAGTTATATGTGAAAAATGTAAAAAGATAACTGGCAGAATAAAACATATAAATCTTAAAAAAGAAACTGTAGAATATGTCTGCACTGGAAGAAATTTGACTTCAAAGTATCCTGCAAGGGGGTGTGGAAACACTGGAACTATTGATTGGAAGAATGGAAATACGAAAATGGATTGGGAATTTGAATGGCCTGCTCAAATGCTAATATTTAAAACAACCTTAGAACCTTTTGGAAAAGAACATTTTATTGGTTCTTGGCCTTTTGCAAAACAAGTAATACTTAAGATATATAAAAAAGAGCTCCCATTAGTGTTTTTTTATGAATATTTTCTGGTTAATAAGCAAAAAATGGCGACTAGACATGGTAATGTAACTCCCCTTTCTACTTTATTAAAAGTCCTTGAACCAGAAGTTATCCGTTACTTATATACTAAGCGCCCAAGAAAACAAAGAAACCTTACTCCTCAAAATATAATTAACTTAGTTAATGAATTTGATTCTGCTGAAAAAATCTGGTTTAATTTAAAGAAGGCAAAAAATGAAAAAGAGTTTGAAAAAATAAAGAAAAATTATGAGTTTGCATTCTTAAAAAATGTTCCAAAAAAATTTCCAAATAGAATTTCTTATCCAAGATTGATTAAACTTTTAAATAGATTTTCTAACAATAAAGTAAAAGATATTGTTTCAAGAGAAAAAAACTTGGAAGAAATAGATTATAGCTTAAAAAGAATTGAATTAATAAAAAATTGGATAAAACTATTCTCTTCACAAAGTTTTAAAAAATAAAAGATGAAATGGAGCAATTATCTTGGTATTTGCAATTGATTTTCTTGTAGATAAGTTAATTAATTAATTTTTAGGTTATATACAAAACTTTAATAAATTCTGTTTAATTAATTTAATTATGGCACTAATAATAAAATCTAATATAAGAAAAGTTGTAAAAGATTTAGATAAAGAAAACTCTGTCTCTAGTGTTGCAGATGAAGTTGAAATGACTCTTGAAAGAAAAGTAGAAGATATTTTAATTGAAGGAATAAAAAGAGCAAAAGCAAATGGAAGGAGGACTTTGCAGGCTAGGGACTTGTAAATTTAATGATAAAACAAAATGCCTATACATAGATATCATAGAACAACTTACAGAAGAAAATTTCCCACATTAGGAGTAATTCTTTTAGTATTTGCAACACTTTGGCTTTTAAGAGAATTGAATGTAATTAATTTTTATGCTCCATGGTTACCAATTGTTCTTATTATCATTGCTATTGGAATAATCTTTAATAGATTATTTAGTTAAATATTTAAATTCAGGAAACATATAATAATATGGAAAAAGAGGATAAAAAAGAAACAAAAGAGAAGAAAGGGTTAATCAAAGAATTCCTTGAATTTTTAAAAGAATATAAAGTAGTTGGACTTGCAATAGCTTTTATAATGGGTGTTGCTGCTACTGCTTTAGTAAAATCTCTTGTTGATAACATTATTATGCCTTTAATTACTCCATTTATTGCAGATGGAGCATGGAAAACAGCAACATTCACTCTTGGCCCATTTGTAATTGGTTGGGGAGCTTTTTTAGGCGAGGCGATAAATTTTGTGATAATTGCTTTAGTAATTTTCTTCATAGCAAAAGCAGTTCTTAAAGAAGAAAAAGTTACAAAGAAATAAAATTACAATTTCTAAATAATCCTAAAAAATAATATAAAGTCTTTCTTCTGATTATATTTATGGAAATAGAAATAAAAAATAAACCCAATTTTTCCAAACAAGGAAAGAAAAATCGTGCTGCAGGCATAAGATTTGAAGCGAAAGTCAGAGAAAATCTTGAAAAGATGGGTTGGATTGTTGACAAATGGACAAATACAGTAGATTATAATCGGGAAGGAAATATCGGCAAAGTAGTTCCTGCAAAAAGAAAATACAATCCATTCAAAAAAATAATGGTTCTTGGAACAGGGTTTCCTGATTTTATTGCTTTTAGGACTAATAAAAAAGAGAATTCAAAGTTTCCATTAATGAAAGGTTTTTGTGAAAATTGCAAAAGAGAATCTTTGGGTTATGATGAAATTAAGGGATTTATCTCCTGCAACTTTTGTGGAGAGCATATAATATCTACATCAATTGAAAAAGAAGAAAAATTTAAAGAAAATCAAACGAAAATTATTGGTGTCGAGGTAAAAAGTAAGGGGTATCTTGACGAAATTGAAAGAGATATGTGCCGATGGCTTATAAAAAATAATATCTTTTCAGAGATATTAATAGCAAAAAAAGGAAAGAAAAGAGGGGAAATTGAGTATATTAATTTCTCTGACAAATATAAAGAAGATTTTACAGCACAATAATTCTTAAAATAAAAGAATTTCTTAATAATTAATGAAAAAAAGGATATTAATCCTATTTTTATTTGCAATTGTTCTTTCTCAAGTTTATGCATTATGCAATAATGAGCAAATAGACTTGAATACTGCTTCTATTGAAGAATTAGATAAATTATCAGGTATTGGCCCAGTAAAGGCGCAAGCAATAATTGATTCTCGCCCATTTAATTCTATTGACGAATTAATAAATGTAAATGGAATAGGTGAAGTAACTCTTACAAATATAAAACAGCAAGGACTTGCATGTGTAGGAAAGGAAGATGAAGAAGAATCAGAAGAAGATATTGAAGAACAAGAAAAAGAAGAGAGCATTGAAACAGAAAAAGAGGATATTGAAGAATTAATCAATGTTTCAGCAGAGAAATTTACAAAAACAACAAAAGAAGAAATTAAACCAATTACTCTTATGTCAAATGCGCAAAATATAAAAAGTGAAGATATCAAACAATTAGATAAAAGCAAACTGTCAATTTATGGGATTATAACATTTTGTCTTTTGCTTATTACCTTATTTATGGTTAAAAAGGATAAATATAAAAAAAATGAGTTCAGATAAAGAAACAAAAAACATTCGTGCTTCAATAATTCTAGAAATAATTGGAATGCCCCCAGAACATTTATTAGAAACACTGGAAGATATAATAAAAAATATTGACAATGAAAAGGGGGTTTCTGTTAAAAGCAAAAAAATAAATGAACCTGTTCTAATTAAAGAACAAGAAAAATTTTATACAACTTTTGCAGAAGTTGAAATTGAAGTAGATGACATTTTATATCTTGCAATAATAATGTTCAAATATATGCCTGCTCATGTGGAAGTTATTGAGCCTGAATTAATTGCTTTAACAAACAATGGATGGACAGACATTCTTAGTGAACTTGCAAGAAGACTTCATGGATATGAAGAAGTTGCACGTGTTTTACAAATTAAAAATTCGCAGATGGAGAAAAAATTTAGAGAACTTCTCCCTGAAGAAAATAAGAGTAAAGAGATAAATTTACAAGAAGAAACAGAAAAGAAGAAAAGAAAAAAGAAAAAATAATTTATCTTTTATTTTTTTCCATCAAGAACAGTATCTTTAGTTTTTTTAGTTTTCTTAAATTTCATTATAAAAAACCAGAAAATCAGGATACCAATAACCAAGATTATTATCCAGCCAATCAATTTACTATTTGGGTTTCCCCCACTTTCTTTACAATTTGAAAGGCAGCAATTAGCATCTTTTGTAGTAACAGTGTTGTTTGCACAAACTTGTCCTTGCGGGCAAATTGTTCCATTTATCTCTGCACAAGTTTTAGTTATAATACTTCCAGAAGATTTAGTGCAGGTTCCATTTGTTTGACAAATCTCTCCTGAAGAACAATCTCCACAATCAGTTATTTTACCACAAATTGTTCTGTTTCCACAAGAATATTTTAATGAAGTACAAGTATCTGCACAAGGAGTAATAGTGCAAGAACCGTTTGTTTGACAAATCTCTCCTGAAGAACAATCTCCACAATCAGTTATTTTACCACAAATTGTTCTGTTTCCACAAGAATATTTTAATGAAGTACAAGTGTCAGTGCAATTTGTTTCTTTACACCCAAATAATTTTGTAAACCAAGTACAATTAGTAGAAGAAGTTTCATTTGTATTAGTTTCGTTTGTAGGGTTTATTGTTTCATTTGTATTATTTGTTTGAGTTCCATTGGTGTTATTTGTTATGTTTGTATTATTGTAATTGCTTTCGTTTAAAATAATATAGACTGGAATTTTGTAATTTAAATTGCTTGTTGAAAAAGTTATTTCTCTAACAGTTGTTCCTGCAAAATTATCTAATCCTATATTAATATATTTTGCTTGTCCGGAAGGTAAATTTATGGAGTTTTCAACTTCTTCTCCCCCATATTCAAAAATAAATGAGCCAATTGGATTTCCTGAGATTAATTCTTCACTGAATTCAATTTCAACATTACTTCCAATTAAATTTTGTAGCTTTAATGAAAAATCTTCTTCAGTGATTATAAATCCATTTGAAACTGAAAAATCTGCAACTTCTCCAATTATTTCAAAACTTTTTGAAATTTGCTGATTTAAAATTTGAGAACCTTCCAAATAACGAACACCAGTAATATTTATTGAATAATTATTTGGAGATTTCCCTGCAGACTGAAAATAAATGTAATATGTTTCTCCTATTTTTGCAACTTTTGGGTCAAAAGAAGTTCTTACATGATTTCTATAAAATTGAATATTATCTGTAGTTATTGGGTCCAAAAAATTTCCTGAAGCAGATGCTATTATAGTCTGTCCTTGAAAAAATTGAGAATTCATTTCCAATTCTAATGCAGAAATAACTGGAAAAATAAAAAACAATACAAAAAACAAAGCACCTATTTTTTTCATGTTAAAAGAAAGAAAAAATACTTAATAAAGTTTATTGGAAGATACTTAAAAAATTAATTATTTCCCATCTCCTTAAGTTTTTTTAGAACCTCATCCAATTCTCCTTTTTTAGATTCTTCTGGTTTTTTTACTGCAGGGCGCTGGATTGGCGCAGGCCTTCTTACTGGGGGTTTTGCAGGAGAAGGAAGTATTCTTCTAGGCATTAATCTTGATTGAGGACGATTAGAAAGAGGAATTATTGAAGTTGAAGGCATTCCAACTTTATTTCCTGTATTTTGTTTTTTTCCTCCAAGTTTAGATTTTAATTTAAACCAAAATGGTTTTAATTTATCCTTAAATACAATTGCTATTAAAGAAATTAAAATTAAAATTATTAAAACCAAAATAAGCCACATCCCACTTTTTTTAGGAAGGCAACATGTTTTTCCAGAACCGCAAGTATAATCAGAAGTAGATTTTTCTTTTGTTCCACAAGTTGATTTGCAAGTTCCTTCATGAGAATTGCAGGTATAAGTCCCACTACTAACACAAGAACCGCCTACACAATTTTCATCTGAAGAACAAGCTGGAGTGCATATCTCTGAAGAAGATTGACATTCTGCTCCAACACAACAAATATCTCCTACAGCAACATCAGAAGCATCTCTACTTGTTCCAGTTAATGGACAAGATTCACCCATATTAGAATAACATATATTTCCCCCTTGACTTTCACATGTTCCAACAGTAGGTTCTTTAGTACAACAAACAAAAGTCCCTCCTTCTGAACAAGAATATTTACTCTCTGCTAAATTATTATCTGCACATTTTGAGCCCAAAACACAAAAATAACCAGATTCTTCACAATCAATAATATCTGAAAGAAAACATTCTCCAGAATCATCGCAATCGTATCCTGTGGGACAATCCCGGAAACCATCACACGGCCCTATTTGGTCTGAACACTCTCCATAACTACATTTTTCACTATTTGAACAAGTCTCAATTGTCTTTGGTGTTTTCTCTTCAATACAAACCCTGTTCTTGCACACGCCCTCTATAACCTCCTGTAAAACCTTGGTTTTATCATCAGAACAATAATAATTCTGAGTTGAATCTAAATAATCACAATCATCATTTGAAGAACATTGATTTTCACCTACACCACAATCATTATCATTTATATAAGTACAACCCACCCCACAACACCCATCTCCATCTTTGCATTCTGTTAAAGAATCATACAAGCAAACCCCATTAACACAGGAAGCTACCTGACAATCATACTGAATACAATTACTGGAAAACAAACAAGTTCCCAACGGAGAAGGGCCCTTTGGCCAAATTGAATATAAAATAAACGCAGTATCTTTTAAATTTCCCCCATTCCAACATCCGCTTTCTTCTTGAACTCTCAAAAGCCATTCCTTAGAGTATCCTTTTTCATATGGAGCTTCATAACGAAAGGGCCATAATGCCAAAGCAGTATCATAATATTTATTTCCAGACTCGTCCCAGTATAATTGAGCTTTTTGCTTTAATAATAATTCTGTTCCAAATTTATTTGTTAAAGAATATAAAAAAGATTCTGGGATATATTTTTTATTTTCTTCCATCCCGGTTATTAAATAAGGTATAAATTTTGAAATTTGACTTGCATTATGATTTAAAGAATATAAAACAAATGTTGCCCATAAACTGCCTTCATAATTGCATCCTGATCCATCTGAAAAACATAAGGAATCTACAATCTCTTTTGTTGTTCCTCCAGAAGAAGCAGAATGAGCAATATTTGAAACATGGATTGCCTGAGAATCTTTTTTCTTAAATAATAATGTTGTCATAAAATTCGTATTTGAAGTGCCTGTATTGCACGAAATTCTTATTTCTTTATTGTAACATGATGGAGAAATTTTAATCCAATAATTATCTTGGGCCAAACTTAGACAACTTCCTAAACTTGAAGAAGAAAGAGTTTTGTTTTCCAATAATTTTAAGGAATATGTTGTATCTGAATAAATTATTGTGCATAATGCAGAAGAAGAACTTTCTATTTCCAAAAACCAATCAATATCAGAAGGTACAGAAGTTTTTGAAAGAAGCCAGTTTTCAGAAGATTTTAAATCTGCTTTTCCGTCCAAGGCAAGCATTGCCTGAGAAGTTGACTTTATTGTGCAACCTGATTTTGGCCAGCATTGATTTGAAAGATTATCCGATATGATTTCATTTTTACAATTGCCTGTTGCAAGCAAAGAAAAAACTTTTTCTTCAAAAGCAAGAGAAGAGCATTTGCTTGAATTTATTTTTGCTTCCAAACAAGAATATGCTTTTTCAACTTGAGCAAGTTCATCTGCAACTACTATTGGAAATAATAGAATTAACACAAAGAACAATATGAATATAAAAACTCCTCTCTTCATTAAAGAAACATGTCAAAGTTGTTTATAAATATTTTTATAAAATTCTATTTCTTGTTTTCTTTAAGGTTTTTTCTAATAATATAATTTGTCGGATTTTTTATTAATTTGCAAAAAGCATTTGGTTCGCAAACCCCAATTCCCAAATAAAATTCCTTGCAATTTGGAGGCATTATAATTTTATTTCTATAAGACCAGAGAATTTGTGATTGGATATATCCTTCTCTTAAAGGAACTTCATTTTTTTTATTCCATTCGTAAATTCTTTTTTCAAGTTCATCCTTATCCATTCCTATTGAACGAAATAAATTTATTAAAACAAACAAAGCTCTTTTTTTACCATCTGAAAGTCCTTTAAGGATATTTTTTATGCAGGGGGGAAAATGTGCATCAGAAAGATTGGTAAGTTTAATCTGACTAAAAACCCTTTCTTCTCTTTTTTCATCTTTATTTGTTTCTTTATACCAATCCAATGCCTGAATTAAAAGTTCTGAAGCCTCTTCTTCTTTTGAATTTGGAAAAAAACTTAGAATGTTTTTTTCAGATAATTTAATTGGATTTGCATTCTTCATATCAAAAGTTTCTATTTCTTCTGGTTTTAAAACAACACTTGCCAAAGAAGTTTTTTCATGAAGAGAATAGGGCATTCTAAACAAATGCCTTGGTGAAACTAAGACTAAATCCGGAACAACTTCTTTTGGAGCAGAATAATCTTTAATATATTTGTTTGGTCTTTCTAGCTCAGAAATTTTTTCAATTAATTTATTCTTAGTCTGCTCTATAAGATACTTAATTAAAATTCTTGGCCATTCTGGGAATTTATCAGAAGTTTTTACACCATTAATTTCTTTTGGAAATGCCTTCCAGGGAATTATTAAATGGAAACCTTTTGAACCCGAGAATTTTATTCCTACGTTTTTTACCCCGTGAAATTTTAATACTTTTAAAATTTCTATTGCCATAATCTTACTATAATCTATATACTTGCTATCAATATCAATAAGAAAATCCCAACCGCATCTTAATTCATTAAGTTGCTTTTCATTCATTCCTGTTTGTATTTTAAGAGGATCTTTCCAAAACTCTTCCGAACAATGAAAAGAAGTTGCACCTTTTTTTACTAATTCAAAAATATCTCCTGGATATTCAAATGTATCTGGGCGTTTCCCAAATCCTTCAAAATATCTCGGACAAATTTCCCGATTTTTTGAAAATTCAAAAATAATTTTTTGAATTTCTGGTCTTGAATAATAAAGACTTGTTATTTTTCTTATTCTTTGTTCATTTACAGAAACAGCTCTTTTTTCCATACCTTAAATTAAATTGAGAGATTTATATAATTATTCTATACTTTAGAACAGTAATGCTTAAATAAACAACTTTTCTTGAAGGTTTATGAAGATTAAACTTGAAAATTCTGTTTCATTGTATAAGGCAATTGAACTTGTTTCCGAGCTTGTAACTGAAGTAAGAATAAAAATAGATGACTTTGGATTAAGCATAACTGCAATTGACCCTGCAAATGTTGCAATGGTTCATTTTAGAATCCCTAAAAGTGGATTTTCCCAATTTGAATCTGGAAAAGAAATTTTAGGAGTTAATTTAGATAGTTTAAAAAAAATATTGAGAAGAAGTTCTGATTCAGTTGTATTGGAGAAAAAAGAAAATTTTTTGGAAATTGAAATGCAAGATAGAATAAGCAGAAAATTTACATTATGTTTAATGGAAATAGAAGGAGAGGAAAAAGAAATGCCTTCTCTTGAATTTAGTTCAAGAATTGAAATGAATTCTTCAGATTTTATTGATTCAATCGAAGATTGTGCTGTTGTTGATGATGCTTGCTCTTTTATAATAAAAGAAGGAAAATTCATAATAGAAGCAAGGGGTTTAAATTCTGCAAGGAGCGAATTTTCTGGAGATGAAGCAAAAATAAATGCAGAATCATGCAAATCAAAATATAGTTTGGAATACTTGCAAAAATTTGCAAAAGCCTCAAAATTATCAAATAAAACAATCTTAAATTTTGCAGATGACCATCCTTTGAGAATGGATATAAGAACAGACAGCATGGAACTATCTTTTCTTTTAGCCCCAAGAGTTGAAACCGAAGATTAGTAATTTAAAGATAATTTTAATACAAATTATATAAATTAAATTACTTGTCTGAGTAGAAGATTAAAACAAAATGCTCTAAAAAAAGTTCTATATCACAGAGTTAAACCATATTTGTCATTTTGATATAGTAACATTTAAATACTTCTTATTCTTATATTTTTTATGAAAAATCTTGCTGATAAAGTAAAAAAAACAATAGGAGCAGGGTTAGTTGGGGCTATTCTTGCTGGTACTCCTGGATGCGGAACAATGACTCCTGCACAGAAAACTGCCTTGGTTGGAAATGCATTAACTATTTTGGGTTCAACAAATCTTCCAGGAAGCAACACTATTGAAGGAGAAAGAGCAAAAGAAATTTTGAAAGCTTCTGGAAATGTTGTTTCAAATCAAGCTCAAATGAAAGCTAATTTAGAATATGCAAATGCTGGAAAAACAGATATAACTGTCAATAATAATCCTAATTCTAAAGATAATTATAATGAAAGTAAATTAAGCAATTTTGATATGGTTGAAGCATTACTTACAAATGAAAAAGAACTTGAACTCTCTCAAACTTCAAATTTAGATAATCCTTTCAAACCAAATGCGTATTTTATTGTTGCTAGAAACTATGTAGATTTTAATAGAAACGGACTAGTAGGATATTCAGAATTTATTGATGCTTCTAAATATGCTTATGTTGTTAGTAAATCAAATCCATTGAAGTTTTATCTTATTAGAGAAACAAGTGTTTATAGCAATAGAATAACAAATATTGCAATTTATGACTTACTGGAGAATGGCAAAGAAGTAAAAAACTCTCCTGCAACAACTTTAGGAAAAGCTCCTTTAAAAGAAATTATATTAAATGATGAATATTTTCCTAAAACATCAAACTATAGAGTGGTTCTTAATATAGAAGGGAAGAAAAGTCTTTTTTTAGATGTTGCAGTTGTAACTGAAAAAGATTATAAAGAACTTTCAGAATCCAATAAGGAATAAGATAAAAAAATTATTTCTTTTGTATAATAGAATAAAAATAATCTGATTTAAGAAATGTTTTTAAACGACTGTAACTTTAAAAAGAAATGACTAAGAAAGAGGAGAAAAGAGGCAAGCTAAATCTTTTTTTAAAAAACTTTAAAGGACAAGTAACCATTTTTATAATAATTGCTTTAATCATTGTTGCCCTTGCCATTCTTTTTTATTTTCTCCTTAGAAAACCTCCTGTTGGACCTGTTGTAACAGAAAATCCTGCTGTTTATATTGAAACATGTATGAAAGAAAAAATTGAAGACACTGTTACGAATTTATCTCTTCGAGGAGGAAGTGTAATTCCCTCAAATGGATATTATCTTTATCAAAATAATACAATAGAATATTTGTGTTATACAAATGAGTATTATGCGCCTTGCGTTGTTCAACAACCGATGCTTGCTCAACATATTCAGGAAGAAATCTTAAATAATATTGAAGACGACGTTATTCTTTGCTTTAATTCTATGAAAGATAATTATGAAAAAGAAGGATATGAGGTAATTATGAAGTCTGGAAATACTAGTGTTGATTTATTGCCTGAAAGAATTGTAACTACATTTGGGTATGAAGTTACATTAACAAAAAGCAGTACAAATAAATATGAAAATTTCCAAATTGTAATTCCAAGGGATACTTACAGATTTGCTTCAATTGCAAGCAGCATAATTCAATGGGAAACTCTTTATGGAGATGCTGAAGTTACAACATATATGAATTATTATCATGATTTAAAAGTTGAAAAGAAAAAACAAATTGATGAAACTTCTATTTATATTTTAACAAACAGAGATACTGGAGAAAAATTCCAGTTTGCATCTAGAAGTTATGCTTTCCCCCCAGGAGTAATAGTTTAAATGAACAAAAAAATATTTATTAATTTTGGAATTATTTTTTTAATTGGAATTTTATCTATTAATTTTATTATTGCAGAAAGCTCTTACTGCTGTGAAAGATTAGCAAGCGGGCAATGGTGTCAAAATGCCCCTCAAGGACAATGCGCAACTGGAATAAATCCCTTTTCAAATCAGCAATATACTACGCCTGTTGCAACTTCTTGTCAATTAACTTCATATTGCAAATTAGGAACATGTGTAGATTCTAAATCTGGAACATGCACAGCAAACACCCCATTAACAGTATGCAATAATCGTGGAGGAGTTTGGAAAGCAGAAGAAGTAGGGGATTTACCTGAATGCCAATTAGGATGTTGTCTTCTTGGAGATTCAGCAGCATTTACAACACAAGTTCAATGTAAGAAATTATCTTCAGATTATGGTTTAACCACTAATTATAGGGCAGATATAACCAATGAATTAGAATGCATTGCAAGCATAACCTCTGACGAAATTGGAGCGTGTGTTTTTGAAGAAGAATATCAAACAACTTGCAGAATGATAAGTCAAAAAGATTGCAGTGAAATAAATGGGGGTGAATTTCATAGTGGATTTTTATGTTCTGCACAACAGCTTGCTACTAATTGCGGACCGCGAGGGGGAACACTTTGTCATCAAGAAAGCGTATATTTTTTAGATACTTGCGGAAATATTGCAAATATTTATGATTTTTCTAAATTAAATGACAATAATTATTGGACATATATTCAAGAACCTTCATGCGATAATGGAATGGGAAACAAAAATTCAAAAACCTGTGGGTCTTGTGATTATTTTTCTGGAAGTGTATGTACAATATATCAAAGAGGGGAAACAATAAAACCAGATTATGGAGATTATTTTTGTGGAAGTCTAGATTGTAAAGAGGTTGGAAAACTTCATGGAGAAACTTGGTGTGAAGAAAATAGTATTACAAGTGTAAAAGGACAAAATTTACCTGGAAGTAGATATTATAGATTTATGTGTTATAATGGAGAAGTTAGTATTGAACCTTGTTCAGAGTTTAGAAATGAAATTTGTATTGAAGATGAGGTTAATGATTTCAGTGTTGCGGGATGTGTTTTAAATAAATGGCAGGATTGTGTAAGTCAAACAAACAAAACAGAATGCGAAAATACTTACTTAAGAGATTGCAAATGGATAAGCGGATATAGTGTTTTAAAAAATGAAGATGGAGAAAACCTTGCATTTACTGAAACAGAAGATAACAAAATACCTGGAACTTGTGTTCCAAAATATGCTCCTGGTTTTGATTTCTATGCTGAAACTGGAAATGGAGCAGAAGTTTGCAGTTTGGGAACACAAGCTTGTGTTGTGAGATATGAAATTGGAATTCTTGCAAGTAAAAAGAAATTATCACAAAAAGATTGGGATGAAAAAATGGGAAAATGTGTTGAAAACTGCTATTGCATTCCAGGATATACAAGCGGAAAAGCAAAAGATAAATATGAAAACAATAAACCCTCCTGGCATCCAAAAAGTTATGATGAATGGGTTAAATTAGCAAATGAAATATGCACAGCATTTGGAGATTGTGGAACAAAGAAAAATTATCTTGGAGGTTCAGGAGATATTAAAGAAATATTCACAAGCGAATTTACAAAATGATAATTAATATGAGAAAAAAATATAACAACCGAAAAGAAAAAGCAGAAGCATTATTTCAAATATTAATTTTAGTAATTGGAATTATTGCAATTTCTTGGATGATTGGAAGTGAAATTGATGTTGTGAGTGCAGAAGATAAAACAAATACCCCTCCTAAATCCATAGAAAGAGAAAAATTAATACCAAAAGATACAATTTCTAATATTGCTTCAGGAATTACAATAACTGAAAAAAGTGTAGAAACATATAATAAATTAGCTAAAGTTTCCACAAGCGAAACAGCATCTAAAGGAGAGATTTTAAGTAAATTAAAAGAATTAGGACTTAATAGTCCATGGCTTCTTGGAGGAGAAACTATCGTAGGAAGTGCTATTGCAATTTCTGCTTGGGCTGCAATTGCATTTCTTGTTGGAAGATATGTTCTAGGACCATTATTTGGATTAAATGTCCAGCAATCTCAATCTTTAGGTTATGCACTCGCTGGGGGAACAGCTGCCGGATTGCTTGCAACATCTGAAGCAATTTTTGGAACTAGTGCAGTTGGAGGTCCAGTAGGAATTTTAATTGGTGCAGCAGTAGCATTTGTTATATTTGTTGCTCTTGCTAAAAAATCCTCAACAGATTTAATTCAATTAACCTGCTATGAATGGGATTCTCAAAGTGGTGCTGGATTAACAGAAACACAAATGAAAGAAAGATGCGAAGCATGCAACAAACAAGAAAATTTTGGTTGCACAGAATATCAATGTAGAAGTTTGGGACAAGGATGTATGTTAATCGGAGAAATTGGAAGTGGAAATGAACTTTGCATCTGGAATAATACTAAAGATATAACTCCTCCAATAATTAAAGCTTGGAAAAATGCACTTAAAGATAACTTCACTTATACTCCTGATAATGCATTATCTCCTCCAGATACTGGAGTAAAAGTGATATATACTGGAAAAGAGCAAGTTACAACAGTTGATGGAATGAGATGTGCTCCTCCTTATACTCCTGTTTCATTTGGGGTTGAATTGGATGAACCTGCAATATGCAAGATAAATACAGAAAATCTTGCAAATTATTCAATAATGGCAGATATGTTCATGACTCCGGCAATAAGAACTTACAATCATTCTTTTGCTTTAAGTCTTCCAAGTAAGGAAGCTATGGAAGCAGCAAATATAACTGTTGATAATGGGGGGAGATATGAATTATTTATAAGATGTAAAGATTCAAATGGAAATTCAAATATTGGAAATTTTGTGTTTAAATTTTGCATAAGTGAAGGTCCAGATTTAACTCCTCCAAATATCTTGGGAGCAAATATATTAAACAACTCCCCGATTGGATTTGGACAAACTTCAGTAAATTTATCTTTATACACAAATGAACCTGCAGATTGCAAATGGAGTCATTTGGATAAAGATTATAATTCAATGGAAGAAATAATGAATTGTGATAAATCATTATCAGAATACAATGCAAACATGATTTATACTTGTAGAACAAATTTAACTGGTTTGAAAAATTCACAGGATAATAAATTTTATTTTAAATGCAAAGATAATTCCAGCAATAATAATACTAATACACAATCTTATTTATTGAACATTATTGGAACAAGACCTTTGGTAATAGAAGAAGTTAGTCCTAAAAATGGAGAAACAATAGAAGATTCAACAGAAAGTGCAAAAGTAGAACTAAAAGTAAGAACTTCTGCAGGGTATCAAGAAGGGAAAGCTATATGTGCTTTCAGTGAAACAGGAAATCCTGGAACTTATGTGGATTTCTTTTATGAAAATTATGCTGAACCTTATTCACAATATGAACACACTCAAGAATTATGGTTAGCTGCAGGAGAGTATACTTATTATATAAAATGCAGAGATTTAGGGGGGAATACAGATGATGCAAATGCAACATTCAATGTTAAAATAGACAAAGAATCTCCAATGGTTGTTAGAGTTTACAAAGAAGATGAATATCTAAAAGTAACTACAGATGAACCTGGAACTTGTGTTTATAGCACTTATGGATGCACTTATTTATTTGAAGATGGAACTGCATTAAATAAAATAGATGAAAAAGAATTTTACTCAGAATGGAATACAAATGTTGATTTTTACATTAAATGCCAAGACGAATATGGCAATCAGCCAAGCCCAAGCGAGTGTAGTATAATTGCTCGTCCATTTGAAATCGCATCTTTGGAATAATTAATGAAATCTTTATAAAATACAATTGTGTAAATTTACTATGAAAAAAGTAAATGAACTTAATGCAGAAAAAATATTAAAAAAAATAGAAAAGGAAAAGGAAAAAATACGAAAAACAGGGGCTAAAAAAATAGGTTTATTCGGATCATTTGTAAAGGGGGAACAAAAAAAGAAAAGTGATATAGATTTTCTTGTTGAATTTGATAAAATTACATTTAATAATTATTTTGATTTATTATTTCTCCTTGAAAGACTCTTTAAAAGAAAGATTGATTTAATTATTGAACAGGATTTAAGACCAGAATTAAGTTATGTTCTGGAGGAGACAAAGTATGTTAAAATATAAATTATATATAAAAGATATCTTAGATTCTATAAAGAAAATTGAAGATTCATTAAAAGGAAAAAATAAAGACGATTTTGATAAAGAGGATATATTAAAAGATGCTACATATATGAGAATTCAAGTTATTGGTGAAAGCACCAATAAAATCTCTAAAGAAATAAAAAGTAAATATAAATTAAACTGGGAAAAAATAGAAAGAACAAGAAATATAATAAGCCATGCTTATTCTTATATTAATAGTGAAATAATTTGGGAATTAATAAAAATAGAACTCCCAAAATTAAAAGAGGTTATAAATGAAATATCAAAAAAAGAGAAATAAACGCGCTCAAATGCAAACAAGTTTTCACCAAAGGCAAAAATTGCACGGCAATTTTAGTTTGAGCGCGAAACGCGCTCAAATGGAAATTTCTTTTGGGACAATATTTTCAATAATTTTAATTATAGCTTTTATTGTATTTGCTGCTTTTGGAATTGGAAAACTAGTTAATACAATGCAATATGCAAAAATAAAATCATTTCAAAAAGAATTGCAAGGACATATAGATTCTAAATTTAATGGAGAATATGGCGCTGTTCGAAAGGAATATTATCTTCCAAAAAAAATTGAAAAAGTGTGTTTTTCTGATGATAGTTTTGAAAATATCTATTTTATGCCATTTGGAGAATTTAAGGGGGGAAAATTAAATCATGTTGATTTCTCAAGAACAATTCCCCAAAATTCAGAAACATTATGCATAAATGTGAATGAAGGAAAATTAGTTTTATATCTAAGAAAAAACCAGGGTGAAACATTAGTTACAATTGTGGGATAAGTTTATTGAATAAGATGAATAAAAAAAATAAAAAAGGGGCATTAGAATTTTCTTTTTCATGGATCTTTGCTATGGTAGTAGGAGCATTTATTTTATTCATGACTATATTTGCAATTATTAAATTGATGGATACATTTAATCAGGAGAGGGGTGCTGAAACAGCAAAAAACATCGGGGCTCTTTTAAACCCGCTTGAATCTGGTTTTGAAAGTGCAACTAAAAGTATTATAAAAACTCAAATAGAAACAAGAATTTATCCAGATTGTGTTGTTGGAGGGGGTTCAAACGATTATTTTGGAAAACAAACAATAAGAATTTCTGAAAAAACTTCTTCAAATAAATGGGGCGATATTGGAATAACCACTTCTATTCAGAATAAGTATATTTTTTCAGAGAATTATGTTGAGGGAAAAAATTTTTATATTTATTCTAAATCCTTTGATTTTCCTTTTAAGGTGGGGGATTTGCTTTATCTTACTTCAAATAGTTCTTCTTATTGTTTTATTGATGCTCCTGAAAGAATAGAAGATGAAATTGAAAATTCGTTAAATGCTCCTAATATATTATTTGAAGATTGTCCTCAAGAGAGTATAAGGGTGTGTTTTAGTACATCTGCAAATTGTGATGTGATAGTCAAAGAGAATCAAAAATCTGTAAGAAAAAACGGAGAGACAGTATATTATGAAGGGGATGTTTTAATGTATGCTGCAATATTTTCTTCCAAGGAAATTTATGAGTGTCAATTACTTAGACTTATGAAAAGAGCAGAACAGCTTTCCATTACCTATCAAAAGAAGTCTGATTTTTTATATGAAGAGGTAGGATGTTTACCGGAAATATCAACTGATTTAATTTCTTTGAGACAAAAAGAAAGAACTCTTGAAAGTTCTGCTGATTTGGTTTCTCTTGTAAGCTCAGTAGATACTATTGAAATTAAAAATACAAATATGGAGTGCAGATTATGGTAAATAAATTAAATAAACACAATAAGCGCGCTCAAATGAAAACTTCGTTTTCAGCAAAGCCAAAAAATCGCTCTGCGACTTTTAGTTTGAGCACTAAACGCGCTCAAATGAAAACAGGTTTTCACCAAGGGCAAAAATTGCACGGCAATTTTAGTTTGAACGCTAAACGCGCTCAAATGAAAATCCAACAAATATCTTTTCTTCTTATTGTTGTATTTCTTTTCTTTGCTCTTTTGGGGATAATTTTTTTATCTTATTACTTAAAAAATGTTAAAGATAAAGCAAATGAAATTGAAGAAAAAAACGCACACCTGCTTGTTTCAAAAATTGCAAATTCTCCTGAGTTTTCCTGTGGTCTAGCATATGGTTCAAGTGAAAAAACAGATTGTGTGGATGGGGATAAGGTTATGGCATTGAAAGAGAATATAGGGAAATATTCAGAATTTTGGGGGATTAAGAGTATTGAAATACTCAAAATTTATCCAGCAGGGCCAAACAGGGAATGTACTAATTTAACTTATCCAAGATGTAGTAGTATAAAATTAATAGATTCTAGTTCTCTTGGTAATAGTGCTTCAAATTTTGTTGCTTTGTGCAGAAAAGAGAATTATAAAGGAGAAATAATAGATAAATGCGAATTAGCAAAGCTAATAATAAGATATGAGGAAATTAATTAAAATGAGATTAAAAAGAAAGGGACAAGAAGAAATAGGGGGATTTGCAGTAATTATTGTGCTAGTAGGGATAATTTTCCTGCTTTTTTTAGGTTTTGTGCTTGTAAAAGGCCCAAAAGAAGCAACTGAAGATTATCAAATAAGGGGATTTGTTCAATCTTTACTGCATATTACAACTTTATGCGAACAAAATGGAGAAAACATTTCTGTTCAAGAATTAATACGAGAATGCCAAAAAGAAGCAGATTGTACTTATGGATTAGAAGCTTGTGCTGTTTTAAACAGCACAATAAGTGATATTTTGGAGGAGAGCTGGAATGTTGGAAATGCAGAAGAATTTCCTATTCAAGGGTATCAGTTAAACATAACCTCCTATGGGGAAAAAATGGTGCTTTTAAAAAAAGGGGCAATTACAAGCAAGCAATATAAAGGTTCTGGACAAACTCTCCCTAACGAAGTTGAAATTTATTTTAATGTGTATTATGATTAGAACTTTATATGAATTGTAATTGTTTCAACAGAGATTATTGGGCGGTGCCTTATTCTTTTTTTGGTCTTTTCTTCAACTAATTTTATAAAACCAAATCTTTCAAGAAGCTTTACATCATCATTTACTGATTTAAATCCCCTGTTTAATTTTTTAGCTAAATCGTATATTGAAGAGGGTTTTTGGTTTTTTATTACATCTAAAATTCGTGCTTTTTCATTGCTTAAAAGCTGTCTTAAAGCAAGCATACCTGAAAAGTCATAATCTTCCTTTGAAATTCCCTGGCTTTTAAAAATTGAAAAAGCCCCCTTGCTTTCACGTATTGTTATTTCTCTTGTTTTCTCTTTTGCCATCGATAAAATTTTCTTAACTGATATGATTAAACTATATTATTAATATATCTATTTTGAATTGATATATATTACAAATAATTACCCCATCTTAATAAATATTTGCTTTTTGTAAGATTTTACAAGTTCATGAATTATGTATTAATAAAATAGTGACAACATAAGCTTTATAAATAAAACCACTAAAACTTTCTTTTTGTTCAAAATAATTGTTGATTAATAGGGTAAGCTTTTTAAACTAATTTGAATTTTACCTATAATCCCAAAAGGGGATTTATAGGGAACAAAAAACCTTGTGAAAAACAAGGAAAAACCTTAAAAAATTTCAATAAGATGGTTCCCCTATAGCTATCAATTGAAATGAGAGGTTGTCATAGACAACATACTTGATATAGATGAAAGGAGGTTAAAAATAATGAAATTTAATTTTAAAAGAATATCTGCAATCGTGGCTAGTACAATAATGGCTGGAATGACTTTCGGCTTTGCTGCAGCTGCTGCTTATCCTGCTCCATTTATATCAGGAGGAGCTGCTAATGTGGCTATTGTTTACGGTACAGGAACTGGAGTTAATCCACTTGACCTTGTAAATGCTGGATACATTCAGTCTAATTTACAGTCAAAAATGGGTGGAAGCTCTGGCGGTGATGAAACTGTTGCAGGTGAAGCTAAAAGCTTGAATAGTGGTTCAAATCTTCTTTACTTACTTGATGATTTAGCTGAAAATGTTGCTACAATCACAAAGAATGATTTACCTACTGTTTTGGCTGATGGAAAATTCCTTGATGATGCTGGAACAACATGGGAGTTTGAACAAACAATTGCTGTAGGAACATCTACTACAAATCGATTTTCATTTGGAAATTCTGATAATGATTTTGATGATCCTGCATTAATGTTGGAACTAGCTACATCAACTAGCTCTCCTATGTACACTTGGACCTTAAACTGGGATAAAGCAACACCATTAAACGCTTCTGATTCAGAAGGCGAAGAACTTACTTTATTCGGAAAAACATATACAATTGGAACATCAACTGATGCAGACACTTTAATTCTCTTAGGAGGTTCTGGTGCTGAAACTATTTATGTTGGTGAAACAGTACCTGTTATGGTTGAAGATGTAACTTATCAGGTTACATTAAATGGACTTAGTTCAGATGCTACAACTGTTGCAAGTATAACTATCAATGGACAAACCAAAACAATGACACAAGGACAAACAAAGACATATGTTGTTGATGGAAAAGAAATTGATGTTTATGCTAAAACTGTTTTCAGAACAGGGGACGATGGTTCAGGACACGCTGAAATAGAACTTGGTGCTGACAAACTTACTTTTGAAAGTGGTAATGCTGTTCAATATGGTGCAGATAACACTGATATTGAAGGTACTTTAGTTACTATAGCTGGTGGAGTAAATGCTATGACAAAATTACAAATAGCTGTTGCTGCTTCAGATAGTGATAATAACCATGTACTTGTTGGAGAATCTTTCACAGATCCTGTATTTGGAACACTTAAATTAGAATTTAATAGTGTTTCAGAGGGACCCACATTTACAGCTGAAAAAGATACTGGAAGAACTTTAATTGAGTTAAAGACAGGTGGAAATAGAGAACTTAATGTTGTTTTAACAGACAAAGCTGGAACAACAAAGACAGTTCCATTTACATTTGAAGGTGCTCTTAAAGATGATGCAAGCAATCCAATTGTAGTTGTTGAAGGTAATAACTTGACAGATGATGATTACTTTATCTTAAATAGTGGAGATTATCAACATCTTATGCAAGTTACAAAAGTAAATCTTGCAAGTACCACTACAAGTGATATTGAATTCCAAGATGTTTTTACTGGAACTAAATATCTTTTGGAAAACAAAGATTTTACTTACGGACAAAACATAACAATTAATAGCCAAACTTATGTTGTAACAAATAATACAAATAGCGATGGCGCAGCTGGAGGTTTCAGAGTAGAAAGTGCTGATGCATATGCAAACACACACAGAGATATATTCCCATACCTGAAATTAGTTGCAGGAGAGGAATACCCAAGATTAGCATTTGCTTATTATTCAGCAATTAATGATGCAACTGGAGATGCAATAGATGCAACAGGTATAACATATAACTTACCTACAGGAACAGTTAAGTTCGATTTGGGCGTGGGTGGAGTAAGGTATTCTATTGATGGTGCTGCAGCAACTAATTTAACAGCTGGAGGTTTGCATAATCTATCAGTTGGAAATGTTACATACCAATTTGGTGTGAATGGTTTAGGTGTTGCAAATACAACCAAAAATGTAACAATTGTTGATGGTGTGGATGCTTTAAGTTACCCTGCATTACTCTTTGTTGAAGATAAAAACAAAGCAGATAGTGAAAAATACCATGCAATTCTTGTAGAAACTACTGATGGAACTTATTCACAATTAAGTAACTTTGTATTTTTAGGCGGTGCTGCTTCATATGACTCTCAAACTTGGGATAATACTAAGTACACTGGCTATCTAACTACATATGGAACATATGCATTAAAAGATACAACTGATACAAATGTTGCTTTAGGAAGCTTATCTTATGGCAGAGATCAAATGTATGCTAATGTATATATTGCAGAAGCAAGCGCAAGTATCACTACAGGTGGTACTGGTGGAACTGGCACACTTGGAGATGTTCTAGTTAAAGATACTGAAGTAGGAAATGTTGCTACAAAGAACCTAATCGTTGTTGGTGGAAGCTGTATTAATTCAGCTGCTGCTGCATTGATTGGAGGTACTAAATGTGGTTCTTCTTGGACTACAGCAACTGGCGTTGGTTCAGGACAGTTCATAATCAAAGGTTATGCAACTTCCTCAATTACTAGCAAACTTGCATTGCTTGTTGCTGGTTATGAGGCTGCTGATACTGCAAACGCTGCTACATATCTAAGAACTAAAGCAGTTGATACAAGTAAAGCTTACAAAGGTACATCTGCTACAAGTGCTGAACTTATTGTAGAGTAAATTCAAAAAATTTAATTTTTATTTTTTTTCTTTTTCTTTTTTTTTAAAGACTTAGCGTAAGCTAAGAAATTTACTTAAAGAAAAAGTGTAAATCTTTGATTTACTCTTTCTTTCTTTTTTTAATAACCTGGCGGTAGCGTGGTCAATTTGCCACATTTAATAATCTTAATTTAGCTCTCTTTTTATTAGAAAGTTTTATAAGTTATATTGTGTTAAAAACAATATGGAAGATGTTTGTATAAGCAAGAGTGCAATAGCAGATTTAGTGAGACTAACTGATGAAATGAATGAAAGAATGGAATCTTTAAAGTTAATGAGCGATAAAAAATTTATGACTTCTTATAGAAAAGCAAAAAAACAGATAAAAAAGAGAGATTTTGCTAATTGGAATGAATTATAAAATTCTTCCAACAAAAGAATTTGAAAAAGATTTGAAGAAAATAGATTCTTTTATGAAAAAAAGGATTAAGAAAAAATTTGAAGAAATTGCTGAAAATCCTGAAAGATATAAACATATGCACTATAATTTTTCTGGGAGTAGTAGAGCAAGAATCGGAAAATTAAGAATTATTTTTTCTTATTCTACAGAAAAACAGGAAATTTATCCTGAAAAAATAGTTTTCAGCCACAATTATTAAATTTACCTTTTTTTAATAACCTGGCAAGAGCTCTATCACTCATAAGCTTTTTATAGTGATTTTATCAATTATATTTATGAGAAAAATAATTTCAAAAGAAGAAACTGCCAAAAAAGCAAAAAAAAATAATTTAATTCTTGCAGGACTTCTTATTTTAATAATGATGGGGAGCATTTTTGGGATAATTGTAGGTTCTCTTGGAAATTCTTCTGAAACAGAAAAAATAACCTATAATGGATATGAATTTGCAAATTTAAATGGGCTTTGGACCACGAAAATAGGAGAATATAATTTTGCATTTATTTATAATCCAGAACAAGTTGAAAAAATATCTTCAAATGTAGATTATTTGAATTCTTATAGTGGCAAAACATTGTATTTTTCTTCAGAAAATCAAAACGCGTTGGTTGAAATATATAGAAATCTTAATCCAATTGTTTTAAGATTTCAAGAAGCATGCATAGATGAGAAGGACTGCAAAGAGAATTTACCTGTAAAAAATTGTTCAAATAATTTCATAATCATAAGAGAATCAAATCTAACAGGAATTACTCAAGAAGAAAATTGTGTATTTATAGAAGGAAACAATGAAAATCTTACTTCAATAACAGATGAGTTCTTATTTAAAGTATTGGGTGTAGAGAAATAAACTTTATAAACAAAGAATCAGAGAGATAATAATGGTAAACAAAGAGGATATTAATCTTGGAGTTAAAGAATCAATCCCAAAACAGGAAACATTCAAAGATGAAAACAAGATTCTTAGAAATATATTTTTATCAATCGGAGCTTTTCTTTTAGTTATATTTCTCATACTATTTGCAATTAATGATTTTTCACTTAGAACAACAGGAAAAGCAATAGGAATAGGCACAAATTTTGAATATAAAGGTGTTAAATTTGATATGGTTAAGGAAGGAAAATTAATATTCTATCACACTTCTTTTCCAGTTATATATAATGGAAGTGTAAACAGTTATAATATTTATTTAAGAAATGACCCAAGAGATCTTGAAAAAAAAGTCCCTGCTAAGGGAACTCTTACTTCCTTAGATGATACTGTGATAAATATTACAGAGGAATTTGATTGCAATGGAGACCAAGTAATTGCAATTGCCAATTTAGTTAATTTATACAATGCAATTGGTGTAACATTGATGCGAGATGAAACTGCTAGCTGTGATCCACTTGGAAGATATAGATATTTAACAGTTCAGTCTGGAAATTCCACAAATATAGAAATGGTTGGACCAAATTGTTATAATATTAATATTAACAATTGTGAAATCTTAGAAGGAACAGAAAGATTTATAGTAGGCATGCTAGTAAGAATTAATGTGGAACAAACAAAATAAAGATTATTTTACTTTTTATGAACTGCTTTTTTGAATTTGCTTTAAAAGAAATTTTAAATCAGAATAAAAAGGGATTTCTTTTATCTCAAATTTCTTTACTTCTAAAAACCAGACTCCCACCACAAAAATTACACTTAAGAAATACCAAGATATTTTATGCAGAATATCAAATAAATCTGGGGAGCAAGTATAAACTGGTAAAAGCATAACTATCCTTAATATATTTGCAATTAAAAGGATTGAAAAAGAAAAAGCAAGCATCTTTATTCTTTTATTCGCTTTTATCTTTGGAGTGGATAAGATTAATATTGCAAAAAGGTAATATGCATAGCCCGCTATACAAGCTTCAATTATCTCTACTGAAAAATTATAACTGAGGAAGAATATAACATTTCCAATTAAATTTACATCAAAAAAAATATTAAGAATAAAATAAACCGGATAAATTGTTAGTGGAGTTAATAAAAAATAAAAAATCCAGAGATTTGAAAATGAAATTAAAATTAAAATTATATATCTTATAAAAATAGAATAAATTCCGTATTTGACTTTATCTTTTCTTTCTTTTTTCATAAATATAAAAGAAAAAAGAGATTTAAATAATTTGAGTTAGAAATTTATTTTTTTGCAATTCTTACTGCAATAATAATTATTAAAACTATTAGGATAAGATTTATCAGCCCAATTCCCCACAAATACTTGTTATTTCCAGAAACAGCATCTCCTGTTATCCCTAAAAATCCTTTTTTCTTTGTTATTTCAATTTGAACTGGCTGACTAACAACTAATTCATCTTCAGACAAAACATCTAAGCTGAATAATTTATCTCCTACTGCATCATTATTAACATTTAAAGTTATAAGAACATCTTCTGATTCTCCTGCATTAAGAGTTAGTGAAGGTTTATCTAAGGAAACTGAAGAAGCCCAGCTTCCATAGTCTCCAACATTCAAAACATAACTAGCTGAACTAGTTCCAGTGTTCTTAATTGTTGCTTTAACTATCAAAGGTTTTCCGGCTTGTCCTCCTGATTCCAAAACTGCATTTACAGAAGCTTCTGCAACAGAACACCCTCCTTCAACCTTAAGAAAAATATCTTTTACAGACTTATCATCTTCATAATCATTCTGATAAACATCATTATCCTCATCATAAACTGTTAATTTTATTGTATATGTCTTTTCTTCCAAATTTTTTGGCAATTGAAAGGTATATTCTAAAGGTTCATTATCAAATGCATCTACATCTCCAATTTCAACTAGTTTATTTAAACCTAATTCACTATTAGAAATTAATACAGTTACTTCATCCTGGTCATCCTCCCCAACATTCCAAACTCTTCCAGAAATAAATACTTCACTTCCACATGAAGCTGTTTGAAGTGCTTCTAAATCCCCGATTATAACAAAATCACTTTCAAGAATAATTTCTACACTTTCAGAATCCAACACACAAGTATTTTCATTTAAGTCTTCATCTTCCCCTGTTGCCCAAACATAAAAAACATAATCTCCTTCATTTTTGAATTCTTTAACATCATCTAGTACAAAAGTTAAAGTAAGGATTTCATTATCTCCATCTTTAAGATTAAAATCTGATTCTTCTTCTTTAATAATCCAGTCTTCTGAATCTTTATCATACAATCCCCATTTTACTGAAATATCACTTATTTTTTCATTTCCATTATTTTCTACTTCAACTTCCACAATAATCTCATCTAAAGGAAACCATTCATTATCTTTCCCATATCCTTTATCAACAGAGATATCCTCTATGCTTACATCTAAATTTCCATTATCTGAATATTTACATGTTTCTGCTTCTTTTAATGCTAAAACCTGAAGTTTATAAGGAGTTGAAAGAGTATTATTTAGTTCATCTGTTATTGTAACATTAATAACATAAGTTCCAACAGAAAGAGTGATTCTATTATCTAAAAATCCTGTTGAGCTAATTATAAAATTAGTTGTATCATTTATAGAATAATAGATAGCATCTGTTGCTTCAAATTGAACTCCTGCCCAATTTACTCCATAATCCATAGTTGCATTAGCTGGAATTGTTGTAAATGTCAAATCTGCGCTTGCAAAATTTAATAAAAATACAATAGATAAAATGCTTAGACTTATCAAAATAAAGTTTTTGCTTTTCATTTTGTAATCATTTTAGAGTTACTATGCTTTATAAAGATTTCTCTTTTTTAAAATATAGATTAGTTTAATTATTTCAAAATTAGGTTTTTCTTATTGCTTTACCTATTTATATATAGATATATATAGAATCAAAAACTTTTTAATTTTCTCAATTCCTGCTGATCTTTTTGTATTCTTCTTTCAATTTCTTTTATTTTCTCCCTGTTTTTAACCTTGTCCAGTTCTTTTTGAGTTTCTTCTAACTTTTTTTGAGTATTATTAAGTATTCCATAATAGTTTTGGGGGGTGTCATCTTTGTTTAGGGTTTTTTCTTCACTTCTTAATTCACTAAGTTTTCTTATCTTAATCCCTTTTTCTCCTTTATTTCTTTTTTTAACTTTTTTAAAAATAAAAAATGCTATTAAAAGGATAATAACTCCCCCAAGAGAATATAAAATAATGTTCCTTAATTTAGTGTTTTCTCCAAAAATAGCATATCCACTTATTCGAGGTTTTTGGATTGGTTCTTCTTGAAGAGAAATTATAGAATCATTTAATGAAACATTTTCCACAATCTCTGTTTCAATTTCTTCTCCTGGAGTTTTGACTATTGTAAAATCTTCTGGAACCACTTCAACATAAATATCTTCTCCTGCAATTTGATTTTCTAGTTTCTTATATGCAATTTTCTTATCCAAATCTACATCTTTAATAAAAATAGTCACATCAAATCTGGATTTATCTGAAGAAAATAAAAAAGAAGCATCTCCATATTTATCTGCATCTTTATTAAAACTACCATAAATTTCCAAGCTACTTGAAAGAACGATTAAATTTATATTCTTGAATGGGACTGTTTTTACTTTTATTACAGTTTCTGTTGCACTAATTAATTGAAAAGATAGAATTAAAAGAATTAAACAAAAGAATATTTTTTTCATTTTCATCTGCTCATTTGTAAATTAAAATAAAAACCATTTATAAATTTTTATATCTTCTGGAATTCAAAAGATTTATATATTTTTGATGAATTTGTTTTATATCTATAAAATAATAAAAATGGTGATAAAATCTCAAGAGAATTCTGTAAGTGCATGGATTTTTTTAATTGGGGTTATTCTTGCAGTATTTATTGGAGTTGTAACTTTTCTTATACCTGTAACTAAAATAAGTCAATTTAGTTCTCCAATCTATGCAATTTTAGTTTTGTTGGGAATAATTGTTGGAATGAAAGTAGATGTTTCTGAAAAACACTCTCAAACCTTTTTAATTTCAAGTGCAGTTTTGGTAATTGTTAGCAAGTTTGGTATGGAAAGTGTTCTTGGATCTTTAATAGGCATAGGAATTGGGGATTTAGTTTCTTCTGTATTTGGAGCATTACTTGTTTTATTTGTTCCTGCAACAATTGTAGTTGCATTAAAAACAGTTTTTTCTATGACAAAAATTTAGTCAAATTTGTTAATATTTATTATTTTTGGACTATCTAAATCCATTCTTGGGCAAGCAGTATTTATCCAAAAATCAAGCCCAAAATTTTCTATTTCCTGAATATTAATTTCGTTTGAAAGAAAAAAATATAATTTTTTGTTTTTTAATTTTTTACTCAAATTTAATGCTCTTTCTAATCTCTGCTGTCCAGGTTTTGTTGAAATTAAAATTCCTACCTTCCCAGAATTCAAAAAATTAAGATAAGAGGCTTTTTTCTTTTTTTCAAGATCCCCTATTTCTTCTTGCATTATTTTAATTAATTTGTCTCTTTCCAGCAAATAAACCTGTTTTTTTGTTTCATAAGCAATAGAAATTGCATGAAATTTTCCATCTGCCAAAACTAAGATACAATCTGCTTTTCCTAAGTTTTTGGGTTTACTGCATCCAAGAATTTGAAAAAAATTAATTATATTGTGACTTTTTGAGAGCTCTTTTTTTACTTTTTCTGCAAAACTTTTATATTGTATTGAATAACATAATGCTAAATTTTTAGGTAAGAGCTCAAAATCATTTTTTAATTTATCAAAATTGCCTAAAAAATTAATTTCTGCAGGAACAAAAAGAGTTTTCATATAAAAAATAGAAAAAAGAATGTTTTAAACTTTATGAATTAAGAAATTAAATTAATAATCGTCAAATTTGCTCTTTTCTTCTGGTTTAGGCTTCTCAACTTTGTGTATTTTTGCAAAAGAAGGTGTTGCAATCACAAGATTCTCACCAAAACCTGCAATTGTTCCCTCAAGAGCATCTACTGTTTTTTTGAGCTTTGAAACAGCTCTTTTAAGCTCTATTGGGTCTTTTTGCCTTATTGTTTTTATATCCAAAACTGCTATAGTATATCCTTCTCTTACAGCTGAAAGAACATCATTAATATCTTCATATTGTTTTAAGGTAAAAAGCTTTACAAGAACTTTATGGTCTTTTTCTTCTTTAGTTAAATCAATTTCAATATATTCGTCATCACTTCCCTCTTTCTTTGCAAAGGCTTTTTTTAACTTTTCAAATACCATACTGAATTTATTGATATATGTATTTATAAAGATTTCGTAATTGAATTAGATATATTTTAAGTATTAACAAATTTATTATTTTTTACTATTTTCTTTCTCTTTTAAAAAATCATCTCTTAATTTTTCCATTTTTTCTGAAAATGTGCTCTCCTGTTTTTCAAGAGTTTTAATTCTTAATTCTAGAATTTTTATTTTATTCAAAAGTTCATCTTTTATCTTTGATTTTTCATACTTAATCATTAATTGTCCAATTGTCTTAAAAACTTCATCACTTGAATTCTCAAGAGCATTTAAAGATTCTTTCGATTCAGATAGCTCAATCTGAAAAGCCTGCTTCTGAAAAAGTATATTTTGCAAATTTTGTTCAAGAAATTGAATTTCCTGAATATTTTTATCTGAATTTATCATAAATTAATCTGCCTTGATTTTTTTTACTTTAGTTCTCAGCTTAAAGAAAATTTTGCTTCCACAATAGGGGCAAATAAATCTCTTTTCAAGATTCTTATTAGTAACTTTCTTCTCGCATTTGAAACATTTGTATGTTGCCATTAAAAGACACCTCCGGTTTCTTTTATAAACTTCCCGCTGAATTTGTACTTAAGGTTAATCATATTTTATTCCTCTAGATGATAAGTATCAGATGCAAATTTTTTATTACATTTAGAGCATTTCCATATTCCTTTTGAAAGCCTTTTAACCCCCAATTTATTACAAAAAGGACATTTTTGTTTTTTTCTTTGTTTTTCTTCAACCCCAACTATTTTATCTCTTACTTTCTTTCCATATCTGGAGCCAAACCTTCCAGCTGATTTTGTTTTTTTTGATTTTGTTGTCATTTTAATTTATTATATTAATAAGTTATAAAGTAGGTTTTTAAATTATTCGGAGAGAACTTATTTAATAGAATTCTTAATTTTATCAGCTAAATTTTTAGTATCTTTTGCTTCTTTTAATTCCTTTTTTGCTTTTGAAGAAAGGTAATCAGCTATAAGATATCGATGATTCCAGATAAACGCCTCATATTCAGCCAATTTATTGCATTCGCAACCAATAACAGCCTGTTTCCATCTATATTTCCCCATGAAACCATTTCTGTATCGTGCTGAACGTATTTATCCGGATTTTCTTTTGCATTTTTTAGCAATGCATTATATTCTTCTTTACCAATGTAATCAATAAGTGCTTGTTCATCAGATCCAAAGTGATTTCTTCCACATAATTGACAATCTATCAGAATAGAACCCAAGTCAATAACTGCCTCTTCAAACTCTTTACTTGGTTTTTTTAAATTTGACATTAGAATATTATAACTAATTTCTTTAAAATGATTTGTATATTAGATTAAATAAATGGGACCACCCGGATTTGAACCGGGATCGCGAAGTCCCAAACCTCGAAGGCTACCAGGTTACCCCATG
Organism: Nanobdellota archaeon; assembly: GCA_022703705.1. Taxonomy (GTDB): domain Archaea; phylum Nanobdellota; class Nanobdellia; order Pacearchaeales; family GW2011-AR1; genus MWBV01. The sequence continues at coordinate 82,778 of JAKLDD010000001.1, forward strand.
ATCCCCTGAAAATTCTTATATTCTCCATTGAAAAAAGGGGCAAAATGTTTTATAAACTTATTGTTATCTTGTGTAATTATTCTAAATCTCAACTCTTTAACATTAACTCCATCTTTTCTTTTTTTACGGTTATATATACCAATCGAGGTAGTTTTAATATTAAAACTATGAATAATTTTGATCATTTCATTAATAAAATCTATTCCATTATCTAAAAGGAAATCTGCCTTACTTATATGAAAGATTATTCTTGGATTTTTCCTATCACTTTCTTTCATTGAACCTTCACAAAAGTAAGCTACTTTAACAAATTCTTTTAAAAATTTTTTATTGTTCTTTATCCAATTTGGAATGGAGAATTTCTTTGTAGTTTTACATCCTTTTGGCACCCCCGATTTTTCTAATTCTCTACAAAGTTCTGCATTAAAAACCCTATATTTATGAGTTTTAACCTTGCCTGCCCCCCCATCATCAAGATAAAATTTCCCTTTTATTTTAAACTTTCTTTGAACAATTTTATCAAGCTGTTTTAAAACATTTAAATTATTAGAAGAAAAATAAAAACATTTTAGAGTATTATATAAATGTCCATCAAAAAATAAGTAAGAGACAATTCTCACCAAGTCTAAATCTTTTTTCATGAGTTACCGAGAACACCCAAATTTATAAAGTTATTCAATTACTTTTTACCTACCGGAGGAGATTCCACTTTTTTCTCTCCTGCTTTAGTAGCTTTCTTTTCTTCTTCTGCAGCCTTTGCAGCTTGTTCTTGCTTTAATATTATATCTTGTTTTCTTTGAACTTCTTTAAAGTATTCATTTAATTCTTTTTTCTTTTCAGGAGAGGTTTCTGTTTTTTCTTGGGAAATTTCTTTATCATATTTCCCTCTATCAATTTCTGCTTCAATTTCTTTCGCAGATTTATTCTCTATTAAAATACCTAATGTTCCGCAAGTTCCAACAACAACTTTTACTGCAGTTTTCAAATCCTTGCAAAGAAGATTCTGCATTTTTGTTTTTGCAACTAAAATTATTTGTTCAATTGAAGCATTTGCTACCTGAATTTTATTTTGTTCTCCGGAACCCTTTGAAATACCTAATTCTTTTTTTAATAATCCTGAAACAGGTGGAGAAAATATATGTATATCAAATTTTTTTGTTTTTAAGTTTACATCCAATTCCACTGGGACTTTTAACCCCTTAAAATCTTTTGTTGCTTCATTTACTTTTTGAATAACCTGGTTTATTGGTATTCCTGCTGGCCCAAGTTTTTGACTTAAAGCTGGCCCTGGTTCCATTGCTCCCCCTTCAACTAAAAGTTTAATCTGCATTTTCTTCTTCCTCCCTTCTTATAACTTTAACATTATCTATTTTTAATGTAAGCGGTAGAGGAACAACTGCTCCAAACAAACTTACAACAACTTCTTCTTTCTGTTTGTCTATTCTTAAAACTTTTGCTTTTTCTCCCTTTAATGTTGAGCCAATTAATTCTACAATATCTCCTTCTTTTATTGAAACACTCTCAACAGTAGGTTGAACCATCCCTTTAATTTCTTCATATTCAATTGTTTTTCCAATAATTCCTTTTACATAGGGCAAATTAAAAACAGCTTCTTCTGCAGATTCTCTATCTTCTGCTTCAAGAAAAATATACCCTCTCAATCCATGAGGGCGTAAAACAGAATATACATTAAGATTCTTTTTTTCTGCTCTGTCTGAAATCATATCTACAGCTCTTTCTTCTTTATTCGTCGTTACTTTAATTATAAACATCATTTTATTTTGTCTCCACTACAACTTAATCTCTTAAGAAGCAGATATGAATTTATAAAATTGTGGGTTTATAAAGTTATTTATCTAAAATTCAAAAACTTATTTTATTACTATTTAAAAAAAATCTCCATTATCAATGCAATAATAAATCCTACCACCCCTAAAAGAGCAATTCCAATTGCAGAAATTTTTGTGGTTTGTTCAAATTCTTTTTTTGTTGGTTTTTTCAAGACTTGCCAGACTCGTCTGCATTTTCCAAAAAATATTTTCGCTTTTTCTAACATGATATTATCAGAAATAGAAGGTTTTTAAAATTTGTCTAAAAGAAATATTTGAAACTAATCTTCAAAAAACTCTATTCCTAACTCTTCTTCAATTTCCTTATGCTTTAAACTATCAATAGATTCAGCGTGCCCTAAAATTTGCGAAGATTTTACTCCAGTAACAATCAATAAAACTCTTATTGATTTGTCCATATCCTCAGAAATCTGTGCCCCCCCAATTAATTTTGCATCTGGACTTAATTTTTCCCCAATAGTTCCAACAATTGTTTTATATTCATCTAAACTCATGTTTGGTCCCCCAACAACATTCACTAAAGCCCCTGTTGCATTTGAGATATCAACATCCAGAAGAGGATTATTTATTGATTTTTCAACTGCTTCTATTGCTCTATTTTGACTATTTGATTCCCCCATCCCAATTAAAGAAACCCCTCCATCGCACATTACTGCTCTAACATCTGCAAAATCAAGATTAACTAAACCTGTTGTTGTAACAAGTTCTGTTACTCCCTTAACTGCATTTGTTAAAACCTCATCTGCAATTTTAAATGCAGTATGTAAGGGCAAATCTGGAGCTAATTCCAAAAGTTTATCATTTGGTATAACAATTAAAGTATCTACAACTCCTTCTAATCTTTCTAAACCATTCATTGCATTTTCTATTCTCTTTTTTCCTTCCATAGTAAAAGGCAAGGTAACAACTGCAATTGTTAATGCTCCTTGTTTTTTTGCAAGAGATGCAACAACAGGTGCTGCCCCTGTACCTGTTCCCCCCCCTAAACCACATGTTATAAATATCATATCTGAATTTGCAATTTTCTTTTTTATATCAGATTCTGATTCTTTAGCAGCTTCTTGTCCAACCTGGGGATTGCTTCCTGCCCCCAATCCTTGTGTTAATTCTTTCCCAATAAGAATTTTTTGATCTGCATTTGAATAAAGCAAATCCTGAGCATCAGTATTTATAGCAATCATTTCTCCACCCCGAATACCAATTTCTTTCATTCTGCTTAAAGAATTATTTCCTCCACCACCAATTCCTATAACTTTTATTTTTGCTGATTGTTTTTTTAAAAGCTCTTCGAGTTCTCTGTCTATTTCCCTTAATTCTGCTGAAGGAGAATATTCAAATGAATCATCTCTCTTGTTTATATCTGCCATAAATGAAGAAAGTTATTTTAGTTTTTAAGCATTATTGTTGTTTTTAGAAGGATTTTCCATTTCTTCCACCTCCAATTCCAAATCAAATAATTCCTTAAATTTGTCTTTGAATAGTTCTGCAAAAGTTTTGAACCCCTTATCCACTTCTAAAATTATTTTTTTATCTTCTAATTTATAATTAAAATTACTTTTAAATAAAAATTCGATTAAGGATTTTATTTTTTCATCTAAATTTTCCACTTTTCTTAAAATCCTAATATCATAAACCACTTCTTTACCTGCCAAGGGATTATTAAAATCCATCATCACCCTTCCTCCAGAAACTGCCAAAACTTTTCCAATTTTATTATCAAAACTAAAAACTGCTCCTGGGACAGGATTTATTTTGTGCTCAAAAAAGACTTTGATCGGCATCTTTTGAATTAAATTTGGATTTCTAAATCCAAATGCATTTTCTGGTTTTAATTCAATTTCATAATTTCCGATTTCTTTTCCAATTAAAAAATTTTCAATTCCTTCAAGAAACATTCCATTTCCCAAAGAAAGAATAAATGGTTTTGCTTCTGCTTGAGAATTTAATTTTTTTAATTCTCCTGAAACATTTGAATCAAAAATTTCTCCATCCTTTACTTTACCAGTAAATTCAACTTCAATAAAATCATTCTTTTCAAATGGCATGAAATCCTTTAAGTAAAAACGTTTATAAATGTATTTTTTTTGTTTAATTTATGGTTTTAAAAATAATTGATGCAACAGAAGCAAAAGTAGGTACAAATATTCTTGTCGAAGGAATTCCTTGCACAGTAAAAAGCATAGATATATCCAAAACAGGAAAACATGGGCATGCTAAATGCAGAATTGAAGCAGTAGGAATAATTAATGGTTCAAAAAAAGTATTTGTTGTACCTGGACATGAAAGATTAGAAGTCCCAAATGTAGAAAAAAGAAAAGCACAGATACTTTCAAAAGGAGAAGGAAAAGCAAGCTTAATGGATTTAGAGAATTTTGAAACTATTGAAGTTCCTTGTCCAGATAATGCAGTATTTGAAGAACTTGAAGAAGGAGGAAATTGCGAATATTGGGATATTGAAGGTGAAAGATTAATTAAAAGGAGATTATAAAATGGGAAAAATACTTGAAGCACAAAACAGATTATTTAAGAACGTTTTTGTATGCAAAAATTGCAAAACAAAAATGAAATCAGATGTTCAAAAAGTTTTAAAGGGAAAAGTAAGATGCAGAAAGTGCGGTAAAAAATCTTTTCGCCCAATAAAGAAAAGTAAATAATTTTAAAAACAAATTAAAAATACTTACCATTACACTTTTAAACCTTATTTTACTTAACCTCTTGAGGTAACATGAATTTTACAGGATATGACATTATATTTTTGATATTTTTCCTAATTTTAATTTCAGTATTTTTATACATAAATAGGAAAAACTTGAAAAGAGATGGTTGGCTTTTTTTATATAGAACCAAATGGGGAATGAAAAAAATTGATAGAATTGGTAAAAAGTATAAGAAAACCCTAAAATTTCTAAGTTATGTATCTATTACTTGCGGATATTTCTTAATGGGATTTATGCTATATCTTTTTGGAAAAATGGTTTATTTGTATGTTGCTTATCCCGCAGTTGTTAGAGCAATTAAGGTCCCCCCCATTACTCCATTAATCCCTTATCTCCCTCAAATGTTCAAACTGGATTTTATGCCTCCTTTTTATTTTACATATTGGATAATTATTATCGCATTAATTGCAATAACTCATGAATTTGCTCACGGGATATTTATGAGAAGATATGGGGTTAAGATAAAATCCACAGGTTTCGGATTTTTTCCTTTCTTTTTACCAATATTCTTAGCAGCATTTGTTGAACAAGATGAAAAAAGTATGAAAAAAAGCAGCAATTTCAATCAAATGGCTATTTTATCCGCAGGAACATTTGCCAACATATTAACAGCAATATTATTTTTTGGAATAATGTGTCTTTTCTTTATTTCTTCATTTGCTCCTGCAGGAGCTCAATTTAATACTTATTCATATTCTGCAGTTGCTTTATCAAGCATTATTGGGGTTAATGAAGTATATCTTCCTGACCCAACTTACACTAAAATAATTAGTTTGTCCAAAGAAGAAGGATATAATGAAATAAGAACCAATAATAAAACATATTTAATTACAAAAGAAGGATTAGAAAATCAAGAAAAAACTTCATCGGAGTATTTAATATTATATGAAAATGCTCCTGCAATTAATGCAGAATTAAAGGGAGCAATAATCTCAGTGAATAATATAAAAATAAATGGGTGGGAAGAGCTGGGTGAGCAAATTTTAAAATATTCTCCAGGTGATAAAATAACAATTACAACAATTGTTAACAAAGAAATTAAAGATTATGAAATAATTTTAGGAAAAAATCCAGATAATCCTGATGAGTCCTATTTAGGAATTGGATATGCTGAACAAAAAAGAACAGGCATACTTGGAAAACTTGTTCAAAACCTCTCTTCGTTTAAAAAGCAACATGTATATTATGAACCAGAATTCGGAGCAGCAGAATTTATTTACGATTTTCTTTGGTGGATCGCAATGATTAGTTTAAGTGTAGCTTTAGTAAATATGCTGCCTATGGGAATTTTTGACGGAGGGAGGTTTTTTTATCTAACAATTTTAAGTCTTACTAAATCTGAAAAAAAAGCAGAGAGATGGTTTAAAATCTCCACAAACTTTTTACTTTTATTATTGTTAATTCTTATGGTTTTCTGGGTTATAAGTTGGATAGTTTAGTAAGTTTTAAAATACCCTTATAATTTTATCTTTTATGCTCCCTGAAAAAATAAAAAAAATTTTAAAAAAACAACATTATGAAATCGTAGGTAAAAATGAACATTCTGCTGTTCAAATTTGCAGATGGACAAAAAAATCCCTCCGTGATGAAGGTGTTTGTTATAAAGAAAAATTCTATGGAATAAACTCCCATTTATGCTGTCAAATGACTCCTGCAGTTATGTGGTGCCCAAATAAATGTATTCATTGCTGGAGAGCAGTTGAATTAACAATTGGAAATGAACTTCCAGATAAAAATTTAGATTCTCCCCAAGAAATAATAGAGGGATGCATAAAAGCTCAAAAAAAACTTCTTCAAGGATTTAATATAGATAAAAATTCAAAAAAAGAACAGCTTAGCAAAGCAAACATGAAAAAATACAAGGAAGCACAGGAACCAATGCAATTTGCAATATCTCTCTCAGGAGAACCCACTACATATATGCATCTTGGGGAACTAATAAAAGAATTAAGAAAAAGAGGAAAGACCTCTTTTTTAGTTACAAATGGGTTGTATCCTGAAAAAATAAAAGAATTAGCAAATAAAAAACAACTTCCAACTCAATTGTATATTTCTGTAAATACCCCTAATGAAAAATTGTACAATAAATTTCATAGAAGTTCATTAAAAGATGCTTGGAAAAAATTAAATGAAACTCTAAGCATCCTTCCAAAATTGAAGGGAAAAACTAGAACAATATTTCGAATGAATCTAGTAAAAGATTTGAATATGTATCTAGAACAAGCAAAAGAATATGCACAATTAATAAAAAAATCACAACCCCTTTTTGTAGAAATAAAGGGTTTTATGAGTGTTGGCTTTGCAAGAAAGAGATTGGGATATGAAAGAATGCCTAGTGATAAAGAAATGGAAGAATTTATTGAGATTTTACTTAAAGAATTAGGAAAAAAATGGAAATTATTGGATAAACATGAATTTTCAAGAGCATATGTTCTAGGTGAAGATAAAAAAGAATTGAAGATAAAAAAGAATTGAAGATAAAAAACAATCAAATATAGAGAATAAAATACAATAATTCTTTTAAAT
>JAKLDD010000010.1 GCA_022703705.1 Nanobdellota archaeon
TTGTAATTTCTAAATAAGATAAATTCTGCAAGCCCAGAGGTGGATAACAAAAATAAATCATATTTTTCCAGGGGTATTTTTGAAAAAAGACAGTTTAAAAGGAAAAATCCCCGAGAAATTCCAGAGCGGGAAAATTTTTTAAAAGATTTTTTTCCTATGACATTTATACTGAAATTTTTGAATTCTTCAAAAGTATTTTCTTTGTCATAAACCCAAGTGTATAAATCAACATTTTTTATGTTCTTTAAAATCTCAAGAATAGTTTTTTCAGAGCCTCCTCGACTTTTTATCCATGGATGAAAAATAGCTATTTTTTTGGTCATTTTGTAAAAGAGTGATTATCTAATTCGCCATATTCACCAGACATTTTTAAAAATTCCTCTTTTACAAGTATATTTTCAGGGTATGCTACTTCCCATATTTTAATTGGTCCTCTAAATCCCCCATAATATACAAAGTCTAAATTTGCTCCCTGCGAATTAAGATAATCTATAATTGGATCTTGCTCAAGATGGGAAATTTTTATAGTTGGATATTTATTTAGTGGATCATCTAAAAGATATAATTGTGCGAATAAACTATTTTGCGTTTTATTTGATAAATAAACAATCGCACCGGTATAGTCTATTGCAGCCCCATAAGTTGGATCATTTGTTAAAGAAGGAATTATCATTGCAGTTGCTTCAATTCCACTTTCAAAATCATATAATTTATTGTTGTAATAAGCATATCTTAATGGCAATCTTATTTGTTCATTGTTTTGAATAAAAACTCCTTCTGGTTGGTTGATTGAATCTCCAACATACTCTAAAATTATTCCTGCAATTCCTGCCTTGTATTTTGTTAATAATCCTTCTTTTCCATCTTTTTCATAAACAATATCTTCATCCAGCGAAAATCCTCCATTATAAATCTTAATTGTTCCGTTTTTTGTTTCTTGAATTTGTGAAGCACTAGAAGTCATTGTTGGTATCCAAGAATATCTATCGCTTTCTTTAGCTCCATCACCTATACCACTATAAGCACTATATTTCCCTAAATCAGTAGAATCAATAAGCAAATAAGATACATCATGAGATTTCATAAAACTTAATGCTGTTTCAGGATAAGGGGTTGTAAGCAAATATCTTCCAATTAAATGATCCCAATAAGAAGTAAAATGTCCTCCATCTGTTACAGTCGCCCTCTTACCTATTGTTTGGACCCAATATCCATAATCCCACCAATGCACAAAAATAGAATCACTCGAAGTATTTTCTTTTACCCAATGCATTGCACCTTGCCATTGTTGTTCGTAAATTCCAGGAATAGTTGATTTTGCTTGATATATTGAAGAAGAGGAATATTTAACAAAAGTATATGAAAATATTATAAGCATAATAATAAGCAAAATTGCTATAATTAATCTAAGCAAGTCATCTTTTGATTTTTTTCTTATTTCATATAATTTTGTTGGAAGCACAGAAGCGACAACAATAATTAATGGAGAAACTATAAAAAATAATCTTACTGCCCCTCTCATAGAGATTATTGCCCAAAAAGAAAAAGACAATAATAAAATGTAAGAAAAATCTATTTTTTTGAAAGCTTCTAAATCTTTTCCTCCTTTGTGAGCCTTTATATATACTTCTAATGCAGCAATAATAAAAATTACAAATCCAGCAAAAAATACTGCTTTAGACAGAATATTATTCCCATTTAACATGCTTGTTGAAGAAATTCTTGCAAAAGAAATACATGAAATGAATACTATAAATGCTGCAATTAATTTTATCTTATCTTTTTTTTCAAGATGTTTAACAGATTCATAAAATAGAATAATTGTTGATATTAAAAATGCCCATAAAATTAAACCAAATTGAGCAACAACATCTGAAAAATAAGGAGAACTATTTTCAGCAACAGTTAAACTTACTCTTGCATCTCCAAAAGGGGATAGAAGTCCATTTATTATAATTAATGGAAGTTCAATTACTGTTCTTGGATTTATAATTAATAAAAGAATTATTCCAAACAAAACAGCTAAACCAAGTATTTTAAGATTTTCTGGAATATTTATCTTCTTGAAAAATTTCCCTAATTTGAATTTTATAAACACAATTTGTAAAATTAATAGTAAAAGAATTATTGCTCCAATTCCCGGACCAGAAATTCCTGTTAATACCCCAATAACACTTTTGAATTTTATCGTTTCCACTATTCCAGCAGGAATAAACCAAGAAGAAAATATTATTATGTTCTTCTTAGTATCTTTCTCTAAGAAAAATATTACAAAAGTAGCCAAAGATAATATCATATAAATATATCTATATCCTCCCCAAGAAAAAGACATAAGTTCTGTAAATATTGCAGCAACAACCCCAAAAATTATCCATTCTTTTTTCTTTTCACTTTTCCAAGCCAAACTAAAGAATAATAATGCAAACCAAAAGAAGACCATACCTAAACTTTCTATTTCAGGAATTCCTCCAGTTGTTCTGTGAAGCATTGCAGGAGAAACAGCATAGAAAAAACTTGCAATTAATGCAATTATAGAGGATTTTGTTTTGTCTGTTTTAAACGAAAAAATTGTTTTAACGAAAAAGAAAAATCCAATTAAAGATATTGCAAACAAGATTATTGGAGTGATGTTTGCTGCTTCAGCAAGAGTAACTTCTTTAAAGATCGAGATTAATTTATATGCTACAACAATTGTTAATGGCATTAAATTTGATTTTGCATAATTATTTGAACATATAGGTGCATATCTCATACAATCTGCATCAGATAAATTTCCGTTATTAATATCTTCAGCTAATCTTAAATATAAATAGGGATCTAAATCTGGTCCAAGAGTAGGTTCTCCTGTGGAAACATCAATTAACTGAGAAAGACTTGCCGACCTAAATTGAACAGTAAAAATTAAAAGCCAAATTAAAACAGGAAGAACTATCCATTTATACTTCTCAAAATAAGAAAGAACAGCTGAAATTATTAAAGATAATAAAAGCAAAAACCAAAGTGTTGATGAAAATAGTTCAATTGTTTGAGTTAATATTTCAATTTTCAAATTTATCCCAGAGACACTTAATATAAAGAAAATAAGGGCTATAAAAGCAAGTATTGAAAAAACAAAGTTATAATTATTCTTTAAAAAATATTTTTTTATTCCTTCATTTTTATTCATAAAAATCATATGAAAACCTCATTTTAAAACCTTTTTAATTTGGCAAGAAAAGCAAAAATCCAATTAGAATAATTGCAATCTGAAAAATATTTATTAATAAGACAACTTCATTTTCATAAACTTTTTTGCTTGGTTTTATTCTTTTTAAAACATATATAGCTAAATGCTCTAATCCATAAATTTTATCATAAGGTAAATCCAAGGTTCCGTCTTTATTCGGCTTTCCAAAACTTTGTTTTTCCAGTTTTCCCCTCAGTTTTAAGAAAGTTTCGAGAAAATAAGGTAAGAAGAAAAACACCACTATTTTTTCAATATTTCCTACAATTGCAAGACCCGCAATAAGCATACCAACTGAATATGTAAGAACATCTCCTGGAAAAACTTTTGCAGGGTTTCTATTAAAAATGTAAAATGCCATCAAAGAAGCAACCATGCACAGCGCAACAATGCTTAACCAAGAATTTCCTGTCAAATAAGTTACAATGGCCATTGCAGAAAGCAAGATTATTCCTTGGCTGGCTTCTAATCCATTATATCCTGCAAGAAAATTAAATGTGGTTGTTGCTCCAAGGATGCCTAGGGGGATAATTATCAATGGGTATAATATTCCAAAATTTATCCCGAACATTACAGATTCTCCAGCATTAATTACCATCAGGGGAATAGCAGATAACAAAACTAGAATAATCCTTGAACGTTTTGAAAGTCCCCCTTTTCTCCATCCAAATAAATCATCTAATAAACCTACAATTGTTACAAAAAACATTGAACAAAGTATTGCAAGGATTTGAACAGATATTCCATTATTTGATTTAAAATAAAAAGTTTGTATTGCAATATATAATAGAATTCCAATCATTGCACTCAACACAACAACAACTCCTCCAGAACCCGCCACTTCTTTTTTTGAATTTAATTTATTCATATCCTCCCAAACTAATTTTATTTGTTTTGCTTTTCTTATCCAAAAAGGGATTATGAGAAAACAGCAGAAAAAACTGATAAAAATATTTATTATCAATAGCGGTTCCATTTAAATTTATGTTCTTTTTAGGTTTTAAATTTAATTATTTGAATAAAACAGGTGTAAAATAGACTTCAATTAATGCAGCAAAAATCAATACAACTAAAGCTATGAAAAGCAATATTGCAGTATTTTCTAGTATTCTAACAAACTTTTTACTTTTGAATCCATGCCTTATTGCCCCCACCCCAAATATTCCCCCTGCTAAAGCAGTTATGAAATAAGCTGCAATTTCAGGAAACCCATGTATCATGTATCTTGCAATACCTAATGGAATTTCACTTATTTTATACTGAGTAAAAATGCCTATTGCAGCAGAAATAACACTTGCATTCCAAACAAGAATGAATATTGCGCCTGCCCCAAATAGCAATGAAAATATTAATGTAAATATCATAACATAAACATTATTTTCAATTATTGAAAAAAATCTTAAACTTTTTGTAGCAGCTCCAGTAGAATCTCCAAAAGAATATTGCTGAACACAGCTTTCAACATTTCCAGGACTATTTATCTGGCAATAGCTTTGAATTTGAAAATTAAGAAGATTTGAATCATGAAGAAGAATGTGCCAAAAAGAAAAAGCAATTATGAACCCCAAAAATAACCACATTAAAGCAGATATTGCATCTTTATGAACCCTCCACACACTGAATAATCCTTCAACTTCCTCATCTTCTTTTTCCTCTCTTCTGATAATAAAATACATAAAAGGCAAACTGCACATTATGCAAAAAAGGACAACCATTATTCCAGAAGCTTTCGATAATGTAGGATCATTCCTAAAAAGCCAATGAACAAGTAAAATAGAAATTGAAGCATAAAGAAGTCCAACAAAAAACATCTTCCAAGGGCCCTTTTCATTTCTTGGATTAACTAATGATTCTAACATATTACTATTAAAAAAAGAGAATTTTTAAATGTTCGGGGATTTCTTTTTATATGAATAAAAAAGAGGAATTTGAAAAAATTCTTAAAAATATAAAATCCATTAAGATTCAAGGAGCAGTTAATGTGGCTCGAGCAGCACTAAAAGCGTATATGCTTATTCCTAGTGCTTCATCAAAAAAAAAGCTTTTAAGTTCTCGTCCGACAGAACCTCTTATGAAATATGTTTTAAACTTGGCTGAAAAAAAAGAATATAATGAAATTTTAGATCACTTTAATTCTACTCAGAAAAAAATAAATGAGAATGTTTTAAAATTAATAAAAAATAAAGAAATAATTCTTACTCATTGTCATTCAACAAATGTTGTAAATTCTTTGATTTATGCAAGAGAAAAAAGAAAATTTTTTGAAGTGTATGCTACTGAAACTCGTCCATTGTTTCAGGGTAGAAAAACCTCAAAAGAATTAGCAAATGCAAAAATAAAGGTAACTTTATTTGTAGAATCTTTTTTAGATGACGCAATCTCTGGAAAACAAGGGATGCAAAAAGTAGATAAAATTTTTGTTGGAGCAGACGCATTATTAAAAAATGGAATAATAAACAAAATAGGGAGCGAATTAATTGCAAAAATAGCAAAGGAAAATAAAATTCCTTTTTACATTATAGCTGATTCTTGGAAATTTTCAAAAAATAAACTTCCTCTTGAGCAAAGAAATCTAAATGAAATTTGGGATAAAGCTCCTAAAAATGTAAAAATAAAGAATCCTGCATTTGAATTTGTGGATAAAAAATATATTTCTGGAATTATTACTGAACTCGGATTTATGAAATATGATAAATTTGTTAAGAAGATGAATTAAGAAACAGTTATTTTAACAACAAATTATTACTTTTTGCATTCACACTCATCACATTCTTCATTACATTTACAATCCTCTCCACAATTGCATTCAAGATGATTATGTGGATGCTCTTTTTGACTTTCTTCAAAAGTTTTTGTCAGTTCCTGATTAATATTTTCCAAACCCAAATTTAATTCTTCTTTTAATGCCTCTAATTTTTTAATTTGATTCTGAATAATTTCTTTTGTTTCGGGGATTGTTTTTTTAACAAAATTTTTATTTCCAATATCAACCAAAAGTTCTTCAGACATTAGTTTTGCCTTTGCGTAAATTCCCCTTCCAATTGGAGCAAATATTTCTGAATCTTTTTTTCCAATTAAATCATCCATTTCTAAATTTAATTTGCTTATATCTAAAATTGCTTCTTCAACTGCTTGTAATTGTTGTTGAAGTGAACGAATTTGCTGTTCAAACATTTGAAATTTATACATTAATTCTTGTTCATTTATTTCCATTCTAAAAACAAAAATAAATTCCTTTTAAATCTTCCTAAACAACATCAAACCATTTTCTAAAAAGAGTTCCAAAAAGCATAGCAAAAATAAGATAAATCCAAAACCAATTAAGAAAACCAAAAAATTGTGTAGGGTTTGCAGTAAAATAATCATTAAACCATCTAAAAAATAAAAGAAAGGGAATTCCAGTGTATGCCACTGCTCTCATGCTAAGTTTCATTTGTGGGAGGAGCATTGACATTTGTTTTTTTTGAAGTTCTATTAATTTCTCAGGATGATTTTTGAATTCTTTCATTTGTTTTTGCATCTCTTTTTGTTCTTTTCTCATTTCTTTGAGAGTTTTTTGATCAGTTGCATACTTTTGAACAAGAGTTGTAAAAAAAGTTATTATAAAGACAATTATTATCATTCCAAGAGTAACATTCCAATCAAGAAGGGCTCCTGCACTTGGATCAAAAATTGAATGAATAGAATTGCTAATCCAGGGAAATTTATCCCAGTAAAATGCAATTATAACCGAAGCAAACATTACAATAATCAAAGGGGTAAAACTTCCTTCTTTTGCTTTTTTGTTAATAGGTGTTGCACTTGCTGTTAAGGGGGTTGTTAACTCTCCTTTATTTTCAGATAAAACATCTTCTTTTTTTTCTTCTGTCATTTTAATTAAAAATTAAACTCTCTTTTAAATTTATTATTTTTTATCCAGTTCCCATGAACTTTCTCATTGCAGGATTCATGTCAGTCATATGCTGTTGAGCAATATTTTGATAAAGCTGGAACATAATCATAATTACAAGAAGTATTGCTGTTCCAGATGCCAACGCTCCAAGTAAATCTGTTGCGGCTGCAAGAAGTCCAATTGCACCTCCACCCATAACAGTAAGAGGCATAATATATCTATCTAAAATGCTTTCTAAAATTCTTGTATCTTGTCTAAAACCTGATATTTGTAACCCAGATGAAGTAATTTTTTGCGCTTGTGCTTTTGAATCCATTCCAGCTGTTTTAACCCAAAATACAGAGAACATTATACAAAGCCCAACATAAAATATTATATGCGTTAATCCCTGAAGTAAGTATTTTGATAAAAATCCTCCCCTTATTATTAATTCTAAAAGATTGGTGTGTCCTAACCAAAAAGCAAATCCTGAAACAGCTCTTCCATCCATAAAATGTCCTAAGAAAGTAGGATGTCCTAACCAGTTTTCAAGCAATCCTCCAAACAATTGTAAATTTGCAACAAGAGCAGCAGTTAAAATAACAGGAATAACAGAAGCATAGAAAAATGCTAACGGCCATTTTATTCCATACCCTCTTATTTTTCCAAAGGAAAGTGGAATCTCAACTTTTAAAGATTGAGCCCAAACAACCACTAAAAATATTATTACTGTTGCAATTATTGTTGCAAGAGCAGAAGTAAATTCAACAGGATATTTGTTAATTAAAGATTGTATTAAAACTAAAATCTTTCCTGAACAAGGGGTGTTTTTAAAATCTAAAAGGCAATTTCCCCCTTGAGAATTAATAAACTGAAATGCCCCCACAATTAATTGCCAGGAAACTCCTGCTGCAATAAATAAACTAACACCTGATCCAAATCCCCACTTTTCGCAAAGTTCATTCATATAATATATTGCTAGGCCTCCAAGTACTAATTGAAATATCATTATTCCAGTGTACCCAGGCATTGCTTCAAGTCCTTTCATAAGCACATAAACACATGCTTCAAATATTATGAAAAAGAAAGTAAGAATTTTTTGAACTCCTTGGAAGAATTTTTTTCCTTCTGGGGTGTTTATGTTTATATTTAATATTCCTGCTCCAGTTAATAATTGAAGAATAATAGAAGCCATGACGATTGGACCAATACCCAAGGAAATTATTGAACCAAAATCAGTTCCAAGTATGATTGCTAGATATTGAAATCTTTCAAGTGCATTATTAGACAATCCAAATAAAGGGATATTGGCTAAAACAAAAAAAGCAATTAGAATTATTAATGTCCATTTTAGTTTTACATTAAAAGCAAGTTTTTTCTCATCCGGCTTTTTAACTTCAGGAATATAGCTAAAAATTTTTTTTAAATCCATTTTTTATTAAATAAAAATCAGTTTAAAAAGATTGGGCTTTTTTGTGGAATTACTCTTCTTCATCTTTTATTTTCTCTTTTTTAAGAAAAATTTCTCCGCCAGCTTTTTTAACTTTTTCGATTGCGGATTTAGATGCTTCAAGAGCCTTGATTATCAATTTTTCATTTACTTCCCCTTTTCCAAGTATTTTGTATTTTTCAAGATTTATTTCCCACCCTTTTGAAGTTTTCTTTCCGTATTTTTCAAGATTTTTTTCAATTTGTTCAATATTTATTCTTTGTCTTGTATCTCTTTTTGTTTTTCTCGAAGTTATTCCTTGTTTTCCGAAATAAGTATTCCCATATAATTTTGTTACTAATGTTATTTTTGAATCTCCTCTTTTTCCTGTTCCAGCCATACCTGTTCCACCTCTATGTCCTGATTTTTTGTGTTTTTTTCTTGAACCCCATCCATGAGTACCCATATTTCTTCCATGCATTCTTGAAACTTTTTTACGTTTGTGTGTTCTTTTAATTGACATTTTTATACCTTGTTATAACATCCTCAATATTAAATCATTTATTTTTTCACCATTATCTCCTAAAACTCCTTTTCCAACCCCAAAATGTTTTTTTGATTCAATTCCTTTTCTTGGGGGATGCAATCTGAAGAAAGGTTTTAATTTTCCTTTTTTATCTTTAATTCCTCTTTTTTTAATCAATTCTTTATAAACTTCTTCACTAATCTTTCCATATGCAATAAAGTCTCTTAATTTCTTTATCATTCCCAAATGGATTTCATTAGGTTTTTCTATAACTATACAAGAATATTTTCTTCTCAATCTTATTCGATTAAATGTTTCAATTATATCCTTTCGTAATCCTACTTGACCTTTAATTCTAATAACACAAATCATTTTTTATTCTCCCTTGATGTTGTTTTTTTAAGAGCATCAATGCACGCTTTTATTAAATTGAAGGTTGTTCTAGCTTTTCCAAAAGTTTTACTGTAAACATCTTTTATTCCAGCAAGTTTCAATATTTTTTTTAATTCATTAGCAACAACAAGTCCTGTTCCTTGTGGGGCAGGAATTAAAGTTACCCTTGCACTTCCAGCTTTTCCAGTTACTTTAAAAGGAACAGTATGTAATTCTTGACAATCACAATCAAATCCGGAACATCCTCTTTGTATTCTCATTATGTTTAATTTTGCTTTTCTAATTGATTTATCTCTTGCAGGGAGAGTTTCCATTGATTTACCATAACCTATTCCAATATGCCCATTTTCATCTCCAGCAACAGCCATAGCAGAGAATGTAGGAACATTTCCTTCTTTCTTTTTTCTTTGAGTTTGTCTCCAAGCTCTTCTTTTTCCACCCCCAAATTTTCCTTTTGATTGTCCAATTGAGATTAAATCTGTTTTTGTATTCAAAAGATAATCTACTATTTCCACTTCGAGGATTTTTTTATTTGAATCTAAGATTTCATCAATATCTTTTATTTTCCCTGATTTTACTTCCATACCCAACTTTGTTTTAGGTGTCCATGCTTCTCCAGGCCCTACAGGGACTTTTGCTTCTTCCAATGTTTTTTTCATAATTTCAAGTTCTTTTAAATCTTCTAAATCCAAGACTTTTTCAGGGATTTCAGCATATTCATCCACTTCGTTTTCTTCTCCAATTTTTTCGTTTTCTTTTTTTTCCATTTTATAATTTTTCTATTTTTGATTTAATTTCATTGAAGGGTATTTTTAATTTTAGATTTTCTCCCTTTATCCTGGATTCTTCTGGGAAAAACTCTTTATTACAATTAATTTTAATTCCAGCATCAATCATTCCTTTTATAAAAGCATAAACTTTGTTTTTATGGATAATTCTTATCATTCCATTATCTAAAATTGGATTTTTTAATTTTTTATTTACAATTTTTTTACCAATCAAATATCCTGTTAAATATGATGCACTAATTGATTTTAAACTACCTTTGCCTTCTTTTGGCCAACCATATTCGATTAATTCTCTAGAATCAATTCCAATTATAGCTTTATCTTGAGCTTCTTCACTTAGAAAATATTGGGCAATAATGTACTTGTTTGTTTTTCTAAAGACTACTCTGGGAATTTCTCCTTTCAAAAGTTTTAATCTTTTTAAATAATCTGTTTTATTTTCTCTTCTTCTTCTTTTTTGGACTTTCATCTTTTCCTCCTGCTATTTGTTCTTTCATATGAGCTTTACTTCTGAATGCTTTATTTCTTATCTTTTTTCTCAGTTCTTTTATTTTTTTTGTATCTATTTGTCCTCTATTTTTTAAATCCTTAATGTGTTTTCTTAATTTTCTTGTCATAATCACATAATTTCTTTTTCTTTTATTAACATTTTTTCTTATATTTCCCGGGCTTCTTCTTTTATTTTTATTTTTTATTGTTTTTCTTCCTTTAATTTCCTTTATTTTAATTGCCCCATCTTTGTATAAATCGCGAATATCTTGTTTTGTTATCGCTTCTTTAATTTCTTCAATTCTTTCATTTACAAATAAGATTCTGCTTTTTCCAACTCTCAAGGTTTTTGCTGCTAATTGTTTCTTTGCTCTTAAATTCATTTTTTATTCTCCTTATCTTTTGTTTCCAATTTTCTTTCGTTTTTCTTTAAAAATTTTTTAACATTTAAATTTGCAATTTCTAATTTTAATTCATTTGCTTTTTTTACAATTTCTATTTTTTTCTTTTTTCCTATATTCCCAAGAAGAATAATACTCTGTTTATCGATTTTCTCCAGTTCTTTGAGGTTTTTAATGAAAACAGGATTTTTTCCCTTTATTTTTCCTTTTATTTCTTTATTTGTAGAATATCCAATCGAAACAACAGCGGGTTTTCCTCTTCTTTGCTCCCTCATTTTATTATCTCTACCGGTAGGTTTTCTCCAAACTTGTTTTTTCTTTCTTCTTTTTCCAAGTTTAGACAATCTTACAGAAGTTCTTCTCAAAAATTTTGGTTTTTTCTTTGTATTCATTTTTATATGTCCTTTCCAACTTTATTAATAATAAATATTCCATCCTGAAAAACTCTTCTATCTCTATTTGTTACTCTTGTTGCAATTTCAAAATTTGCTGCGGCTTGTCCAGCAATTTCTTTATCGGTTGATTTTATCGTAATAATATCTTTATTAATCTCTATTTCTGCTTTTTGAGGGATATTGCATTTTCTCGGAGTTTTTTCTCCTAAGAAGTTTTTAATTAATGCTTTATTTCCTTTAATTTCAATTGTTATTGGAAAATGTACAGAACAAATTTTTAATTTATATTCGAATTTTTTTTGAACTCCTAGAATCATATTTTTTAAATGTGCAGTAAATGTATTTATTCTTCTTTTTTCTTTTCTTGTTGCAGAAGAATTTTCAATAGATATTTTTTCATTTTTCTGTTCAATTTTTAATTTTCTCGTATCAAACTCTCTAGAATTTTCTCCTTCTGGACCTTTTACGATTATTTCTTTTTCTTTTATTTTAACTTCTACTCCAGCAGGAATTTCAATTTCTTGTAATATTTTTTTTCTTGTCATTTTAGTAAAAATAAGCGATTAAGCAACCTCCAATGTTTTCATTTTGAGCTTCTATGTGGGTCACCAATCCTTTATTTGTTGAAATTATTAATGTTCCTAAATTTCTTGCAGGGAGATATCTTCTTCTGTATTTTTCTATTTGATTTTTATCGCAACTGAATCTGGGTTTTATTGCCTTGCATTCAGAAAGATCTCCTATTGAAAGAGTTATTGATTTTTCTTTAACATCAATTTTATATTTTTTTATTGCTTTTTCCTGTTTCATAATCTTTAAGATTTCTATAAGTAAGTTTGAGATTTTGTTAATTTTAACTATCTCATTTCCCTTTTTTTGGGAATTCTTTATCATATTCAATGCATCTGCAATTATATCTTGTGACATTTTAACTATATTTTTTAAATCCGATTTCTTCAGCTATATCTCTGAAGCATTGTCGGCATAAATTTAATCCGTATGATTTTATGTGCGCTCCAAATCTCCCGCATCTCTCGCATTTTCTTACAGCAATACCTATTTTTCTTTCTTTTGGTTTATTATGCTTTAGGTATTTTTGTTTAATTACTGGTTTACTATCCAATTGTTTCAATATTTTTTTCCAATCGCTTGCAGTCATTTTATATAAATTTGGTGTGGAAATTTTCTTCCATAAATTTAATTATTTCTTCTCTTGTAATTACTTGTTTTTTTGATATTTTCCCTCTTTTTACTTTTCTTAACCCCACTCTTCTCCCTGCTCTTTTGAATACAACTGTTACGTCAAATCCCATAATACCAATATCTCTTTGATATTCTGCACCCGGAATTTCAATGTACTCTTTTATTCCAAAAGAAAAATTATTTTCACTTATTTGTTTCTTTCTTAGGACATTGTCAAAAGTATTTAATAACCTTTTCAAAAATTCTTCTTTGTTTTCTCTTATTGTAACTACTGCCCCAATTTCAAGTCCGGGACGAACACCAAGAGTAGGGATTCTTTTTTTGGATTTCATTTTAGCAGGAGTTCTTCCTGTTAAAAATTTTAAAAGTTTGAATCCTTTTTCAAGATTTTCCCCGATTCCCCCAACACTTAAGGAGAGTTTTTCAATTCTTATTTTCCTCATAGGGTTATCTTCGTAATTTTTCTTTTCTTTAATAGCTTTTGTTTTGTTTTTCATTTTTATTCAATAATAATAAATTGTTTAATTAAAATATTAATTTTTTCTTTGTCTTTTTCTATAATAGCCATTTTCTTTTCATGATTTATGCTCTCAATTTTTCCTGTTTCTCCTGAATGTTTCCCAGCAAAAACAAATACTTTTGAATTTTCTTTTAAAGGCAGGCATTTTTCTATTTTATTTTTTTTAAAATCAATAATAACGGAATCGTTTATTTTACATTTTAAGTCAGATAAGAAATTTCTACCATCACTTAAATTTAATTGAATTTTTTTGCCTTTTAAGGATTTTTTTCCAATTACTTTTGAGATTTTATTATTTGATTCTTTTTCTGTTATTTCTTTTAATTCAAATTTTCCATTTAAAGAAACAGAAAGACAATAGTGTTTCTTAGAGGGGATAATTGTGATTACATCAAATAGCAATATTCCATCTTTTTCATCTCTTGCTTTTTTCCCGTTCACAAAGATTTTTTCAAGATATATTGCTTTTTTTGCTTCTTTTCTGTCTTGAACTATTTTTAACATATCTCTTAGCACTATTAATAACGGAATTCCTTTGGATAATCCAAAATTTGGTTTGATTACAAATGTTGTTCCTTTTCTGGGAATAGGCCAGTTTTTAGGTGCAAATTGTCTTTTTAAGTGACTCATTTTTTGTTCTCCGGTTCATTTTTTTTGTTTGATTCTTTTTTGTTTTTTCTTTCTGTAAGTTCAATAATTTGTAGGTTGGATGGTTGCATTTTAACATTTACCTTTGATCCATCCATTTTTTTTGTTTGAATTCCTTCAATAATAATTTTGGATTTTTTTAAGTTGACTTCTAAAACTTTTCCTTCTTTACCTTTAAACTTTCCTCTTTTTATTTTTACTTTGTCATTTTTTTTAATTGGAATATTTCTTTTTCCAAATTTTTTTCTTAAATCTTTTGAGAGATTAACACTAACAAGTTTTCTTTTAATATGAAGTGGAGCATTAGCTGCATATTTTCTCTGTTTTCTTGGCTGAGAGCTTGCTTTCCAGTGTTTTGAAAATTTCTTTTTCATTTTAATATACTATAGAGGCGATTTTGGCAACTTGCCCCCATCTCTCCTGAACCTCCCTTGCAATTGGTCCCTTTATTCTTGTTCCTTTTGGATTTCCTTTATCGTCTTTTAATATTGCCACTGCATTATCTTCAAATGCAATTCTTTCCCCATTTAATCTTCTGTAGGGTTTTTTTTGTCTGATTATAACTGCATCAAAAACTTTACCTTTCATATCTGGTTCTCCTTTTCTTACAGAAACTTTTACCCAATCAGATATTTTAGCAGCAACTTGCTTTGCTTTTTTTGCCTTTGATTTTTTAACTGAGACTAGTTTAACAATTTTTGCCCCACTGTTATCTGCTGCTATTAATTCTGCTCCTAAATTCAATCCTTCTGTTCCTTTTGCACTTATTGCTTTCATATAAAATAACCTCCATTAAATTTTTGTATGAATAAAAATCTTTGATTTACTTTCATTTGGTATCTCCATTAGAACTCTTTAATTTTTGTATGACTGCAAAATGTATTATCTTACTCAATGGTCTGCATTCACGAACTTTTACCAAATCTCCCAAATTAATTTCTTTTTCCATTTCTTCAGGTAATCTTGCATGTATTTTAGTTTTAAATTTAGCATATCTTTCATATTTCCTTATATAAACCATCCTTTCAAATTCAATAACCACTCTTTTTTGGAATTTTTTAGTTACAACTCCTTCGAATATTTTGCCACGGGTTATAATCTTTTCCATACTTTTAGCTACAGCTAAGTTTTTTGCTTCTACTTTCGTTTTTCCTTTTTTTGCCATTTTTATTTTTTGAATGTTTAGTCCTCTATGGAGTTATTATTAAAACCAAGATTTACCAAAATTGGTTTTATTCTCTTCATATGGTCTCCTTGAAGCTCTATCTTGTCGTCTTTATATGTACCGCCGCAAGCCAATTCATTTTTCAGGCTTTTTGCGATTTTTTTTATATCGACTCCCTTATCAAAACCGCTTATGATAGTAACGATTTTTCCATATCGTTTTTTATCTGTTTTCACGGTTATTCTTTGCGAACTCCTTGTGAGGGTTTCCCATTCTATTGCCCCTAAAGGCAATCCTGTCTTTGGATCTATTTCCATGTTTTTATTTGTTTTTCAATTTCTCCTGTTTAGAGGTATTGAATGTTAATATTCTTGCAATTAATTTTTTAATTTCCCTTGGATTTCCAGTTTTTGATGTCTTTGCTTTTGATTTAACAAGTTCCATTTTTAATTCTTTCATTTTTTTATCTAGTTCTTCTTTAGTCATTTTTGAAATTTCTTTGTATTTCATTTGTTTTTACCCATTGTTCTTTTGTTTGATTTTTTTTTAATTGATTCTTTTAATCCATTTTCAAAATTTTCTGAATTTCTTTTGAGTTGTTCAATTAATTCATTATTTATTTCTACCTTGTCTTTTAATATTACGTATGGAGATAATATTCCGACCTTTATTCCAACTGTTCCGGGTTTTGTTTCTGCTCTTGATTCAGCTCTATCTACAATTTTTGCTCCATCCCCTGTTTTTATAATATATCCTTGTGCAAATCTCCAGGATTTTGCTCTTGAGCTTGGAAGTTTACCTCCAAGTCTTATTTCACATCCAAGAGCTCCTGCTTTCATAATTTTTTCTAAGGTTCTATATACAATAACTTTGAATTTTAATGGTCCAAATCTTTCTAGACCTAGTGCAATATCATCAGCAATTATTTGTGCATCAAATTCTGGATGAGTTATTTCTTCAATTTCTATGTGGAGATTCTCAAATTTGAAATTTTTCTTTAAATATTCTGTAATCTCATTTAATTTTTCTCCCCCTCTACCGATTATTAATCCTGGTTTACTTGTTGAAATTATTAATTTTTCTCCTATTGGAGTATATTCAATTTTTACTTTGCTAACTTTTCCTTTTCCAAGAAGTTTTTTAATGGATTCTCTAATTGCAAACTCATCTTTCTTGAATTTTACAGTCTGTTTTTCTTCCATTTTATTTATTTTTCTCCTTTTTATCTTCTTTAATTTTCATTTCTCTTGCCTTGAGCATTATATGTGTTCTTTTTCTTCTAACTCTTCCAAATCTTCCATAAGGCATTGAAGCTTGATTTGCAATTGCTTCAGTAATTATCGGAACATCTATTTCGTGATTATTTGCATTTCCAGCAAGGCTTTTAACCAAAACTAAAAATGATCTCGCTGCTCTTTGAGGAAATTTTCCTCCGCTCATTCCTTTCCCTTTTCGATGAGCATACTCTCCCTTCATAGGAACAGCTTTTTTTAATAAAATAACCTGCTCTAAATCTCTTATTGCATCCCCTGTTCTTTTTCCTTTAACAAATTTACATAATGAAATTGCATACTTTGTTGATATGGGGACACTTTTTGCATTAACTTCAACTTCTTCTTTTTTTAATTTTTTAGTAGGTTTTTTTATTTCAGTTTTCTCTTCTTTTTTTTCTTCTACTTTTTGGTTTTCTTTTGTTGTTTCTTCTTTTATTTCAGTTTTCTCTTCTTTTTTTTCTTCTTGTTTTGACTTATTTTCTATAGGTGCAGTAACTATTTTTTTTGGTTGTTTTTTCATTGATTTTTTTTCTTTTTGATTTGGGTTGTAATTTTTTTCAGTCATTTTTATGTTTTTGCCTTATGTTTACTTCCTTTTGTTGCTCCAACTCCAGCTTTGCTATGCGCAACTTTAGATCTTGTTGGAACCATCTCACCTAATCTATGCCCAAGCATTTCTGGTTCAATTTGGACAGGTACAAAAGCCCTTCCACTGTGAATTTGAATATTCATTCCAATTAATTTTGGGACAATAACTAATCCTCTACTGTGCGTTTTTATTTTCTTTCCTTTTTCATTTTTTTCTTTTGCTCTTTTTATAAAATATTCAATTTTCTGAAAGTTTCTTAGAACACTTCTTCTCTCTCTTGATGGAAGATATTTTGCAAATTCACGAACATCTAATGTTTTTAATTCATCGATTGTTTTTCCTTTGTATGTTATTTGTTTTTTGGTTATCTCTTCTGCCATTATGCAAAATCTCCTAATTTTATGTTTTTAAAAAATTTATTTTTCATTTTATTTCTTTTTACCTGTTCTCCTTGGTCTTAATAGTCCAACTCTTTTTCCTGCAGGAGCATTTCTCTTTGCAATCTTGCTTTTAATATTCTTTCCTCTACCCGAACCAAATGGGTGATCAATTGCATTTACTTTAACTGCACTTGTTCTAGGCCAGAGTTTATTTCTTGATTTTTTAATATAATGCATTTTTCCAGCCTTAATTATTGGCTTTTCCAATCTTCCATGTCCTGCAATTTGTCCGATTATTGCTCTGCATTTTGGATTGAAAGCTTTTTCTTTTTTTGAAGGCATTAAAATTAATATTTTATCCCCGACTATTCTTGTTACTGTTGCATTACTTCCCCCTGTTTTTATAAATTTCCCCCCATCTCCGGGGCGAGATTCAATGCAGTATACCAAAGTTTTTACTGGTATTTTTGAAAGCGGAAGAATGTTCCCATTTTTTATTTCTCCATCAAAGAAGATTTTTTGTCCTTCGATCATCTCCTTAAAGGCAGGAATATAAAAACTTCCTTCGCTATAAATTATCTTTGCAAGTGGTGCACTATGTGCACGAGAATTAATTAATTTTATTACTGTTCCTTCCCCATTAAGTTTTTTTGGATATTGAATTTTATATACAAAAGCTTTTTTCTTTACTCTATAACTAAGACTTCCATGTCCACGTGCTTGTTGAATTATTCTTTTTCCCATTTTACATCATTCCTAATTTAGTTGCAACATCTATTGCAAGAAATTTTTTATTTAGTTTAACATAAGCAATTTTTTTGTTGTTTCTTCTTTGAGTTGAGACTTTTTCTATTTTTACTTTAAACAATTCTTCAATTTCTTTTTTTATTTCAGATTTTGTTGTTTTTAATTCAGTCATAAATGTTAAAACATTTTCAGATTCTATTTTCATAACTGCTTTTTCTGTTGCGATTGGTTTAAGGTTCATTTTTGTACTCCAAAATTTCTTTATATTTATCAAAATTTTTGTCTCCCTCAGATATTTTCCTTATTGTAGCAGCGATTTTTCCTTTAAGCGGCTCTGTCAATATTTTTCCTACTTTTAATTCTACAATCTTTTTACCTTGCGAATAAATTAATATTGGATAAGCAAAGAGCCCATCATTTTCCTCCTCAATTTGATATTTTACAAAATTACATTTATGTCCAAATAATTGGATTTCTTTTCCCTGAACAAGATTTGCTAAATTTGGCATATTTTCTGTTTTCATTTCTTTTTTTCTCCTAAATTTTTAATTGCTTCTTCAGTATAAATTGTTAATCTTCCAACTCCCCCCCGAGCTAAATCTTCTATACCTAATTTTCTAACGTTTTGAGTATCAAATAAATTTGTTTTTAGTTTTTCGTTTTCTCCCAAGACAAAAATCATTCCTGCATTAGATTTATATTTTCTTCCCCTTAATTTTCCTCTTCCAGCACGAACACTTTTTTTTCTTACAGATTTTTCAAATAATTCTTCCCCAAGAATAGATTTTATTGATTTGAGCAATTCTTTTGTTTTTAATTTTAAAATTTCAGAAGAAACAATAAATGGGGTTTCTTTATCTAATTTTTTTAATATAGGGTATTTTCTTAATAAATATTTTTCTTGAGCAGTTGCACTTAATGCAGATTCAAAGGCAATTTTTAATTCTTTTTTATTTACTTTTAAGTTCTTCATAAATTGAATTATTTTTGGTGGGTGGGCCCTCATACCCCCTTTTGCTTGAGGCACTTCTGCACCTTCCCAATTAAATTGTGAACCTTTTCTTGAGAAAATTTTTCTTGGGACTCTTGAAGCCCCTCTGCCATATCCACTTCTCCAAACATGTCTTATGTGGCGAACTTTCCCTTTTGCGGCATGCTGTTTTCCAGCAACAGGAGAAGGAGAATAGGGTTGCTGTTTTTTCTTAGATTCAAGAACTTTTGCAACAATATCTTCTCTGACTGTAGATTCAAATATCTTTGGCACGTTTATTATGCTCTTTTCATTTCCTTTGATGTCAAGTATTTTTGCTTTCATTTTAAGTTTAGTAGTATCTAAGTATTTTCTTTGTATTTATTTTGTATTTCATCTTTTAACCTCAATAAATTCATAATTTTTTTTCTTTTGTATTTTACTTGTCCTAAGTGTAGATGTAATCAATAAAGGTCTTTTTGGAACTCCTTGTACAGAACCTGCAGCAATTAAATAATCTGTATTTAAATTTCCATAATTTTTTAATCCTTTTAATTTTTCGTTTAAGTCTTGTGCTTTTCCCAAGGAAATTATTTTTTGGTTATAATGAACTCTTGTGAACATACCTAATTGCCCTGCCATTGGTACTCTAAATGTTACATGTGCTGGATGCCATGGACCAATGCTTCCAACTTTTCTTACTCCTTTTTCAGATTTATGAAATCTTAAGTGTATTCCAAATCTTTTTACTGGTCCCTGAAAACCTTTTCCTTTTGTTAATCCCCTAAAATCAACAAGTTCTCCAGAAGAAAATACTTCTGAGAGCGAAATTTCTTTATTTAGATGAGACTTGATAAATCCCATTTTCTCTTCTAAGCTCCCATTTAATCCAATTTCAGTCATATCTGGTTTTTTCTTTATTGCAGTTTTTTTAACTTGTGAATAAACGATTATTGAAACATCATCATATTCCCCATTTTTTATTGAATCTATTTTTTGAGAATGCTCTTTTGGAAGTTTTATTTTTCTTTTGAGTTCTTTGTCTAAACTTTCAGAAAGAATATCTTTATAGACAATACCTTGTTTATAAAATCTAATTGAATAAATTTTCATTGGGGGGCATTCAAGAACTGTTGCCGGGATAATTATTTTTTTATCTTTAGTCATAGAATTCGGAGTTAAATCCTTAACTTCAACAGAAACCATTCCCGCCTTATATCCAATAAATCCTTTAAGATTTTTACCAGAATTAATAGCTTTCCAGTTGACACTAGGTAAAAATTTATTGACTCTCTTTCGAGGCCAAAATTGCAAGCTTCCTTTTCTTGGTGATTTTGTTGAAGGCATCTTTTATGTTATTTATATTTGGTAATAATGCGGAAATTATCATTTTATTTCTACCCTGGTAAATTATCAAGAAAAAGGGGATTTAAAAAGCTGTTGGTTTATGCCTTTAGTTCTAATTCTTTTTCGCTTTTAACACCATCAATTTCAGTCTTTCTTATTATCTTGCCGACTCTTATTGATTTTTCTCTGATTAATGCAAAATCTTCTGATTTTTTTAATTCTTCAGGGATTTCTATTTTCTCAATCAAGAAATTATGAACAATTTTTGCTGATTTAAAGTCTGGTTTTTCAAATATAAAGCTTTCAATAATTTTCTTATCTGTTGTTTTTAAAGAACAAAAATCAACTTTAGGAGTTTCTTCTCCCTTGCTCCCGGGTTTTCCAGATTTTGGGGCTTTTGGCTTTATTTTTAAAAGGTTTTCACCTGCAGAAAGACTTAATGCAAAAAAATTCTTTGGAAATCTATTAATTAGATTTATTATTTCATTACCCGACATTTCTTTTTCAATAGAATAATTTTTAACTCCTTGAAATTGAGAGATTTTTTTAAA
>JAKLDD010000011.1 GCA_022703705.1 Nanobdellota archaeon
ATATAAAGAGCACAGTAATGCCAAAAATAAACAGGATGGTAAATTTACTGAATGATTTTGGTTTTGGTGATAAAACTCCCTTAGACATAGATGAGAAGAGAAAAAGTTTGTTAGATGCGATGAAAGAAGACTTCTATTAAAACAAGATTTCTCCAAATAAAAACATTAATAAATTACTTTCTGTTCTTTAAATAATGGGTGAGAAAGAGAGAGATATGACTGTTAATCCGTATCAAGTTGAAGGAAAAGTTGATTACGAAAGACTTGTCAAAGAATTTGGTTTAGAGAAAATAAACGAAGATATTCTTAAAAAAATAAAGAAAGCAATAGGGAAGGAAGAACTTCATTTTATGCTTAGAAGAGGGATTTTCTTTGCTGGAAGAGATTTAAATTGGTTGTTGAATGAATATGAAAAAGGTAACAAATTCTTTTTATACACTGGTTGTGGCCCGTCTGGGCCTGTTCATGTTGGGCATTTAATGGTATGGTATTTCACAAAATGGTTGCAAGATAAATTTGATGTTGAATTATATTTTCAGTTTACAGATGATGAAAAATTTTTGTATAAAGATTTAAGTTATGAAGAGATACAAAAATGGACAGAAGAAAATATGCTTGATGTAATTGCAGTTGGATTTAATCCAAAAAAAACCCATTTTATTATTGATACAAAGCATGCTGGTTTAATGTACCCTCAAGCAATAAAAGTTGCAAAGAAATTAACATTCTCTACTATAAAAGCCAGTTTTGGATTTAATGAAAGCAATAATGTTGGAAGCATTTTCTACACTGCTATGCAAGCTGTTCCTGCATTCTTACCTTCTGTATTAAAGAAAAAGAAAATGCCATGTTTAATTCCTCATGCAATTGATCAAGACCCACATTTTAGAATAACACGTGATATACTTCCAAAATTAGGATATTATAAACCCGCAAGTATACAATGTTCTTTTTTGCCCCCTTTAACTGGAAGCGAAGGTAAAATGAGCAGCAGTTCAGAAGCATCTAAAGGAATATTATCAACTGATTCCCCTAATGAAGTTAAAAATAAAATAAACAGATATGCATTTTCAGGTGGGAGAGATACAATTGAAGAGCACAAGAAACTTGGAGGAAATACTGAAATAGATGTTTCTTTTCAATATTTAAAATACTTCTTTGAAGAGGACGATAAAAAATTGAAGGAAATAGAAAAAGACTACAAATCAGGAAAATTATCTACAGGTGAACTGAAAAAATATGCTATTGAAAAGATAAGCAAATTTTTAGAGGAACATCAGAAAAGAAGAAAAAATGCAAAAAAACTTATTCCTCAGTATATTTTAAAAACATAAGAAATATTATATAAAAATGAAAAAGAGTGAGAAATGGGGTTCTTAAAAAGAACCTACAATGGTAGAAAATGGGTTTTTCTTTTATAAAAAGAAAAGCTACAATGTAAAAGAAAACTAAAATAGAAAAGAACCTACAATGGTAGAAAAGAATGAATAAAAGAGGACAATTTTACCTTATTTCCGCAATGATAATTGCAGCAATTATAATAGGATTTGCTTTGTTAAATAATTCATCTTCAAATAATCTTCCCACAGATTTAGAAGAAATGGTTAATGAGTTAGCTTTTGAAGGAGAAAAAGTCCTCGATTATGATCTTGCAAATTCAGAAAATAAATTTGATGAATTTTCAAAAAATTATTCAGCTTATGCTGGGAACGACAAAGAAATTTATTTTATAATTGGAGAAGAAGATTCTTTTAATGCATACAAATATGATGGGACAGAAAAATCAGATCTTAATGAGTATCTAACAGTAGATGAAAATATTTTCTTTCAATTGAATGGAGTTTCTTATGAATTTAAAAAAGAAAATGGAAAAAACTTTTATTTTATTTTAACAAAGATAAACGAGGATGAAAACTATGTTCTTTTGGGGTAAGTCAAAAAAAGGAGTTAGTGTATTAATTGGATATGTTATTTTAATTGCATTTATAGTATTTCTTGCAGCAATAATCTATGAATGGATGCGTTCTTATGTTCCATTAGAAGAACTTACTTGTCCAGATAGTGTTTCTCTCCTTGTAGAAAGATATGAATGTGCAGACAATCAATTAAAATTAGAATTAAAAAATAATGGCAAGTTTAATCTTGGGGGATATTTTATTTACGCTACACAATCTCCAAATGTTACAACAGCAACAAAAGATTTATCTGTTTATGCTGATATCGGGTCTCAACTTTATCCAAGAGGAATAAAATTGGGAGGAAATAGTTCTGCAAATTCCCTCAAACCAGGAGAAAGAGAAATAGAATTTTTTGATTTAAGTGAGATAGGTATGATTTATTCAATAGAAATTATCCCAATAAGATGGCTACAAGATGGAAACATCATAAAATTAGCAAGCTGTAAAGATTCTGGAATGAAAGAGGCAATTTTCTGTAAAGAAATGTGCGTTACTGAAAGCTTGGAGGAAACTTGTTTTGGAATGGTGTGCGGAAAAAGAGCAAATAATTGTTTAGATGAAGTGAATTGTGGAGAATGCACTGAACCTGAACTCTGCAATGCCAATGGGCAATGTGTTCTTCCTGAAGATTGCAATGATACTTGTGTGGGATATGAATGTGGAGAGGTTTGTGGTGAAGTTTGTGGTGAATATGACGGGGGCTGTAATTTGCCAAATACTGTTAATTCGGTTTGTTCCTTTAATTTTTGTATTATAGGCGGAGAATGCCTAGAGGGATATGGAGATTGTGATGGTCTTGATTCAAATGGATGTGAAACTGTTTTCGGAACAGATACTCATTGTGCAGGATGCAATGATACTTGTATTGGAGGAGACAAATGTGTTGATGCACTTTGCGTTTCATGTAATGGTGTTTGGAGCCCCCCAGAAGATATTGGAGTTGAATGTGATGGAACACCTCTCCCACCTCATTGTTTAACTAATTGCACTTGTGCAAATGGATATGAAGCAAATATGTCTGGAGGATGCAATCTTATTATACCAGAAAGCGTAGGAGATTGTGCTGATTATTGTGATTTATTTGAAGGATATAACGATGGAGGATGTATGCAAAATCCTAGCCAATGTTCAGGATTAACTCCTTCAGGAACATACGTAGGGAATATTCCAGATGCAGATGCAACTATTGGAAATAGCTTTTGTAGTATAGGAAATGCAGATACTTGCTGCTGTCAACCATAATATGAAAATTTATTAAGTATAGACTACATAAATATAAATAAAAAATGAAAAAACAAAATAAAAAAGGAGTGAGTATAATAATTGGATATGTTCTTTTAGTATCTTTTGCAGTCGTGCTTGGAGCTCTTATTTTTTCTTGGATGAAAGGTCTAAATCCTGGGGCAGGTATTCATTTAGAATGTCCTGAAGAAGTTTCAATTTTCATTAAAAATTATAATTGTTCTGGAGATCAGCTTACACTTAATTTAATGAATAATGGTAGATTTAGTATTGGAGGATATTTTATCCGTGCGACAACTTCTTCTACTCAAGAAATTGCAACATTAGATATCTCTCGAAATATTTCAATTCCTGAAACAAAACTCTTCCCAACAGGAATAAAGTTTGGGCAAATTTCAGATCCAAAAAATTCATTGAGTATAGGAAAAAACGAAACAGATAAATTTGATTTAACAGGAAATTATCCTATATATTCAGTACAAATAACCCCCATAAGATGGCAAGAAGAAGATAATCAAGAGCATTTAGTAACTTGTTCAGAAGCAAAAATTACAGAAAAAATTGTGTGTGAAGTTGAATGCTTTCCTAGAACTTGCGATACTCTTGGGTATGATTGTGGAACTTGGTCAGATGGTTGTGAAGGAACAATTACTTGTGGGGAATATGGGGGAGGATGCGAAGTTGGAGTATGCAATGAAGTCGGGCAGTGTGTTTTAATAACAGAACCAATTCCAAGCTGGCAAAGCGATGGATTAATTCTTTGGTTAAAATTAGACGGAAATTCTTTGGATAGTTCAGTGTATAACTGGGATACTACTGAAGGAGGAGTTAGTTATACTTCTGGTAAAATTGGGCAAGCAGCGACAGGATTTAGTGAAGCAAACAAAATAACAGTTAACTCTGAGTTAGATTATGCTTCAACAGACATGACTATTGCATTTTGGATGTATGTTTATGATTATGCTCTCCCAGAAAGACAAAATCCTATTGGAAAAGCATTTGGTGGAGACGGAACATTTACATTAGAATCTGGAGGACCGATAAATTTCTATTTTGGAAGCTCAGGTGAAAATAGTTATGAATATACTTCTGATGCAACAGGAAATCAAGTAACAAATAATGTCTGGGAACATTGGATGGTTACAAGAAATAGAACCTCAAGAACAACTCAATGGTACAAAAATGGAGAACCTTCTGGATTACCTTTTGTTTATTCTTCAACAGTAGATCCTGTTCATAGCACAAACGCATTACAAATTGGAGACGATTATGTAAATCCATTAAATGGAAGAATTGATGAAGTAATGATTTGGAATAAAGTTTTAAATTCAACTGAAATACCAGAAGTTTATAATTATAACGGCTAAAATCTTTAGCACATCGGAGAATTTAAAAACAAAGAAAGTATATATCATAATATGAAAAAAAGAAAAGAAGTGAAGGGATTATCTCCTGTTATTGCCACTGTTTTAT
This sequence comes from Nanobdellota archaeon, assembly GCA_022703705.1. GTDB lineage: Archaea > Nanobdellota > Nanobdellia > Pacearchaeales > GW2011-AR1 > MWBV01. Next base: position 4,674 of record JAKLDD010000011.1, read on the forward strand.
TAATTGTAATCGTCATTGCAATTGCCCTTATTGTTTTTCTTTGGATAAGAGGGATGATTGGAACATCTGTTACTAAATTTAACGGAAGAAATATAGAATTAGTATGTGAAGAAGTTTCATTTCAAGCTAGTTATTCTGAAGGAATCCTTTATATTTCAAATCCAGGAAATGTTCCAATATTTGGAATGAGTATTAGAGTAATTGGAGAGGGGAAGCATATTACACAAGATATAAGAACAATAGATGGAAGCAATTGGCCTGAAGCTGGATTAAACCAGGGAGGAACTTTTTCAAGTTCGATTAACTTTGATGGGAATGAAATAATTCTTTTCCCTGTCTTGATAGGAGATTCTGATGAGGGAAGAAAAACTTACGTATGCGATAAAACTGACGAATATGGATATACAATACTTATTTAAAATAAAAAAAGAGGATAAAAAAGCATTATCAACAGTAGTTGCAACTGTATTATTAATTCTTCTTACTGTTGTTGCAGTTACAGTTGTCTGGGTTTTTATTAATAACTTCATTAAAAATCAAACAGACGCTAGCTGTTATCAAGTTGAAACAAATCCTGGACTCGTTGCATTAAATGAATATTACACTTGCTTTAACAGCACCAGTGATGAAGTTCAATTCTCAATAAATATTGGAGAAGCCGAAATAGAAAGTCTTTTAGTTTCATTCCTCTCTGATGGGGCAACAAAAACAATTATTTTAACAAATGAAGACACAGAAATACCTAATGTTAGATATTACAAAAGCTTGCCTGGAGAAGTAAAACTTCCTGCTAAAAATGCAGGACTTACTTATCATTTTGGAGGATTTACAGGAGATAAAATTGATTGGATAAAAATAGCCCCAACAGTAGATGAAAAAGCTTGTGAGCCTACAGATACAATTAACGAAGTAGTCAATTGTAATATCCTTGTCAATTAAAAAAATTAATTTTGTAAAAATAAAAAAGAGGGAAACAAAGAAATTAAAATGAATAAAAGAGGACAAGTTTGGATTGAGACAGTTATATATCTTTTAATTGCGTTTGTAATGATTGGATTAGTTTTGTCATTTGTACGCCCAAAAATTGAAGAAATGAGAGATAAGGCGATAATTGAAAGCTCTTTAGAAGTAATGAAGAATATGGATAATTTAATCTTAACAATTGGAAGCCCTGGAAACAAAAGATTAATTGATTTAAGCATAAAAAAAGGTGCTTTAATTATGGATTGTGAAAATAATAAAATAATTTTTGAAATGGAAAGCAGATATGTTTATACAGAACCCGGAGAATCAATTACAATAGGGAATATGATTGCTAAAACAACTGACAAAGGAGAATATAATATTATTACTATTACAAGAGATTTCAATGCCAATTATGATTTAACTTATCAAGGAGCAAATATAGAGAAAAAATTAAATAAAGCTTCAACCCCATATAAATTATATATGACTAATAATGGGGCAGTAACAAATAACTTAATAAACATAGATTTCAATCTATAATAAAATGATAAGAGGCAATACATCAAAAAAAACAAATCTGGAAATAAAGGATTATCCTATGCCAAAAATAGATTTTAATCCGGTTATACCCCCGATAAAAAGAATAAAAGATAAAACAAAAGTTGATGTTAGATATTGCCTTGTTTCACCTTATGCATTTGCACATATTCATTGGGATCCAAAAATATATGAAATAGTTTATGATATTGAAGAGCCTATCTTAGATAAAGAAGAGAAAAAATACAAAGAAGAAATAATTTCTGCTATGAGCAATATGATTGATTTTGAAACTGTTGTCGGTAAGGACAGAACAAAACTTTTGGAGTATATTGATAAAAGGTTTAAAATTCTTGCAATTGAACTTGGAATAAACTTATCCTATGAAAGCTATAAAAAAATGTTTTATTACTTATGCAGGGATTTTATTGGATTTAATGAAACAGACCCTCTATTAAGAGATTATTTTGTTGAAGATATAGAATGCAACGGAGAGATAACCCCCGTATATATTGTTCATAGAATTTATAGAAATATGAAGACAAATCTTGTTTTTAACAATATTGAAAGATTGCAAAGCTTTGTAGAAAAATTGGCACAGAGATGCGGAAAATATATTTCCTATGCAAAACCTATATTAGATGGAAGCTTGCCCGATGGTTCAAGAGTAAATGCAACATACACAAAGGATATCACAAGCAAAGGGCCAACATTCACAATTAGAAAATTCACAAAAACTCCTTGGACTCCTCCGCAATTAATTTCATTTGGAACATTAAGCCCTGAAATTCTTGCATATCTTTGGCTACTTGTCCAATATAAAATGAATGTTTTAATAACTGGTGGAACTTCCTCTGGAAAAACTACTTTACTTAATGCTGTTGCTTTTTTTATTCCTCCTGAATCTAGGGTTGTCTCAATTGAAGATACTCGTGAATTAAACCTTCCAAGAGATAACTGGTTACCAAGTGTTGTTAGAAATGCGATTGGAATAGGAGAGGTTGGAGAAATAAGTTTATTTGATTTGCTTAAAAGTTCATTTAGACAAAACCCAGATTATGTAATTGTTGGTGAAGTTAGAGGTAAAGAAGCATCTGTTCTTTTTCAGGGTATGGCTTCAGGACACTCTTCAATTAGCACTATCCACGCAGATTCTGTGGATACATTAATAAAAAGATTAGAAACTCCCCCTATTGAACTCTCGCCTACACTCTTGAATGTTTTGGATTGCGTATGTATTATGACACATGCAATTGTAAACAAAGAAGAGACAAGAAAATTAAAAGAAGTTGTTGAAGTAATAAATGTAACCCCTGAAGGAATTGCACTTACAAATACTCCCTTTATATGGGACGCTATGGAAAACGAGTTTTATTCAAAAAAGAATAGTAAGATATTTGAAAAAATAAAAAAAAGATATGGAGTAAGTCTTGAAGAATTGGATTTTGAGTATAGAAGAAGAGTTCAATTGCTTAATCAGCTTTATCTCAAAAAAGTGTTTGAATTTGAAGAAGTTCAGGGAATCGTCAATGAATATTACAAGAAACCTGCAGAAATTTTAAAGAGGTTTGGTGTAGAATAAAAATCAAGCAAAAATATATAATCAAAATATTTAATAATGCTAATTACGTTTTTTTTATATGGAAAAAGAGATGAAAAATGAAACTGAATCAAAAGAAAGTATTTCTTTTTTAAGACAATTAATTATGACTCTTGAAGAATCTGAATTAAAACTTGAAGAAGCTTATGCAAAAAAAAGCCCAATACAATTCAAGAATATGAAGGATTTTACTTTAAAAATACAAAATAAAATTTCAGAGGAATTAAGTTGAAAAACGAGAATCAAAATTTTGAAAAGCTAAGAAAGATAATTAATGAAGAAAAAAAACTTTACAAGGAAATATATTCTTTAGAGCTATCGAGGAGAAATGCAAGTATTGGTGAGAAAAAAATGATTGTGGCTCATATTGCCTCTATTAAAAAATCAATAAAAAAAGTTAATGATGAAATTCCTGCAATTTTAAATAGCATGGAGATTACTTCTGCTTTGACTCCAAAAGAAACAACCCCTAAAGAACAATATTTTTCTAAACCGGGTTTTGAAAGTTCATCTTCAAAAACAAAAAAAACAGAAATTTCTGGAACAAGCATTAATCAAATCCCCTTGAAAAAAGGATACACTTTAGAAGAATTAAAACCGACTGCTTTGGAAAGAGAAACAATAAAAAGATTAAAGAAAAAACAAAAAAAAGATGAAGAGGACGAGAAAGAGAAAAAACCGAGTGAATATATTAGACTTGCTAATTTATTATTTTCAAAAGTTTCTGATAAGCTTGTAAAAGATAAAACCTTTGAGGATTTAGAAAGAGATTTAATTAAGGCAAATATGCAATATACAGCAAGAAGTTACATTTCTATGATCTTTTTAAGTGTTTTAATTTCAATTTTTATAGGAATAATAATTGCAACGTTCTTCTTATTTTTTAAATTGGGAGCAATTGTTCCTTTCATAACAAGACTTCAAGGAGATTTTGGATTGAGATTAATAAGAGTTATCTGGATTCCAATTTTATCCCCAATTTTAACTTTTATGATTATGTATATTTTTCCAGGATTGGAGAAAACTTCTGCTGAAGACAGGATAAATGAAGAACTTCCTTTTGCAACAATACATATGTCAGCTATTTCAGGGGCAATGATAGACCCAAGCAAAATATTTGCAGTGCTAATAACCACAAAAGAATATCCTTTTATTGAGAGAGAATTTAAAAAATTGCTCAATGAGATAAATATTTATGGGTATGATTTAGTTACTGCATTAAGGCATACTGCATATAACAGCCCTAGCAAAAGACTTTCAGAATTGCTTAATGGATTAGCAACAACAGTTAATTCTGGGGGGTATCTTCCAGAATTTTTTGATAAAAGATCACAATCATTATTATTTGAATATAATCTTGAAAAAGAAAAGAAAACAAAAGCAGCAGAGACATTTATGGATATTTACATAAGTATTGTTATTGCTGCACCCATGATTTTAATGGTTCTCTTAATGATGATGAAAATAAGTGGATTAGGAATTTCATTAAGTACTTCAATGATAACATTAATTATGGTCCTCTCTGTAACAATGATAAATGTTGTATTTTTAACATTTTTACAATTGAAGAGGTAAATGGGTTTCTTTTTTAGAAAAAAAGAAACTACAATGTTAGAAAGAATAAAAAGAACATAAAAATAAAACAAAAAATGGAAATTAAAAAGTCACATTATATTGGAATGGGCGTTGGATTAATTATAATTATAGTTTCACTATTTTTCACTGGAACAAAAGTCTTCTTTCTTCTTTTTGGAAGTGGTATTCTTGTGGGGGCATTGCCTTTTGTAATTTCTCTTGTAAATGAAACAAAAGAAGAAAATGAAAAGGAAGAAATGTTTTTAGAATTTACCAGAAATCTTGTAGAAAGCGTTAAAACAGGAACACCTATAAGCAGGAGCATCATTAATCTTAAAGATAAAGCATATGGGGTACTTGGACCACACATTAAAAAACTTGCAAATCAAATTTCTTTAGGTATACCGCTTAGTTCTGCATTAAATGTCTTTGCAAAAGATGTGAATAATAAAACTGTTTCCAGAACAATAACTTTAATTGGAGAAGCAGAAACTGCTGGGGGGGATATAGGTGAAATACTTGAAGCAGTTGCAGAAGCTGTAAATATGTCTGATAAATTAAAAAAAGAAAGAAAAGCTGCAATCTCAACATTAGTTATTCAAGGGTATATTATTTTCATTGTATTTATGATAATTATCTTAATCATGGAATTTCAAATTCTTCCAATGGTATCTGGAATAGCAGAGCTTGGAACAATTGGAACAGGGACATTTGCAAATATGGCTGCAGGACAAGCAATAAGTCAGGAAGACATTTCTAATTCATTCTTATATTTGCTTTTAATACAAGGATTTTTTACTGGACTAACTATTGGAAAATTAGGAGAAGGAGGATTTAAGGCAGGTATAAAACATTCTTTTGCATTAATGTTCCTTTCATTTTCAGTATCTGCAGTTGCAAATATTGTTCTTGGATAAATAAAACGTTAGATTAATAAATCTAAATCAATTATCTTGTTTTAAAGAGGGAAAAATGATATTATTAAATTTAGGTTTATTTTTATTTTCTCTAATTATCCTTATTAAATTTGCAGGATATGCAATTAAATATTCGTCAAGGCTTGCAAAAGCGCTTCATCTTCCTGAATTTCTTGTTAGTTTTTTTATAATTGCGGTAATCTCTGTTCTCCCAGAAGCAACTATTTCGATTATTTCTGCTTTTAGGGGAGAAGCAGAACTTGGACTTGGAACATTATTGGGTTCCAATGTTGCAGACCTCACACTTGTTTTTGGAATTGTTACATTATTTTCTTCTGGAGGCATACAAGTAAAAAGTAAAATTTTAAATGATAAATTTTTCTATCTAATTTTGTTATTGTTTCCACTTCTATTGGGTTTTGATGGAAAATTTTCAAGAATAGACGGCATAATTCTCATAACTCTTGGTGTTTTGTTCTTTTTTAGAACATATATGGAAAGCAAAAGATTCCGAAAAAAATTTAATAATCAAAAAAAAGAACCATTTAAAAAAAGTCTTTTTCTTTTAATTCTTAGCCTTGCAGTTATTATTGCAAGCGCATATTTTACTGTAAAATTTGCGATAAACTTTTCTATGGATGCAAAGATATCCGAAATATTAATTGGTTTAGCAATAGTTGCGCTTGGGACTTGTCTTCCAGAATTAATTTTCTCTATTAAAGCGGTTAGAAACAATCATGATGAACTTGCATTAGGAGATATTTTAGGAACAGTAGTTGCAGATGCAACCATAATTCTTGGCTTAGTTGCAATAATCTCTCCTTTTACTTATAATCCATCAAGCATCTATGTAACAGGGGGGGCAATGTTCTTAGCAGGAATATTTGTAATTACATTTATGAAAACAGATAAATCAATAAATAAAAAAGAGGGATTACTTCTATTATTTTTCTATATCTTATTCTTAATATTAGAATTTATGGTGAATCATTTAATAAAATTTTAATAATTTCTTTTCTTTCTCCTTATAAAATAAAATATTGCACTTCCAATAATTATCAAAAAAGCTATGGATACAATTAGAGTTACTTTCTGAAAGCCAAGTAAATTAAACTTGGATTTTTCATCTTCTTCTAAAGGATTTTCAGTAGAATTTTCTTGTTGAGGACTCTGTCCAGAATCCAAATCATCTGAAGTTAAATTCTCTGATAGAGGAAGAATCTCCTTCATGAACAAAGAAACTTTTCCATCTATAATCCCATCATATCTCATTGCTAAATCATTTATTAAATCACTATCCAAATCAAACTCACTCAAAATCCCTTTTTCAAGAACAACAACCAAGGGAGTAGAACGTATTGTAACTCGTGCTGTTGTGGAGGTGTAAACATTTAGGGTAGCTGTATGTGTTGATTCACTAATCTTAAAACTAACTTTATCCAGGGGTTTTAATTCAAATGTTTCTCCTTGAGTTGATGAAATAGAAGTTGGATCTGCTGTATATGTTTTTGGAGCATTTGGATTTGAACTGCTTCCCCCTCCAACAGAATTAGAAGCAGTTACTTCAGCTGCTACAACACTAAACACTGTTTCATTATAATTTATAGAATAATTAGAAGAATCTGTTCGTTGAAAAGAAAAATTATAAGTGCCCACATTTAAAGATTGTTCTGAATTATTCTGTATTTCCACCCCATCTCTGTATAAAACAGATGCAGTTGAGCAATTAGTAAATACTGAAAATGTTCCGGGATAAGTTACAGGAGAGGTTGTATCAAAAAGAACCCGGCAATTTTCTTCATTTTTATCTACTCTAAAAAATTGTGTATTTACTGTGTTAGTATAATTTAAAGTATCTGTTCTTTGAACAGTTAAATTATAATAACCAACCCCCGAAGTTATAGCAGAATTATTTGATACTGAACTCCCATTTCTATAAATATTATAATTTGAAGAGCAATTAGTATAAACAATAAAACTTTCAGGATAGGTTAAAGGAGAAGTTGCATTAAAGTAAATCCCACAATCATAATTAGAAGATTTATTAATTTGAACTTTATATCTTGTCCAATTGATATTATTAGAAGTGTCATTTATGGAAACATTGAGTTCATAATTTCCAACAGCCAAAGGGGTTGCATTTTTTAATACACCTGTTCCATTAGAATATCTTGTAACTAAAAATCTAGTATCATTTAAAGAATAATATCCAAAACCAACATTATCTGCTCCTAAAAAAACAGATGATAAACTTTCATTTCCATAAAATAAGGATGAATTACTCGGAATTGTGGTGAAAGTTGGAAAGGTTGTATCTGGCAATACTCTAAATTCACTTTCATTGTAAATATAAGAATAATTTACTGTATCATTTCTTTTCAAAGAGAAATTATATGCTCCAGCAGAAAGTAACTGAGTTGAGCCATTTTCTATTGTTGTTCCGTTCTTTGCAAGAACAACATCTGATGAACAATTTGTATAAACTGTAACAGGTATGGGCCCTTCTAGTAAAGCAGAGGTTTCATTAAATAAAACCTGACAAACTTCTGTGTTTGGGGTGACATCGAGAATCCAAACTGTTTGGTTGTATGCGTCAAGAATCTCTGCTTTATCCCAAGAAAGCATATTTAAACTTATCTTAAAAGGATAACTTCCAACCCCTATGGGAGTAAGATTCCTTATAAAAACATCATAATATCCTGTTGAGAAATTAAGTGCGTTTACATCATTATCCAGTGTAAGTAAAGTAAATATTGCACCATTATAACTAAAATAATCGTCCAAAGTATCATTTAGGAGAGTATGATATGAATAACCATAACTCTCCATGTCCGAAATATAATTCCCTGCTAAATCAAAATGATATTTAAAACAATCCAATGTACTAACAATTCTAAATACATTATAATCACCAAATTCCCCGGCATAATAACCCCAAAATTCATCTGTACCATAGGTAGTAGAATAATTTTCTCTAAGATACATAAATTTTGTCCGGGGAATAGCATCTGCACTCACTAAACTAATAAAAAACAGACTCCCGAATAGTAAAGACATTATAAAAAAAACCTTTTTTAATATTCTCTCTTTTTTTCCTTTTTTATTCAACATTTTCCTCTTTTTATCTATAAGTTATAATTGATTTAATTTATTTAATTTTATGCGTTTTTTGATTTAAAGTTAATCAAACAATTCAGCCAAATTATCCTCAATTTCTCCAAGTTCATTTCTGTGCCATTTCCAGCATAATGCACTTCCAGATTCTCCTCCAACTTCTTTTCCAATTCCAAAATCACAGGTAGTCCCTAATTTTGCTGCTTCAGAACTTCCTATAAGTCCCCATATTAAAATCCCGACTAAAATAAGGACTATTAAGACTATGATGATATTTATCTTCCTCTTTTTCATATTTTATAATTAAAAAAGTATCCTTTATAAATTTTATGCGATATATTTTGCAATTAAATTACCCAAGATTTTGCTTAAAATAACCACAATTATAGTAATAACCACATGTTCTATAATTACAGAGGAAGGTCTTGTTTTATTAAATTTAGCAATAAAATAACTAAAAAAAGTTATTAATGTCAACCCCCAAATAATGCTTATTATTACTGCTAAACTCAACTGAAGAAATAAAACTGGAATTAAGAAAGTAAGCGCAAAAAATATTTTTGAAAAGAGTGTGGAAAGTGTTGATTCCCATATTTCTTTTTTGCCTTTTTTATAAGTTGAATTTTTTTTTGTAGATTCTTCAGAAATATGAATTCCCAATGAATCCGAAAGTGCATCTGCAAATGCAATTGTTAAAATACCTCCAATAACTGCAATTTTTGAATGAGTTCCTGCAGACAAACCAATAATTAAACCTAAAGTAGTTATAATTCCGGAAGTAAGTCCAAAACCTAACCCCTTTTTTATGGAATCTTTAATTTTCACTTTATACCTTTATTTATATTGCAAAAAGAATTTTTTAAATTTAATGTTAGAGCATTTATGTACTAGAAAATTATCAAAGAATTTAATATCTAATTGAAATCTAATTAGATTTTAATAGAAATGTTTAAATATTGCAAATACATTCATATTACATGCCTATAAAAAAGAAAGAGGTGGTAAAGGTTCAACTAACTCTTACAAAAAAACAAATGGAAATAATTAGAAAGTATAAAGATATTTTTGGAGAAAGTGATGCTGAGATTGTAAGGGCAATTGTTGTAAACTGGTTAATATCTAAAAAAGAAGGAGAAAAAAATGGTGAAATCAAAAAATAAAATATTGAAAATTTTTTTTATTTTTCTTATTTTAATAAGTCTTAATATTGCCGCTGCATCAAGATTGCCTACAATTGGAGGAGATGAATCTACATGGGGGAAAATTCTTAATGAATATTTAAAAAACCTTGCAGGAGAAAATGCAACCCAATTAAATTTAACAATGGTAAATGGAACAAATATTTATTTTGATACAATTAATTCTTCGCATCTAACAGCAAATTCAGTTGGAGACGATGCAATAAATTATTCTCAGATTACTCTTAATGATTTTACAAATGATGCTAATTATTTAGATAAAGACGAAGATGGAATAATTAATGGAAATTTAATAGTTAATGGAAACATGACTGTTATTGGAGATTATTTTAATGCTAGTGTGACAAACCAATATTTAAACGGCTCATTTTTCCCAGACATAACAAATTTTTTTGATTTGGGAAGTTCTTTATTAAAAT
>JAKLDD010000012.1 GCA_022703705.1 Nanobdellota archaeon
ACTTCCTAAAGAAGTTAAATTTGGGGAGGGAAACCCCTTATTGACTAATGAAAAATGGATAAAAACAAAATGTCCAACATGTAAAGGAAATGCAAGAAGAGAAACAGATACAATGGATACTTTTGTAAATTCTTCCTGGTATTTCTTGAGATATTGTGATACTAAAAATGAGAATCTTATTTTTGACAAGAAAAAAATAAAATATTGGATGCCAATTGACCAGTATGTAGGGGGAGCAGAACATGCGTGCATGCATTTAATTTATTGCAGATTTTATACTAAATTCCTGAGAGATTTAGGATTAATAGATTTTGATGAACCCATTAAAAAATTGTTTCATCAGGGAATGCTTCATGGGAGTGATGGAAATAAAATGAGCAAGAGTTTAGGCAATGTAATTGATCCTCTTGATGTTATTAAAAAATATTCTGCTGACTCTCTTAGATTGGCTTTAATGAGTTTTGCTTCTCCTGACTCAGATACTAACTGGGACGAGAAGGTTTTGGTTGGAAGCCATCGTTTTTTGAATAAGGTTTATGAAAAATACAATGAAATTAAATTCTCAAAAAAACCAAATCCCAAAGTAGACAGTAAATTGAATAAAACAATAATTGGAGTTTCTAATGACATTGAGGCTTTAAGGTATAATCTCGCAATAATTAAAATTAGGGAATTATTTAATTCTCTGCCTGAAGAATGTTCTAAGGATACCTTGGAAAAAAGCTTAAAATTACTGCATCCTTTTTGTCCCCATATTACAGAAGAGTTATGGGAGAAAATAGGGCATAAAGATTTTATTTCTTTATCTGAATGGCCAAAAGCTGATGAGAAAAAAATAAATGAAAAATTTGAAAAACAAGAAGAAGCAACTGAAAAATTAGTTCAGGATATTCTTAATATAAATAAGATTATTGAAACAAAAGGAGAAAAAAGGGAAAAAGTTTATGTTTATGTTATCCCTAATGAGAAAGAGTTTTACAATGTGGATGAGATTCAAAAAAGAGTGGGAAAGGAAACTGCTATTTTTGCAGTAAATGATTTCAAAAAATATGATCCTCAAATGATTTCAAAAAAATCCAAACCTGGTAAACCTGGAATTTATATGGAGTAAAATTATTCTACTACTGCCTTAATTCGCCTTACACCAGAACTGCTCGATTCTTCTTTTATTATCTTGAATTTTCCTAATTCACAGGTATTTTTTACATGAGGGCCAGTGCATATTTCTTTGGAACATTCCCCAATAGTATAAACAGAAACAACATCTCCGTATTTATGTTCAAATACCCCTGTTATTCCTTTCTTTTTTGCTTCTTCCAGAGGCATTTCTTTTCTTATTACAGGGCATCCTTTTTGAATATTGGAGTTTACTTCTTTTTCTATTTCTTTTAATTCATTTTCTGTTAATTTTCTTGGGAAATTAAAATCAAATCTTAATCTTTCTGCAGTTATATTAGATCCTTTTTGGTGTATTGAATTGTCTTTATCATTGAATACTTTTCTTATTGCAGCCAAGAGAAGATGAGATGCTGTATGAAGACGAGTTGTTGCTTTACTATTGTCTGCAAGCCCTGATTTGAATCTTCCTTCTGCAGCTGTTCTTGAAAGTTCTTGATGAATTTTGCATTCATTTTCAAACTCCTTTCTTGAAAATTTTATTTTTCTGGATTTGCATTCTTCCTCAATCATTTCAACAGGAAATCCATATGATTGATATAATAAGAATGAATCCTTGCATGAGATTTCTTTTTTGTCTTTCGTTAATCTCTCAAAAATATTTATTGCGCGTTCAAGGGTCTGTCGGAATTTGTTCTCTTCTCTGTCCAGTTCTGTTATAAGTTCATTTCTTTTTTTGGAAAGTTCAGGATAATCTGAATAAATTTCAATTATAGAATCAACTAATCTGGAGGTAAAATTTTCTCTGATATCTAAAGATTGTCCATACCTTATTGCTCTTCTTATTAATCTTCTTAAAATATATCCGTGCTCGGTATTGCTTGGGGTTATTCCATCGTTGATTATGAAAACAGCTGATTTTATATGATCTGCAATTATTCGCATTTCTTTTTTATAATTTGTATATTTTTTCTTGGATAATTCTTCTATTTTGTTGATTATTGGTTTAAAGCATTCTGTAAGATAGTTATCTTTTAAATTATTTAAAACAGCTATTGTTCTTTCAACACCCATTCCAGTGTCGATATTTTTTTGTTTTGCAGGCAAATATTTTTCATTTGCATCTTTGTGATATTGCATAAAAACATCATTCCAGATTTCAACATTATTAACAAACATTTCTGTATCTGGACCGCACGGCCCTGTTTTTCCTGCGGGGCCCCACCAATTATCTTTTTTTGAAAGAAATTTTACTTTTTTTATTCCATCTTTCTTCCATACTTCTGCAGATTCTGTATCTTTTGGCGCATCTTTATCTCCTTTAAAGCAAGTTACAGATATCTTTTCTTTTGGAATTTTCAATTCTTTTGTTAAGAATTCTATGCTATATTTTATTGCATCTTCTTTCCAATAATCTCCTAATGACCAATTTCCTAACATCTCAAAAAAAGTATGATGAACTTCATCACCAACTTCTTCTATATCTCCTGTTCTTATGCATTTTTGCATTCCAACCAATCTTTTTCCTAAAGGGTGTTTTTCTCCAAGAAGAAAAGGAACTAATGGATGCATACCTGCTGTAGTGAATAATACTGTGGGGTCATTTTCGGGAATGAGAGAAGAATTTGGAATTTCTTTATGCCCTTTTGATTTGAAGAAATCAATATACTTCTTGATAAGTTGTTGCCGAGTAATCATAAATTAATTTAATAAAGATGATTTAAAATAGTTTTTGCTTTTAATCTTTAAAGTAATTAACAGGAATAATTTACAAATAGGGTTATCAGTTTATAATGGGTTTAGAGATTTATCTTTTGACATTAATTGCACTATTCTAACTTTCTTAATCTTTCTTGAATTTCTTTTAATTGATTCTCTAAATCAACATCCTCATCTTCTTTTTTTCTGCCGTGCTTTTTTTCTATTCTTTCTTTTCTATATTCTTCTTCATCTTTAAGAATTTCCGGTATTTTTAGAACAGGAAAAGTTTGATGTAATTTAGTTATATTTAACTCAATATCCTTCATCTTTTTTTGAATTCTCATTCGGTTATTCAAATCTTCTGTTCTTAAAAGCTCATATCTTTTTATGGTCTTTAATATCCCTAAAATTCCTTTTTCAGATAAAAGAACATCTCTTTCAGATTGGATTCCTTCATTATATTCTAGTTTTACATGAAGTATGTTCTCGCTTTTCATTTTAGAATTTTTAAGATTTTCCTCCTTTATTCAATCTTAGAAAAAATATCTCTATCAACTCTTTCTATTTGTCTTTTTACTTCTTGAAGTTGATTTTGCCATGAATTAAGTTCTTCCTCTTCTTTTTGTTTTATTTCTTTGGTATTTTTAATTAAGTGTTCCATATCTGCTATTTGTGCTTTGATATCATCAAATAAATTCATTCCTTCTTCAAACTTATCTAACCTTACAAAAACAGGCTCAACTTTTTTTGCTCCAGTAGATTTTTCTCTGTATCTTCTTGAAGGTGTAATTTCTCTTGATTTTATTGAGGGCATTAAAGGAAAACTCTCTTCATAAGCTGGATGTTCTTCTTCAACCATACTTGATCTTATCGACCTAACCATTGGCTCTTCTTCCATTGCACTTTGTTTTATGGATCTGACCATTTTTTCATTTTCCTCATAAGAAGGTTCATACGAAGGCCTAATTATTTTTTTCCTTACTTCTGGTTTCTCATATTCTTCCACTTCTCTTTTAATTGGCTTGAGAGGTTTATGCATTATTTCCGAATCTTCTTCATCCAGAAATTCATCTGCATCAAAAATCCCCTCAACCTCTTTTTTCCCAGATACGGCTTCTTTTATAGTATTTTGTGAAAGTTTTGTTCCAAGAGTATTAGTAGGAAAAGCAGGCAATTTTGGAACAGCTTCGTCAGAATATTCATCATCTAATGGGGGAAAATCTGGAAGTTTTGGAAGCTCAGAAAATTCTGGAAGTTCTGAGACTCTTGGAGTAATTGGGAGAATTCTTTTTGGTTCCTCTATTTTATTTTTTTTATTAAACAATCCCATATTGCTTTTTATGACACATCCTTTTTGATATATATAAGAAATAATATAGGTTTAAAAACTTTTATTTTTTGCAGTTTAGCAAACGAAAGGTATATAATGGAATTATTTTTAATATTTTTATGCTTAAAGATTTTCTCAAGGAAATTTTAGTTATTCTAGTTGGAAAACAATCTGAGGAGATAGTCGATTTATTAGATGGGGATAAATACATTAATGAGTTTGTTATCGCTAAAAAAATTAATTTGACAATAAACCAAACAAGAAATATTCTCTATAAAGTTTCAGATTTTGGATTGGTTTCCTCAATTAGAAAAAAAGATAAGAAAAAAGGATGGTATACTTATTTTTGGAAGATAGAAGTTTTGAAAGCATTAGAATTTTTAAAAGAAGTAACTGTGAAAAATCTAAATCAATTAAAAAATCAAATAAAAAGTAGAGAGACAAAAAGATTTTATGTTTGTGAAAGATGCAATGTTGAATTCACCGAGGAAAACGCAATGCTTAGAGATTTTACATGCAATGAATGTGGAGAAGTTTTTTCTGTCAAAAGCAATGAAAAATTATTAAAAGAGTTTAAAAAGAATGAGGAAAAGCTTGAGAATAAAATTAAACTTATTGAAGAAGAAATAAAAAAAGAAAAAGATAAATTAGATAAAGTAAGGCAAAAAGAAATTAAAAAACAACAACAAGAAAAATTAAAAAAGAAACAGGAAATGAAAGAAGCAAAAGAAAATATAAAGAAAAAAACTGCAAAGAAAGAAGTAAAAAAGAAAAAAGAAACCAAAAAAAAGAATATTAAAAAACCCAAGAATCTTAAGAAAATTTCCAAGAAGAAATAATTTAAAAGCGAATATATCTTTTACATTTTATGGCAACCGTTTATTCATTTAATTCCGGCAATAAAAGAAAATCATTTTTTTTTAAAAGTGCGAATCTAAATTTAATATTAATAAACATAATTGTTTTTTTAATATTTAGCATTTTAATTTCCAAGAGCATTATTTCAATTGATAGTGTTGCAATAAAACCTTCCAATGTTTTGCAAGGAAAATATCTTTGGACTTTTTTAACGAGCATGTTTATGCATGCAGGAATTTTTCATTTATTAGTAAATATGTTTTCACTTGCATTTGTTGGTCCACTTATTGAGAGAATAATCGGAAAAAGAAGATATGTTTCGTTTTATATTCTATCTGGTATTTTTGCAGGATTATTTTTTGTATTAATGAGTTTAATTTTTGCAGGGGACTTTGAAGCATATGCTGTTGGAGCTTCTGGAGCGTTATTTGGATTAATCGGATTGCTTATGGTACTAACTCCAAATCTTCCAGTATATGTAATGTTTATACCCATCCCAATAAAAATGAAATATGCTGCCCCGGGAATGTTAATTATTCTTTGGTTGATTTCTTTTACAGAAAGTGTTTCAATAGGTAATACAGCTCATTTAGGTGGTTTAATTGCAGGGATACTTTATGGGGTTTATTTAAGAAAAAAATATAAAAACAAAACAAGATATATTAGTAAGCATTTTAGTTAAAGATGAAAAAAAGAAAAAAAGAGGTTAAGAAAAAAACAGGTTTTTTTAAAAAAACATATTCTGAAATCTGGAATTATCTCCGAGAATCCAAAATATCTATTTTAATTATTACTCTTATATTCTTCATTTTTGTTTTAATTGGATTTGTGGTTCCTGCTTCAGATGCTTTGCTAGAGATGATTTTAGAGTACATAAATAAAATTCTTGAACAAACCCAGGGATTATCTTTCCTTGAATTAATCGGTTTTATTTTTTTAAATAACTTAAAAAGCGCTTTTTTTGGGATGATATTCGGAATATTTTTTGGAATCTTTCCTATTATAGTTTCTTTAGTTAATGGATATTTTTTGGGTTATGTTTCTTATCTTTCTGTTAAAGCAGGAGGAATTATCTCTTTGATTAGTCTTTTGCCTCACGGAATTTTTGAATTGCCTGCAATTTTTATTTCTCTTGGAATGGGTTTAAAACTTGGGGGGGCAGTATTTACTAAGAATGTTGAAAAATCATTTAAAACTTTTTTTGTAAATTCTATAAAAGTCTTTGTTTTTTTAATAATTCCCCTTTTAATAATTGCAGCAGTAATTGAAAGTTGTTTGATTTTTTTTGGTTAAGATTACTCTTTTAGTTCACTTATTCCTAAAATTATCAGAACCAATCCTGCAAATATTACCATCCAAGTCAATCCTCCCTTAAGAAAAACTATTGCATCTCTTCCCCATGAAGCCAAGGGCATCCCTGGAAAAACAAGTGCAATTGCACCTACAAGAAGAATCAACCCTACAATAAGTTCAAGCCATTTATTCATTGTAACTTTATAGAGAAGTTTTTATTTAAAAAGATTTTGATAGTCAAAGATAGATTTTTAAGTCCTCTTGATTAGTTTATCCAATGGGAAAAACAATTGAAAACAAGAAAATAACTGCTGCAGAAAATATTTTGAAAAAATCTGCTAAAATAGATGGGGTAATTATAGAAGGATATGATTTTAATAAAGGGGTTGATTATGAAAAAATAATTGATAGTTTTTCAAAGACTGGTTTTCAGGCTTCCAATCTCAGTCAAGCAATAGATATTGTGAATGAAATGATAAAAGTTAATTCCAAGATTTATCTTGGATATACCTCAAATATGGTTAGTTCTGGATTAAGAGAAATAATAAGATATTTAGTTGAGCATAAAAAAGTGGATGTTTGTGTTACAAGCGGGGGCGGTTTTGAAGAAGATATAATTAAGTGCCTTGCAGATACAGTTCTAGGGGATTTTAGACTTCCTGGAAAAGAATTAAGGGAAAAAGCAATTAATAGAATAGGTAATTTACTTGTGCCAAATAATAATTATATTCAATTTGAGGAATTTTCTATGCCAATTCTTGAAGAACTTTATGCTGAACAAAAAAAAACCGGAAAGGTTTTTACACCTTATGAAATAATTTGGAAATTTGGTGAGAAAATAAACAATAAAAAAAGTATTTGTTATTGGGCTTGGAAAAATAAACTCCCCATTTATTGTCCTGCAATCTTGGATGGAAGTTTTGGAGATATGGTTTATTTTTTTAAATACAAACATGAAGATTTTAAAGTAGATATTGCTGAAGAAACAAAGCAATTAAATGAATCTACTACTGGATTGAAAAAATCAGGAGTTTTAATTTTGGGGGCAGGAATTGTTAAGCATTCTATTTTAAATGCTCACCTTTATAGAAACGGGGCAGATTATGCTGTTTATATAAATAATGCCCAAGAATTTGATGGAAGTGATGCAGGGGCCTTGCCAGAAGAAGCAGTTTCTTGGGGTAAACTAACCCCCGAATCTAAAAGAATCAAGGTTTATGGGGATGCAAGCATACTTTTTCCAATACTTGTTGCAAAAACTTTTGCAAAAGAAAAGTAATTTTAAGTATTCATTAATAGTAAAAATCTTTCATAAAAGCTTAAATATACCTTGTTTATAATCTTTTTATGGACGAAAAAAGCGAAATCTCTGAATTATTCATTCCGCAAACAGAACAGGAAAAAACTGCATTAGTAGAAAAAGACTTCATGGATGTACTTAAAATGGTTGCTCCTGGGACTTCAATAAGGGCAGCATTAGATGATTTATTGAGGGCAGAGATGGGGGCGCTTATAGTTATTGATAATGGAAATATTTCTTCTATTTACCAAAAAGGATTTAGTATTCATTCAAAATTTACTGCGCAAAAATTAACTGAATTGGCAAAAATGGATGGGGCAATAATTCTTTCTATTAATACAAAAAAAATATTATATGCAAATTCTTTTCTTTTCCCTAGTCCAGAAATATCAACTAAAGAAACCGGAACAAGGCATAAGGCTGCAGAAAGAACTGCAAAACAAACTGGTGCAATTGTAATTGCAATTTCTGAAAGAAAAAAGAAAATAACAGTTTATCAAGGAGATAAAAAATATGAACTTCAAGAGAGTTCAGAAGTTTTAAGAAGAGCAGCAGAAACCCTTCAAATACTAGAGAAACAAAGAGAAGGATTTACAGAAGCAATCAATAATCTTAATCTTTTAGAATTGCAAAGAATGGTAACCATAAAAGATGTATGCGGGGTAATCCAAAAATTTGAAATTATAAAAAAAATCTCAGATATTGTTAAAAGATATTTAATAGAATTAGGTAAAGAGGGGGCAATTGTTAGTTTAAGATTAAAGGATTTAACTAAAGGGCTTGATAAAGAAGAAGAACTTTTGTTGAAAGATTATTTTGGACAGAATTATTTATATTCTGAAAAAATCTTGGAAAAAATGGATTTTGACTTTTTGTTGGACCCCCTGAATATTTCACGCATGATTTTTGAAGAGCTGCATGACAAGCAAGTTTCTCCTAAAGGCTTGAGAATTTTAAGCAAAACAAATATTCTTGACAGATATATAAGTTCTTTAATTTCAAATTTTCAATTTTTAGATAAAATTCTTCTTGCAAGTGATGAAGATTTACTTAAAATTTTCCAAAATGAAGGAATGCTATCATTTTTTAAGGAAGAAATCTATAGTTTAAGAGAGAAACTTTTGATAGGAAAGAGAATCTGATGTTAACAAAAAATCAAGAAAAAGAAATACGAGAACATTTAAGCAATGCGCAAAATCCGGTTTTTTTCTTTGACAATGATCAAGATGGACTTTGCAGTTTTTTGTTGTTGCAAAGATATATTGGAAGAGGAAAAGGATTTCCGATAAAAACCTCTCCTGCCTTGACAAAAGATTATCTTAGAAAAGTTGAGGAATTTAATTCAGACTACATTTTCATATTGGATAAACCAGAAATATCTGAAGAGTTTGTAAAAGAAATTGAAAAAAAGAATATCCCTATAATCTGGATAGATCATCACGAAACTCCAGAAGAAAAAATTCCAAAATATGTTAATTATTACAATCCTCTGTTTAACAAAGAGAAGAGTAATGAGCCTGTAACTTATCTTTGTTATAAAATAACAAAAAGAAAAGAAGATTTATGGCTCGCAATTGTGGGTTGTATATCCGATAATTTGGTTCCAGATTTTTATAAAGATTTCATAAGGGATTTTCCTGATTTGGGTAAAGATGATAAAGATGCATTTAACATATTCTATGGTTCAGATATAGGAAAAATAGCAAGGATTATAGGTTTTGGATTAAAGGATAAAATAAGCAATGTTATTAGTATGATTAAATTCTTACTTTCTTGCAAGAATCCTTATGATTTTTTAGAAGAGAACAATAAAAATAAATCTATTCATAAAAGGTTTCATGAAATCGATAAAAAATATCAGAAATTTCTTGAAAAAGCCAAAAAAAATATTTCTGGAAATTTGGTTATATTTAAATATTCAGGAGAAACAAGCATGAGTTCTGATATTGCAAATGGATTAAAATATTTGTTTCCAGATAAAATAATTTTTACGATTTATGCAAAAGGAGCTAAAGCAAATATTTCTGGAAGAGGTAAAAATGTTCGGGATTTGGTTTTAAAAGCAATTGATGGATTGGAAACTGCAACAGGCGGGGGACATGAAAATGCTGTTGGGGCTCAAATTAGAAAAGAAGATATTGAAGAATTTGAGAGAAGAATACAGAGTTTAATTAAAAATTAAATTTTAATAAAAGATAAATATTTATAAACTTTGCATTATATAAAAAAATATGAAAAATAGGCCGAATAAGATGTGCTGGATAAACTGTACAATTAATTTAGTCTATACTTCATTTATTAAACTAAACTCAATTTAATTCATCTTTTATCTGGGTTGAATTGAGCAAGGAATTCTTTCTAGATTTACAGATAAATTAATTGAGATGCTTCCGTAAAAATGGAATCGAAAAAAGCAAAGATGGCTGAAAAGAAATATGTAGAGAAAGAATTGGGTAAATTGATTGAATTTACAATTCAACTTGAAGATGAACTTAATTCTTGTATAAAATATGAATAATGCTCTTTTAAATTAGAATTTTCTAAAATTATTAGTATACAAAATAATCAATAACTTTTTCCTATATAAATTACTTTTGTTGCTGGCTTTCCACAAAACAAGCAATTTCCTGTAGCTTTTTCATTTTTGCTTGCTAGAGTTCCTCTAACATCCCCTGAAAATTCTTTTTCAACAATTTCTGCACAAGCAACCCCATTTTTATCTGTAGAACAAAAATTTATTTTCGCAAGTTTTCCAGAAGAAAGTGCTTGTTTTATTTCTTTTTTGTTAGAGCAATTTACTATTTTATCTTCAATAAATTTATCTGCTTTTTCCTTCAATCTTTTATCAAATTGTTCCCCTAATTTTGGAATCTTTTTTAAATCAATTAATTTTAGTTTTTCTTTTTTCTTAGTATCCCTAGTAAAAAGAACAATCTCTTTGTTTTTTATTTCTTTATCTCCTAATTCTATTCTAAATGGGACCCCCTTTAATTCCCAGATGTGATATTTTTCTCCAGGACGTTTATATTCTCTTTCATCTATTTCTGTTTTTATCTCCATTTTTTCAAGTTCATTTAAAATTTCTTTTGATTTTTTAAGCACATATTCTTTATTTTCTGCATTAAAAATAGGGACTATTATAACCTGAACAGGTGCTATTGCATATGGAAAAATCATTCCAGAATCATCTCCATGCGTAGCAATTACTGAAGCGAGGATTCTTGAAACTGCAGGACCATATGCAGTTGTCCAAAGATATTCTTCTTTTTCTTCCTTATTTTTAAAAGTTGCATCAAATGCTCTTGAAAATTTTTGACCCATTAAATGAGTTGAAGGTTGTTGAATTAGTTTTCCATCAGGCATAAAACAATCTGAACCAACAGTATATTCTGCACCTGCAAATTTATCCCAATCTGGTCTTTTCATAGGTAAAAAAGGAACACCATAAATTTGGTGCATAACTTTTTCTGTTGTATCTATATCTTCTTGAACTTGTGCTTCTGCTTCTTCTTTTGTGGAAAAAGCATCATGGCATTCAATCCAAATAAATTCTCTTCCACGAATTAAGGGGCGTGTTGCCTTTGTATCTAATCTGAAAACAGAACCTCTTTGATATAATTTTAATGGCAAATCTCTATAACTTCTTACCCAAAATTTAAACATTGGAGTATAAATAGTTTCGGAAGTTGGCCTTAGTGCCAGTTCTTTATTATCTCCTGTGTCTTTCAACCAAAAAACCTCTGGTGTAAATCCTTTGATATGCTCTGATTCTTTTTTTAAATTTTCCTTGGGAATTACAGATGGCATAAAAGTTGGCTTATGTCCTTTTTTTTGCAATTCTTTTTCCAAATAATTAAACATATTTTCCATGACTAATGCTGCCCAGGGACGAATAACAGTAAATCCTTTTATATCCAGACGTAAATCGACTAATTCTCCTTTGTCTATAACCTGAGTAAACCATTCAGAAAAATTTTCTTGCTTCTTTACTGTAATTCCTTCTTCTGATTTTTTTTCCATTACAGCTTAAGAACAAGTGGATATTTAAAATATTTGATTATTTATTTTTTATTATTTTTCCCTGTTTCCAATATTCATATATCGGTCCGAAAAAACAACCGAATGCGAAATACCAAATATGCTCTTCCAGAGGAATATTGAAAATTATTATTTTTCCAATATTCTGAAATTTCCAAAAAGCATCAAAGAAACCGGGAGTTATCAAATTAAGTAAATTGTATCCAAAAATAGCTATTATCAAAAGAAGCAAACCTGAAATCAGGGAGTTTTTTATTAAGTCTTTTCTTTTTATCCAGATAATCAATGTTGGAACCGAAAAAGAAAGAATAGCAGAAAGGAAAGTATTTAATTTTAAGATTAAAGATAAACCAAAATAGATTAAAAACATCAATCCCAGAAGAAAGATAAACTTGGAATTTTCTATTTTATGTTTTTTAATTTCTACTCTTTTGTTAAAGATATACTCATAAATAACACCTGCAATCCCGCCCATACAAAATCCAAATAAGAAATCTTCTATTCCTACGGGTGTCCCTATTATTGTTAGAGGTTTCCACCAATCAATTAAATGAACATATGCTGCCAGGGGCCCGGGTATTCCAAATACCAGAGATAAGATTAACATTTCTTTTCTTATATTTTTTCTTGTTACAAAAAAGAAAATCCAAATTATCAACGCTAAAAGAACCCCGATTAGATAAGTGTATTTATAATCAATCATATTAAATTTTGTTCAAATTGTTCCTGAAATATACTATTCACTGCCTGTTTAATATAATTTGATTCTAAAGCAAATCCTAATGATTCTCCTGATCCTACCTTAAAATTATTTATTCCAATTACTTCTCCCGCAGTATTAATTAGGGGCCCCCCAGAATTTCCTGGATTTAATGCAGCGTCTGTTTGAATATAACCTGATATTTCATTCATCCCAATTCTATCTACTGCCGAGATTATTCCTTCAGATACAGAAAACTGCAATCCTAAGGGATTTCCTATTGCAATTACTTTTTCTCCAACATGTATATTATCAGAATTCCCTAATTCTAATTTAGGATAATTTCCCTCAATTTTAAGAAGGGCAATATCCCAATCTAAATCATATCCAACAAGTTCTGTTATGTGCTCAGTTTGTTCATAATCCAAGATATATACTGTTCTCCCCCCAGATAATACGTGTGCATTTGTTACAATATATCCATCTTCTTTAATAATAAATCCTGTACCTTGTCCAATATCTGTTCTTACAGTAACAACTGATTTTATAGCGCTTTCTATCACTCCAGAAAAATCTGAACTTGTGGATGCCTTTAATTCGTTCAATTCTGAAGTAAGGGATTTATCTAATGACATAAAAGAATTTTTTGTCTCCATTAAATCTTTGGTTAATTCATTCAATTTATTTTGAGTATCTGCTTGCAAATTATCTATTCTATCTGATAATTCATTATGGTTAATTTGCTGTTTTACAATTATTCCATTTAGAAGCACAGCAGTTATTACCATATATATTATAACAATTGTGCTAAATCCTCCAATCACCCATTTATGATGTTTTTTTAATTTCATTTTCACCCTTTTTATTTAAAATCTTAAACTATAAAAAGCTTTTTTTATTGATATTATTGATTTTTGGGGCTTATAGTTCAACGGATAGAATAACAGGTTTCGGCCCTGTAGATGGAGGTTCGATTCCTCCTGAGCTCATTTAAATTAATTACTTTAATAATATTTTTAAACCTCTACTTATTAATTAATAAATGGATTTGGTAAAAAGTAAAAGAGGTCTTTCTACAATTGTTGCAACCCTAATAATTATTTTATTGGTGTTGGTTGCAACTGGGATTATTTGGGTAGTGGTAAGAAATGTTGTACAAGGAAATGCTGAACAAATTGATTTGGGAAAATTAACCTTAGATTTTAATATTGAAAGAATAAGCATTGCAGATGATGATGTTTTTGTAACATTAAAAAGAAATGTTGGTGAAGGAGAATTTATAGCATTAATGTTTATTGTTGAAGATAGCTCAAATTCAGAAGCTTTTAGAGTAAATACAACAATGAATGAA
>JAKLDD010000013.1 GCA_022703705.1 Nanobdellota archaeon
AATGAAACCTTTCAAGAAGAAGTAAATGAAGCTGAAATAATTCAAAAAGAGACAAATGAAACTGAAACTTTTGGGCCTGCACCCCAAATTAAAAATGAATCACAAACACCGACAAAAATAGAAGAAGAAATAAACCTCCCAGAAGAAATAAAAATAACAGTTAAAGAATTTAAAAAACAATGTGAAGAGACATGTAATTTAGAAAAATTAAATTTAACCAAAAAATCTTATATCTTAAGAATAGAAATTTCAAATGCAAAATTGCAATTAGATAGTATTACTTATGAAATATTTGCAGAAAAGATAATTCCTTTTAAAACGAACAAAACGATTCTTTCAGATGAAAATCTTACTGTCATAACTGAACAATATCCTGCTATTCTTGGACAACCGGTTAAATGGAAAAAACAGATTACATTAAAAGAACAGGGAATTGCATCAGTTGAATTGCCAAAAGAAGCAGAAAATATTACAATAAACAAAATTACTTCATCAAAAGCATATTCAGAACAAGAAGCTCCTTCACAAGAAGAGTCGAGTCCTTCCCAAGAGGAGCTTCTTACTGAAAATCAGAAGATAAAAGAAAGAGCAAAATTTAGTATAACTGGAAATGTAATTTCAGAAAAAAACACTGAAAAAAAGTCCTTTAAAAATTTCTTCAAAAAGATTTTCTCAAGCATAACGGGAAGAGCAGTAGATATTGAAAAACAGGAAGAAAAAATCAAGGTTTTAATAGAAGATAATTCAATAGAATATGAAATTGAATATGAAACTCCTGCCCCCTATTCTACAGAAGAAGATCTTCCAAACAAAAAAATAGTAAAGGTTGTCGGTCCAGAAGAAATTCATTATGAAAATGTTTTGATTTTCACAAATTTAAGCGAAAGCTTAAATGCAAAAAGTTTATCTGAAGTTAAAATTCATTGGGTTGAAGAGAATACTTATATCACTCCGACAAAAATTGAAGACAAAGATTCCAATGGAATCTATGACTATGTTGAATTTATTGCACCTCATTTATCAAACCAAACTTTTGAGATAATTATAATAACAAAGGCTCAACACTTGGATTCAAATAGAAATTTTATCTCTGATATATATGAACAAGTTAATACTCTTGATAATATATGGTCAGAAACAATTACTGACAGAGATTATGTTAGAGTAACCTTCCAAATACCTTTGGACAAAACAAGAGATATAACAATTTATCCAAGAATTATAAGTGAAAATCCTACTATTGAAGTTTATGAAAAAGACGGAACAGAAAAAATTGCTGAATTCTCTTCTTTAATCCCTGGCGAGTATAATAAAGTTTATTTAACAAATCTTGTTGGGAAACAAGATACTTTTGATTTAAAAATTGTTGGGGGTTCTGTCGAATTTGATTATATTGTAGACCCCTCAACTATTCAATATCTTGGTAGTGATACAGTTCAGAGTTCGTCTACAGGCGGTTCAAGCACTGTAACAATACCTTCGGGGGCTACTTTTTGTGTGATTGGAATTTCATATTGGGAAGCATATGGAGATAGAACATTAAGCATGACTCTTGATGGTGAAACAGCAACTTTAATTAATATGGGAGAATATTCTGCCACTCATAACTTAGCTCAGCTTTGGTATGTAAAAGATTTTGATTCTGGGGACAAATTTTTTAACTGGACTTGGAGCGGAGCAATATCTGAAGGTGCTGAATTTATGTTCTTGTTTTTCAATAATGTTAATTTAACAAATCCTATACGTGATAATGATTCTTATTTTACAACATCTACTGCCAACTGGTACACTACTCCAAACTTTGATTCTTCTGATAGTGATATGATAGTTGGAGTTGCTACAAGTTATGAGACGACAATTAATATGACAACAGCAACACAAACAGAAAGAATAACACCTGGAGTTTACAACAATGCGCAGTATGCAATGGCTACAAAACCAGGAACTTCTTCTGTAGAAAATATGACTGCTTATCTTGCACAAGGAGGATTGATTGGAGCGAGTTTAAGAGCACTCCCTCCTCTTCAAATTTTAAACATCTCTTATCCAACAACTTCCAACACTGTAAATGTTTCCTCTTATGATAATATTTCTATTTATTTTAATTATTCGTCTGGAGGAAGCAATATTACAAGCGGGGTTTCATTGGATAGTGTTTTTATCGGAGGGGTTAATGCTTCAATAAAAGGAAGTGAAACTGTAACTAAAATTTTTCACCTTAGAACAAATGACAATGGAGCTGCAGATTATAATGAAACAATATCATTTACTGGAATGCCCAACACAAGTTATGTTGCACTTGCAAATCAGTTGCCCAATGCAGATGTTGCTTATTCTATGAAATTTTTATCCAAGGGAGTAACCTCCACACAATGGTGGATACAAAATGACGCAGGGGGGGAATTAGCAACACAATTTATATGGGGGGTTTTTGGTGTTGGGCATTATATTTTTGGGAATAATCATATTGATTGCGGAATAGATACAGATACAGCTTCAACAAACGCAGTAACTTTTGCCGGACAATTTCCAGATGCAATGTATGCAGCAATATGTAATCCAGGAACAGATGTAGATTCACCTATTTGCGTTATAAACAGCGGAGTTTCAAAAGCAACAACTGGATTAAGTTTTTACCTGTCAGATGATGGAGGTACAGCAGAAACAACAACAGGAGGGATTAATTATTGTGCTTTTTCATATGGAGAATATGATGTTGGGGAAGCAAGCATAAAAGCAAGTAATATGTCAGTAACAAACGGCGTTGTTTCAGTTAGTTTTGATTCTGCTTTTTCAGATACAAATTATGTTGTTTTTATTACAGAAATATCTGCAACATCTGATGATGGATGTGCATATTTAATCACAGGGAGAACAACAGGAGGATTTACTGCAATTGGATATGATGACGGCAATTCAAGTACAAGTTGTGACCAGCAAATTAATTGGGTGGCAATTGAAAAAGGGGAATTCAATGTATCCATGACAAGTTTAACCAGAGAATTTGCTTATATTACAAATAAAGGGTGGCAAGTAAATGTTACTGTTCCGGATTTTGAGAGTGGATTAAAAGATTTATTCATTAATGCAAGTTATAGTGGAAACACAGCAAATGAAACTCAAGCAAATGCGATTAATTATGGGGGAGAAGATACAACCCCTCCAACTTACAATTCAGTTTCAATCAACACAACAAAAGCAGGACAATTAGCCAACTTTGCAATAAATGTGGATGATGATTTTACCTTGCATCCAAATGGAATGTATATTTTCTCAACAAACAATACAGGAGTTTGGGTAAATGATAGTGCAATAAATTTTACTTCAACTCCAGAATGGGCAAATGTTACTAAAACTCTTAATTCGACTTCAGACACCTTTATTGGATATAGATGGTATTTCAATGATAGTGCAGGAAATCCAAATTCAACTGAAATTTATACTTTAACAACAACAGAAATAAAATTGCGAATAATAACTCCAAATACAGGAAGCCCATTAAGTGTTTCTCCTGGAGATAACATTACAATTTATTTTAATTTTAGTGATGGAGAAACAAACATCACAAGTGGGGTAAGTATTGATAGTGTATTTATTGGGGGTGTAAATGCTACAATTGTGTCTGGAGGTTCTGCCGGAAGCAGTTATTTTCAGGGATTTGAATCTGTAACTTTTCCTCCAACTGGTTGGAAGACAGGAGGTAATGGAAGCATTGTTTGGGTTAGAGACCAGACTGCGGGTTACACTGTAAATGGAAGTGCTGATACGGCGGCGATACAGCCCAATGATATTTCAAAGACGTGGTTAAATTATACATATAATTTTGAATCAAATGGTTATGTTGAATTTTGGTGGAATGTAAGTTGTGAAAACAGTGGTGATTTTTTATGTTTTTGTGAAGATAAAGAATGTGGAGATGCAGGTTGTAGATGTGTTGATTTTGGTGGAGATGGAAATCCTGCAAATGGGGCAGGTGAGGCAGATGAAAGCATAACCTCCTCTGGTGCAAGTGGGGCTTGGACAAGCGAATTTGTAAATTATAGTGTAGAAGCAGGAACACATTCTTTTACTTGGTGTTATGCAAAAGATTTTGCAGGGTATTATGGAGCTGATGCAGGACTTTTAGACAATGTTACATTTGCTTCTCTTAGTTCTCAAACTACAGAATTCGCTTATATTGAAAATATCGGTTGGCAGGTAAATGTTACTGTTCCAGATGGATTTTCTGGATTGCAGGATTTATTTGTTAATGCAACATATTCTGGAAGTACAGTAAATGACACTCAAACAAATGCAATAAATTATGGAGGGGGAGCAGATAATCCCCCAGAAATAATTTATGTTTATAATTCAACTGAAATGACTGATATTTCATCAGGACCAAATGAAGGGCCTTTTGCAACTTATGTTCAATTAAATTTCACAGCCTATGATGAACAAGGATTTGATGATTTAAATGATAGCTCTGTTCAAGTTAATTTTTCTCTTGCAGGGGAAGAATCCAGATTAAACACCCGCTGTACTCTTCTTGAAGATTATGATACTTATTATGCAAATTACACCTGTAATGTTACAATGTGGTGGTGGGATGCTCCAGGAACCTGGGCAATAAATGCATCCATAGAAGACAATAATGGAAATAACGCCTTTAATGATTCTACTACTTTTTCAGTGGGTTCAACAACAGGATTTTTAGCAAATTCAACTGAATTAAACTGGCCGGAGATAAGTCCTGGAGCAAGCAATCAAGAAGCAAATGAATTTCTTTTATTAAATAATACTGGGAACACCCAGGTTAGCGTAGAAATTAATGCGACAGATCTTGTTGGAGAAAATAACCCCCTATATGCATTGGGGGCAAATAATTTCAGTGCGCATACTTCATCGGGATGTGAAGGAACAGCAATGTCCAATTATGAATATACAACTGTTATTGGAGCAACAATTGCAAAGGGAAATTATAGTTTGGACGATGGAACAGCACAAGAAGCAATTTATTTTTGCTTGGAGATTTCAAATTCAGATTTAATTTCTCAGCCATATTCAACAAAACAAAAAGGAAGTTGGACAATAAGAGTATTCTTAGCTGCATTCGTAGTAAGAAGAAGAAAGAAAAATAAAAAAATACAGGACGATAAACTTCTAAAAGCAATAAATTTAATTGCAGATGAATTAAAAGAAGAATATTCCTTAAATAAAAAAGAAGTAATAGAAATAATAATTGAAAGATTAAAGAAAAAATACGATCTAACAAGAAATGAATTTTTAGGCATAATAAAAGCAAGAGAAGGTACTACAATTCCAATAACGGTCTTCACAAAAGAATTGGGTGCTTTAGAATCTCTAACTAAATACATGAAAGAAAATCTTAATATGAGTTACAGAGATATTGCAAAAGAACTTGGAAGAAATGAAAGAACAATCTGGACAGCATACAAAAAAGCAAATGAAAAACAAAAAGAACCAATTAAAATTGATGAAACAGAAATAAATCTCCCGATTTCAATATTTGAAAATAATGAATTGACTATTTTAGAATCAATTGTAATTTATTTAAAAGAGAATAACAAAAAATATAGTGAAATTGCTGAATTGTTAAATAGAGACCAGAGAAACATTTGGACAATTTATTCAAGAGCAATTAAAAAAATAAAAAACAATCAATAAAGATATATACAATAATGTTTATAAACTTAAAATTATTAAAATAGGCAATGGTGAAGATAAAAAGAGGAATTTATACTTTTGTATTAATGGCTGGAATAATTATTTTAACTATTTCTTTGGTCTCTGCTGGATTAATTAGTGATATTTACGCTAAAATCACTGGAAGAGCTACAACCCAAACTATTGGATTAAATATAACAGTTACTTCTGGAGCTGCTCCTGTAATCCTTGAAGTTTACAATTATTCTATGACAGACATTTCAAGTGGGACAAATGAGGGCCCCTCTTTAACATTCATATCAATTGTGCTTAATGCTTCAGATTCTCAAGGAGTAGGAAATTTAAATAATGCTTCTGCAAAAATAAATGTTACTCACTCTGATGGAACATCTTCAGTAAGGGAAAATAGTTCTTGTGCTTTAGTTGCAGGACAAAGTGATGCAACTTCTGCAAATTTCACATGCAATATCACCATGGCTTGGTGGGATGCTCCAGGAACATGGAATATAACTGCTTATATTGCTGATTTAAATGAAAATATTTGTTGTAATGCAAGTATAAGAAATTTTGCAATTGGTCCAACTGATGGAATGGCTGCAAATCAAAGTTTTTTAAATTGGTCTGCAATAAGTCCAGGTGCATCCAATCAAGAAGCAGCTGATTTTGTTGGGATAAACAACACAGGAAATAGAGATAGATCATTACTAGTAAATTCATCTGACTTGATTGGAGAAACTAATGCAAATTATGCATTGGGTGCAAATAATTTTAGTGTTAAAAATTCTGCAGGGTGTGAAGGAACAGCAATGGTTAATAGAACAGATAAAAACATAACTTCTGCAAGATTACTTGCTGGAAATTATACAGGAAATAACATTACAGCAAAAGAAAATCTTTATTTTTGCTTAGAAACTTCAAATTCTGACTTAATTGCACAAGCATATTCAACATCCACACTTGGAACTTGGATTTTAAAACTAGGATAAAATGAAAACAAATAAAAAAATATGCATTGGAATGGGAATGTTATTAATAGGAATTTTAGTTATGAATAGTGTTTTAGCATTTGCAGTCTCATCCAAATATTGGGAAAAAAATCCATTAACTATTGGTCCAGGAGAAACTGAAAAAGCGTTTATTGTTTTGCAGAACATGGCTGGAACTGAAACAGTAAAAGCTAGAGTAACAATAATGGAAGGTACAGATATTGCAAAATTAGATAATCCTGAAATGATATATGAAATACCTGTTGGAGAAAGAGTAAATGTTAATTTTACTGTTACAATACCTGAAGAAAGCATTACAGGAAAAGCTGTTTCTCCCATCTCACCTGGAGGAATATATAATTTAGTTTTTGATGTTACAACTGTAACTGATTCAGATACAAACTCTTTTGGATTTGGAACAGGTATGCAAAAAGTAATTCCTGTTTCAGTTGTTCTTCCTGTTGCTGAAAAAAATACAATTGCTCCCTGGGCATATTATTTAATAGTCGGAACATTAGCTCTAATTATTACAGTAATAGGGATATTAATAATTAGAAACAAAAAGAAAAAATAAAGATAAACTTTTAATACCTCTTCTCTTTATTTAATGAATGAAAAAGAGTTTGATTTTTTGTATAATTATTTTTTTATTTTTTATAATCAGCTTAATTTCTGCAGAGATTACAGGAGAAACTATCACTGGAAAACCCACTTCAGAATCCTTGGCATTGAACATAACTGTAACCCCCCCGGTTCCAATATTAACAATAATTAATCCAAAAAATGATACTTACATAATTAATGAATCTCTTATGTTAAATTACACCCAAATTAATGCAGATATGATTTGGTATAACCTAGATGGAGGAATTAATACAACAATTACAGGGGGAATTTATTTTGATACTTCATGGGGGGGGCATACTCTTTATTTATATGGAAATAACTCTTATGGAGAAGTCTCAAAAAATGTAACTTTCACTTCAAATACTACTTTTTTAACAATTTTTTACAGCGAATATAATGGTTCTACAAAAGGGGGCTCAACCGACTTTAAGTCATATTCTTATGGAGATTTGCAAAATATGAGCAATATTATTTTAGAAAACTCACTTTATGGAAAAATACAATTTAATGAAATAATTAATATAACTAATGATTACATTTCTAATGATAGCATTGTTGATCTAGATAATAATACAAATATTTCTTTAAATAGAATAGGCCTAAATATAACTGCTCTTCCAAATTTTAATGTTTTTTCAACATTGGAAATGTACAATCTTCCATTCAATAATCCAAGAATTTTAAAAGATGGAATAATTTGCCCCACATCCATTTGCACTTTTGAATATTTTACAAATAATACCCTAAAATTTAATGTAACTGAATTTGGGATTTATAGTGCAGAAGAAACCCCTATCACAGAGGTAGTTGTTACCCCAGGAGGAGGAGGGAGTGGCGGGGCTAGCCCAGTAAAAATAAAAAACTTTTCAACTGATAAAGAAAGTATATATATCTCTTTAAAGCAAGGAGATTCTGCATACGAAGAAATAACAATAAAAAACAGGGAAAAGTCCAATCTTATATTTACTCTTTCAATATCCAATGTAGAAGACTTAACAAAATTAAGTGAAACTCAATTTTCCCTTAAACCAGAAGAAGAAAAGACAATAACAATTGATTTTTTTACACATGAAAATACTGAACCAAATTTATATATTGGAAAACTAATAATAAAAGCAGGTGGAACTATTAAGGAGATTCCCCTAGCAATAGAGATAGAATCATCAGAGCCTCTATTTGATATAAAAATAAACATACCAAATCAATTTAAAAAAATCATTTCTGGGGAAGAGGTTCTTGCTCAAATACAATTATATAATTTGGGGGATGATAAAGAGGTGGATGTTACTATGGATTATACGGTAATAAAGGAAGATACAGGAGAAGTAATTTTATTTGAAAGAGATACTCTTGCTGTAAAAGAACATCTTGAATTTATCAAAAGCGTCAAAATACCAGAAAATGCTGGATTGGGAGATTATATATTCTATACAAGAGTAAATTATGAGGATAAGGTAGCAAGTGCAACAGATACTTTTAGAATAGACAAGGATTTTATGGTTTTTTTTAATAGAATTAAATTTGTGCTTTTATTATTTTTAATAATAATTTTAGCAGCATTGTTTTTCATCCTTTTAAAAAGAAGAAGAAAAGAAAAAGAAGAAAGCAAGAAATACAAAACAAGCAAAAAATATTCTCTAAAGAAAATAATTATCTCGTCAGAACAAAATTAATCTTTTATTGTTGAAATAAGCGCGGGGTGGGAGTCGAACCCACGAAAATTCGCTTTCTGTTCTTATTTAAATTAACTGCAGGCGAACGCAGTACCGTTGTGCCACCCGCGCACGAAAATAGATAAAATGTCCTTTATTTAAAACTTTTTAATCTGAAATTAATACCTTTTGCTTTCTCCACTAGACCAATTCTAAACTTGGGAATTTCTTCTTTCTGTGAAACAGCAAAATAATTCAAAACTTTTTTTCTTCTTTTATTGATTTTTTCCTGGGAAACTATGCATGGCCCCCCAATACAACCCCCTAAACAAAAATTGCAATCAAGAAATTTAATATTTTTATCTGGTTTTTGAAGAAACTTGGAAACTTTACTTATTCCATCAATTATTTTAACCTCATTTTTTTTAACAATCCCTTTTAAACGAGTTGTTTTTGAAAGCCCTCCTGCAAGGGGATATATTTTTGTATAATCATTGTAGAATTTATCAAATCTAAATTCATAATTCTTAGAGGAGGTTTTCTGTTTTTTTAAAACTTCATCTAATTCTCTATAATCTATAACATAATCTATGATTCCAGATTTTTTGGCTTCTGATTTTTTAAAATTGCATGGGGAAAGAAAAACAATTTTGTGTTTAGGATAAAATTTTTTGCAAACTCTCGCCATGGCAATCATCGGGCTAACTACCTGAATTAAATTTTTTTTATATTGAGGAAATTTTTCTTTTATTGTTTCAACAATTCCGGGGCACACTGTTGAAATAACCAATTGATTTGAATTTTCCAAAAGTGCATGATATTCCCTATTTACCATCTTAGCTCCAAAAGTCAATTCAACAATCTTATCAAAACCCAATTCTTTTAATTGCCCAATTATTTGTGGATAAGAAAAATCAACAACAAAACTTGGTGCTAGCATTATAAGATATTTACCTCTAAGAGGAAATTTTAAATTTAACTCCTTTTTTTTATTCACCATTTTTTATATACGCCCCGGACAGGATTTGAACCTGCGACCTACTACTTAGAAGGCAGTCGCTCTATCCAGACTGAGCTACCAGGGCTGATTGTTGCCAGGGTTCAGGATGGATTGTGCTTTAGCACTTTTATCCAGGCTGAGCTACCGGGGCTGATTGTTGCCAGAGTTCAGATGGATTGTGCTTTAGCACTTTTATCCAGGCTGAGTTACCAGGGCTTCAATATATTAAATTATCTTTAGGACTATTTAAAATATTTTGTTTTATTAAGATGCTAATAAAAAATAAAAAAAGTATTCAAAATTAGACCAAATTATAGAGATATTTCATCAAAATCATTCGCAATAGAAACATTCTTAAATTCTTTTTTAGCTTCTTTTAAAAGTTCTTTAAGATTATTCTCATACCTTTGAGAAATATGTGTTAAAACTAATTTTTGAGACTTGGATTTTTTTGCAATCTCTCCACATTCCTTTGCAGTAAGATGCAGGTGCTCTTTTGCTTCTTTATTATTTTTAGAACTAAAGCTTGATTCACAAATTAACAAATCTGAATTTTTAACAAATGGGACAATTTTTTCATTTAATAAAGTGTCTAAAACTAATGAAATTTTCTTGCCTTTTTCCCCATATAAAAAATCTTTTGCCTTGTACTTTTTACCCCCATAAATAATATCATTTCCTTCCTTCAAATTTTTAAGCAAAGGTCCAAAAGGAAGTTTGGATTTTTCTATTTTCTTTTTATTGAGTCTTAATTTATCTTTAATAACAAAAGAATAAGCATTTGTTGGAATTCCGTGTTGCATTCTTTCAGATTCAAGATAAAAATCTTTTGTTTCATAAAATTTTCCACCATCTGTTTCTACAACAATTATTTCGTATTTTTTTTGAAAATTAAAAACTTTAAGCAAGTCTCTCATGAATTCTTTTGTACCTTTTGGGCCATAAATGTATAGAGTTCTGTTATATCCACTTAAAGCAAGGGTTGAAAGAAATCCAGGTATTCCTAGAACATGATCAGAATGCCAATGAGTGATTAAAATGCGTGTAACTTTGCATGGATTTAATTCTGCAATTCTAAATTGTCTTTGAGTTCCCTCTCCGCAATCTACGAGAATATTTTCCCCTTCGTAAGTCAAAAGAATTGCAGTATGATTTTTTTTTGCGGTAGGTATTTGCGCAGATGTTCCTAAAAAATTAATCTTTATCTTGGATGTCATAAAATATATACTTAAAATCCCTTTAATTAAATTTCTAAAGCTAACGCTATTTATAAGACGCCGAGAAAAATGCCCAGCGAAAAATAAAGGCTAAACGCTTATTCTTAAATCTTCAGTGCAGTTGAAGCAGGAGAAATGTAGATAATTGTATCTCCCCTCAAAAAAGTTAATCCTAAACTCTTTTTTACTTCACCTTCATGCATTTCTTTCACATTATCCAGCACTAAATTAATGTGGATGTCAAAAGCAAGCAAAGTTCCAACAAAGTACTTTTCGCCTTTCAAATGCACTAAAACTTCTTTACCCTTGGATGTATTCAATAAATCCAACGGCCTTTCAATTCCATTAACCATAAGAACTTTATTGAAAATTCATTTTTAAATCTTTCTTCAATAGAGAATAATATAAAAATAGAAAAGGTTTATAAATTAAAAATCAACTATTTTAATATGAAACTAGGAAGAAAAATAACCGGTGGAAAGTATATCAAAAAAAGGAAAAAAAAGAAATACAATCTGCCAGGGCAAAAGAAAATTGTAAAATTATCTAAAGAAGAAAAAAGAAAAAAGAAAAGAATTCGTGGAGGAAAAAAGAAAACTTTTTTGTTGAAAGGAAAATTAATAAATGTCTTAGATAAAAATAAGAAAGCAAAAAAAATTGAAATAAAAAAGGTTCTTGAAACACCTTCAAATAAATTCTTAGCCAGACAAAATATTTTAACAAAAGGAACAATTGTTGAAACAGAACTTGGAAAAGTTAAAATTACCAATCGCCCAACTCAAGAAGGCATGATTAATGGCATTTTACTTGAGTAAAAAACATAAAAAATTGAAATTCTCTCAAAAATCTATACTACTTTTAAGTACAACAACTACCAAAAGCTTTATAAAGGCAAAACATTTAAAAAGCCTATATTTAAACTCCAAATATAAAAACTCTCCTTAAAAATGGCTGGAATACGAAAATGTCCTGAATGCGGAAGCATAAATTTAACTTACGATTCTCATCTTGGAGAGGTTATTTGTAATGATTGCGGGCTAGTTATTGAAGAAAAGATGGTGGATACTGGAATAGACCTGCAAGGAAAATTTGACAAGGGTGAAAAAAAAGGAAGAGGGGGAGCTCCAATTTCCATACAAAAATTTGACAAGGGATTAACCACAAATGTTGGAGAAATCTCAGATATATACAGATTAGAACCAAAAGCAACTAGAAAATTTTTAAGATTAAAAAAATGGCAGGAAAGAGTTTCTACTTCAATTGAAAGAAATTTAAGGCTTGCTATGGCAGAATTAAGAGTAATTTCTTCTTATCTTAATCTTCCAAATGTTGTAAG
>JAKLDD010000014.1 GCA_022703705.1 Nanobdellota archaeon
CACATTTCTTTTTAATGTTACAAAAACATCATCCCCTGCAGTGCTTATTCTTTCAATATTAAAATCTAAGGTTAATTTTCCCAAATCAATTTGTTCAGCATTCCCTTGAATAACATTTCTTACCACCACCCAAATAATTCCCACTGCAACTAATACTAATAAAATAATTATCAGGGTTGCAACAATTGTAGAAAGACCTCTTTTACTTTTCACCAAATCCATTTAAAAAGGTAGATATGATAATTAATAAATATATCTAAAAGAACGCCCACTGCAGGAATCGAACCTGCGGACCCCGAAGGGCATGGATTAGCAATCCATTGCAATACCATTATGCGAAGTGGGCATTAATTTTAATTATTTTAAAATACTTATAAATATATGGTTTTTCAAGCTAATTATATTAAAAAGATTTATAATCCATTTAAAACTTATATTTTATTATTTGTTAATTAAAGAGGAAAAATGAATAAAACACTAAAATATTTTATGATTTGTTAATTAAAGAGGAAAAATGAATAAAACACTAAAACTTCTAATTTTTTCAGACATATTTGTATTAAGTGGATTTGGATTAATTTCCCCCATTCTTGCAATATTTATAAAAGACAATCTTGTTGGAGGAACAATAACTGCAGCAGGAATAGCAAGTGCAATTTTCATGATAACTCATGCACTTCTTCAGATTTTATTTGCTTACAAATTTAATCCTAAGGATAGAATATGGATGCTAAGATTAGGAACAGCATTATTTGCATTGGTTCCATTTGGATATATCTTTTCAAGTCATATCTATCATATTTATGCAATACAATTTGTTTATGGTATTGCAGCAGCATTTGCTTATCCTTCTTGGTCAAGTTTATTTACTTCCAACCTTGAGAAAGGAAAACGTGGTTTTCAGTATTCAATTTATTCTTCATCTGTAAGCATAGGAACAGCAATAACAGCAGGGGTTGGAGCATTGTTAGCTGAAAAAATTGGATTTGAATTGGTTTTTGTAGTAACTGGATTATTAGCACTAGTTGGTTTCTTTATTTTGATGAAGCTTGAAAAGAAGATTCTTAGAAAGGTATAATATTTCATAAAAATAAATTTTTTAATAACTAATAACTAATTAGTTAATTTTAAAAGCATTCGGATTTTGAGTTTATTAGCGGGATGGAGCAGTCTGGAGTGCTCGCCGGGCCCATAATGATATGGGGCATTGCCCCCTTACAATTCACCCCTATGGTGAATATGGGAAACCCGGAGATCGTGTGGTTCAAATCCCACTCCCGCTATGTAACCTTTAGTAGAATTACTATATCCCCTTTTTTGTAACTATCATATAGTAGTATAAATAAAAAGATTTATAAACCCCCAATTTATAGTTATAAGACAATGAAAACAGAGGAACATAATATAACTTCCTTGAATGAATATCTTTCCTTTTTAGATATGCATGGAATTGCAAAAGGAATAAAACAAGAAAAAGGGTATGATATAGCAGGGCATATGGGAATCAGAGTCTCAGAAGAAAAACAAGCACCCCACAATATGTTTGGAATTCTTAAGGAAAAACAACCTTTAGAAAAAAGTATACTTGGAATTAAATACAAAAAACCTCAAAGAGCAGACCTTTTAGGAGAGCTTTGGAACGAGGATGAGAAGTTTATATTGAAGATTTATGGACATGACAATTATCTTGAGGTTAGTAAGCTTATTAAAAAGCATTTATCTCTTTATGGAATAAAACCAGAAAAGTTTGTATATCAGGACAAAAGAAGAGAATCATATTTATTTGATGATGTTGCTTAAATAAAGAACCTTTTTATAACAGCAATTCTTAAAAACTAAGTTTTTTTTCTTTGCATATGGGTGTGCTTATTTTAGGTATTGATGAAGCGGGAAGAGGTCCAGTAATTGGGCCAATGGTTCTTGCAGGTTGTTTGATTACAGAAGAGACACAAACAGAACTGAAAAAATTGGGGATTAAAGATAGTAAAGAACTTACTCAAAAAAGAAGAGAATATCTATCAGAAAAAATAAAAGAAATTGCAGAAACATTTGAAATTGTGTTATCTCCCCCAATCGAAATAGATAACTCAATTAATGATGGAACAAATTTAAATTTACTTGAAGCAAAAAAAATAGCAGAGATAATTAATAAAATAAATAAGGGCTACGGAAAAATTAAAGTAATTATTGACTGCCCATCTGTTACAATAGGAAAATGGACAGACCATCTAAAAACACATATAGAAACATTAAGTAATCTGGAAATTGTTTGCGAGCATAAAGCAGATAAAAATCATGTTTCTGTATCAGCGGCATCAATTCTTGCAAAATGTGTTCGTGAAAAAGAGATGGATAAATTAAAGGAGAAATACGGGATAGAAATGGGTTCAGGATACACTTCTGATCCTTCAACAATTAGGTTTCTTGAATTAAATGTAGAAAAACATAATGATTCGGGGATATTTAGAAAATCTTGGGAAACTTGGAGAAAAGAATCTGAAAAGATTATTCAAAGAAGGTTATTTTAGTTTAATTCATATTAATCCTTAAAAACCTTTATTTCTTACTTATTTTATGGTTTATATTAAAAAACTGGTGACGCAATTTCGTCAAGGTGTTTGGAAATTGTCCTTCAGTTATAAGTGGAAAATCGAAAAAAACCTGGAGGTTGTTTTCAATGGCTTATATTAAAAAAATGGTGATGCAGGGCTTCAAAAGTTTTCCAAGAAAAACAGAGATTCCCTTTACATCAGGAATTAATGTAATCTTGGGGCCAAATGGTTCAGGAAAATCCAATATCTCAGATGCATTATGCTTTGTTTTGGGAAGATTAAGCATAAAATCTATGCGTGCAGCAAAAGCAAGTAATTTAATTTTTCAGGGGACAAAAGCAATTTCCCCAGCAAAAGAAGCTATAGTTGAAGTTGTATTTGACAATTCAGATAAAATTTTTTCAATTGAAGAAGATGAAATTTCTATAAAGAGAATTGTAAGGCATAATGGGCAAAGCATTTACAAAATAAACAATCAGACAAAAACCAGAAATGAACTCCTTTCACTTTTAGCTCAAGCAGGTATAGATCCAAATGGATTTAATATAATTCTTCAGGGTGAGATTCAAAGCTTTGTAAGAATGCATTCAGAAGAAAGAAGAAAAATAATTGAAGAAGTATCCGGAATTTCAATATATGAAACCCGTAAAGAAAAGTCGCTTAGAGAACTAGAAAAAACTGAAGATAAAATAAAAGAAGTTGCTTCTATTTTGAGAGAAAGAACAGCTTATTTGAATAATCTTGAAAAAGAAAGAGAACAGGCATTAAAATACCAAAAACTTGAGAAAGAGATAAAACGATTAAAAGGGAGCATAACATATTTTGACTTATCAAAAAGAAAAAAACATCTGGAAGAGATTAAAGAATCAATTGAGAAGAAAAATAAAGAAATAGAGAAAATAAAGAAAGAAGTCTTTAATATTGAAAAAGAAATAAAATCTTATGAAGAAAAAATCAATTCAATCAATAAGAAAATACAAGATTTTACTGGGCTGGAACAGGAAAAATTAAACCAGGAGATAGCAAATACAAGAGCAGAAATTGCAGGTCTAAATGTTAAAATAGAAAATTATGAAAATAAACTTTCAAGCATATCAAAGCAAAAACAAGAACTTCAAAATTTAATAAGAAATATTGAAGTTGAAATTAATGAGTTAAAA
The DNA here is from genome assembly GCA_022703705.1 of Nanobdellota archaeon. Taxonomy (GTDB): domain Archaea; phylum Nanobdellota; class Nanobdellia; order Pacearchaeales; family GW2011-AR1; genus MWBV01. The sequence continues at coordinate 3,713 of JAKLDD010000014.1, forward strand.
AAAGAATCTCCTTCTGGGATTAAAAAGGATAAAGAAGTAAATATTAAAAAACAGGAATTGGAAAAGTTAGAAGAACAAAGAAAAAAATTTTATATGATTAAATCTGAACTGAAATCCATAAAAGATAGATTTGAAGACAAAAAATCCATTTTACAAAATTATAATAATGAATCAGAATTTTTAGTAAAACAAATTGACGCGCTTTCAAATGAACTTTTTGATAAAAAAACAACTATTGAAAGAGTTGACGAATTAAAATCTATTTTATTAAACAAAAAAGAGATTTTTGAGAGCATTTTAAAAAGAGAAAGAGAACTTGAAAAGATAAATTATTCTCACGAAAACGAAATAGAAAAACAAAATAAAATAATGGCAACGATTTCCAAGATGGATATTTGTCCTCTTTGTAAAAGCAAGATAACTAAAGAGCATATCGGGCAAATCAATAAAGAGATTTCTCCTATTATTGGTTCTTTAAAAAAGGATTTAGAGAACTTTGACAAGGAATTAAGCCAGATTGGAAACAAAAAAGAAATATTAAAGCAAGAGATAGAAGAAATTGGAACCGAAATTATGAAAAGAGAGCAGGATTTAATAAAACTCTCAAATGTAAACGATAAGAGAAATCAAATAAAAGTTTTAAACGATAAGATACTCATTGCAAAAAAAGAATTATCTGAGCTTGAAAAATTAAAAATAAATCTAGAAAAAAATTTTGAGGAATATTCAAATATAGAGCAAAAATATGAAACTGCCAGAATTGAAGTTCAAGAAATATCTTTAAGGACAAAAGAAACAGTTACTTCTGAGATTTCTTTTAAACAAAGAGAATTTGAACGCTCAAAAATATCATTTAAACAGCTTTTAAGAGATGAAGAAGATATCTCTGGAGAGCTTAAGATATTTAAAAATCAATTAAATGAAAAAGAACTTTATCTTAGCAAAAAAAGAAAACAAGAAGAAGAATTAACAGAAAAATTCCGCAATCTTATAACTGAAAGAGATTCTTTTCAAGCAAAAATAAGAAAAAGTGAGCAGGACTCTTCTATTAAAAAGAATTTGGTTTATAATATTGAACAAGAGATAAATAATATAAGAATTGATAAGGCAAAAGTAGATGCAGAAATTGAAAATCTTGAAATTGAAATGCTTGGTTTTCCTGATATAGAGTTAATAAAGGGAAGCAAAGAGTTTTTAATGGATAAGCTTAATAAAATGCAAGAAGCATTTTCTCATATTGGTCCAGTAAATATGCGTTCTCTTGAAGTGTATGATGAGATAAAAAAGGAATACGATTTAATAAAAGAGAAAGCAGAAAGCATAAATAAGGAACGGGAAAGTATTTTAAAGATAATTCATGATATTGATATAAGAAAAAAGAAAACTTTCTTAATTACTCTTGAAAATTTAAACAAGATTTTTTCTGAAAATTTTGCGAGAATAAGTACCAAAGGACAGGTTTCACTTGAATTAGAAAATAAAAAAGAACCTTTTGAAGGGGGTGTCGGCATTTCAGTAAAAACAGGGCATGGAAAATATTTTGATGTAACTTCTTTGTCTGGAGGAGAACAAACAATGATTGCACTTTCTTTAATTTTCGCAATACAAGAATTAAATCCATATTGCTTTTATATTCTTGATGAAATTGATGCAGCTCTTGACAAAAGAAACTCAGAGCGACTTGCAGGGCTTTTAAGGAAATACATGCAAAGAGGACAATATATTGTGATAACTCATAATGATGAAGTAATTACAAACGCGACTAATCTTTATGGTTTATCTATGCATGAAGGAATATCTAAAGTGGTTAGTTTGAGAGTGTAAAATTTAAGAAGTTTAATTATTGTGGTAAAATCATCTTCTGTTCAACTATTAATAGATATTATTCAACCCTATAATATAATAATGGACTGTTACAGATAACTTATAAAATTAATTTACAAATTATTAATACATTTCACTTCATCATCCCGAATCTCTTGTTCTTCTCTGTCATCTTAATGAAATAATCAAGTTTTTTCCTGAATTCTTCTTCACTCCTTTCTCCATGATGACCAATATAAGCAATCCTTATCCTTTTATAATGTTCAGGAAACTTTTGAAAATTTATCCAAGCCTGTTTATTTTTCTTTATCTTACTCAATATTTCTTCTGGAATAATAAACTTCTCTTCTTTGTCTTTCTTCTTATCAAAAGCATGTGCAACAGCCTTAAGTCCAGCAGGAGTCATTCTTTTTTGTTTTATCATATTCCTTATCCTTTGTTTATTCATTTCAGACAATATACTTGTTTTTCTTCTAGGGCTAAATCTCTGAGCAAACTTCTCATTATCAATTTTCTTTAGAATCCCATCAATCCATCCATAACAAAGAGCTTCTTCAACAGAATCATTATAAGGTATCCTTGGTTTTCCAGATGCTTTATTATAATATACTAACCAAATCTCTTTCTTCTTATCATAATTCTTAGAAAGCCACTCTCTCCATTTCTCTCTGTCTGTTACATAAAGAGTTTCACCTATTTGCATCTGCTAGATAAATCAAGAGAGTATATAAAATTTTCAAAACAATTAAATAAAACCTATGCTTCTATCTTTTATGAATAAAGAACAATTAATTTTTCTTCTTAGAAAAGAAGGTTTTGATGAGAAAATAATAAATGCTTTTAATAAAGTTAAACGGGAAGATTTTGTTAAAGATAATTTGAAAACTCTTGCCTATGAAAATATAGCTCTTCCAATAAGTGAATCAGAAACAATTTCACAACCCTCTACAATTGCAGTTGTTTTATCCATGCTAAAATTAAAGGAAAAACAAAAAGTTCTTGAAATAGGTTCTGGTTGCGGATATGTTCTTGCATTAATAGCAGAGATTATTGGGGAAGAAAGTGACATTTATGGGATTGAAATTGTAAAGAAACTTGCAGAGGATTCAAAAGAAAATTTAAAGAATTATTCAAATATAAAAATATTAAATATTAATGGGAACAAGGGTCTTTTAGAAAAAGCTCCGTTTGATAGGATTTTAATAAGTGCTTCTTTGGAAGAAATTCCAAAAGAAATCTTCGAACAATTAAATGAAAGGGGAAGAGTAATTGCACCAATTGGACCTGGATTTATGCAAACTTTAACTGCAATTAAAAGAGAAGAGGGAAAATTTGTTATTGTTAAGGAGATTCCAGGTTTTATTTTTGTTCATTTTGTGAAGTAATTAATTTATTGTATTTCTTTTTTGGACAATGTTAGGTTATAAGTATCTTCTGTTTTTGAACCATTTATAACAAAAGTGTAATTTGGGAGAAATTTTTTAATAAGCAAGATATCCTTCATAGAAATGTTTTTAAGAGTTTCCTCTTTTGAATCTTTTCCTTCTATTTTGCCTACAGCCAAAGCCAATTTAATATATATTTTTTCTTCGAGGGCATTTATTTAATAAATTATTAATATAATCGAAGAAAGGAGAAAAGCTAAATAAAAAAAATAAAAAATAAAAAGAAAATTTAGTAATAGCTTTCTCCGTATTCTTCAGTCTTTTGAGGTTTTCTTCCGATTAATACAATCAAGACAACTAGTAACACTAGGAAAATTATTGCCAAAACAATTGTTAAAACAATAATTGGATTTACTGTTTTTCCTTCTACATTCAATGTAAGAGGAACTGTGTTCAGAGTTTGTTCTCCAGAAATAACTGCAACATTAAAGTTGTATTTTCCTTCTGTTTTTGAGCTAGCAGTTATAGTAACTGTTTTGCTTGAACCTGCTGGAACAGCAACAACTGAATTGTCCATATTTGAAGTAAGATCTCCGTCAGATTCTGTTGTAATTTTGTATACCTTTAAACTATTTGTAGGGTTCAAAAGTAACAAAGTATATTCAGCATCTTCTCCTACTGCAACTGTTTTTTCAGAAGTCATTACAATAACGTTTTCAGCTACATCATTTCCAATAACGATTTGTCTTGCAAATTTTGATTCTACATCGTCAGTTAATACTTTAACTTCTAAAGCATAAATTCCTGCTTTAGCAGTGTATGGAACTTCTAAAAAGACTCTTCCATTAACTGTATCTTCTTCTTCACAATCTTCAGTGCAAGATTCCATTGTAACCAAATCCCCGAAATAAGTTGTTTTTTCAACACCTAAAGCAGGAATACTTACAGTTACATAAACATCTTCTAAGTCATTATAACCCATATTCTTCAATATAATATCTACTGGGAATGCTTCACCAGCATTTATTAATTGAGCTGTGCTTATTGACTTAACAACTGGATTGTATGAAGGTCTTTGAACTCTTAAAGCAATATCTTCATATTCTGTTTCATAATCTCCATTCCATATTCTGAAATTGAGTCTTATGTCATCAGAAGTAGCATCTTTAAGTTCAAAAGGAACTTCAAGCTTTAAGGTTTTTGTATATGTGTATCCAGCTTCAACATCAAAAGAAGTTGATACTGCATTTACATCATATTTGTCCCCTTCAAGCTCAACTCTAACCTTAACATTTGATGCGCTTTCTTTAGCTACAAAAGTAACCTTGATAGCAACATTTTCACCAGCAATAACACTTGGATTGCTTAAGGCATTAACGCCATCAACTTCAATTGTTACGCAGTTTGCAATGTCAGATGTTGAAATTGTATCAAGTATACAATTACCACAATCACATGTAAGAGTTGCACTAACTGTAGAAACCAAAAATAACGCTATTGCGATTGTACAAATTGAAACCAAAAGTTTCTTTGTATTCATTTTTGTTCTCTTTCTCATTTTATTTAATTGGTTAGAAAACATCGTTTTCTATTAATTATTTTACATCAATCTTAGTTTATAAACTTTATTATTGTTGTAATTTAATAGTTACAATCGAGTAACTAAGTGTCTAAACAAAAAGTGAATGTTATTACTAAATATTACAAAAAAATAAAAAAAGGGATAAAAATCCCTCGATTATTATAAAAATTAAAAACTTAACAACTGAATCTTATTGCTTGTAGCAGCGAAATTTTTAGCAACAATTATTTGACAACCAGCCTCTTCAGCAGATTCAAGAATAGAACCTGTAACTGTTCCGTCTAAGACAATTATTTTTGGTTTATCGGAAAGTCTTTTTAAGCTTATCCCTAAACCTCTTGCTGAAATTTCCTTAACTTCTTTTAAGGAATCATCTAAAATTATTGCTTTTCCGGAGCCTTCAATTTCTTTGGAAATTCTTTTTAACTTTTCTTTATTTTCCTCACTTAATTCTATTTTTGAATTGTTTTCATTGCCATTTTCTCTTTTTTGCATTCCTTCTCTTTTAAGAAATTCATTCAAAGGAGTTTTTCTCCTAAGAATCATAAGAATTTCTTTTCCTGCTAATTCTTCAACTTCTTTTCCATCAGGAGCAACAACAATATAGTCTATATTTGCATTATCAGTTACATTTTGTATGATTAATCTTCCTCCTCTGTCTCCATCAACAAAAAGAGTTATTTCTTTTTCTTTTCCAAGTTCTTTTATTGCATTTGGAAGTTTTGTCCCATTCATTGCAATAACATTTGTAACTCCTGCTCTTAAAAGATTTACAACATCTGCTCTTCCTTCAACAACAATTATTTCTCTTCCAGAGATATTTCCGCAGGGAAGTTTTTCATCCCCGTATTCCTGGATATTAGAGGTTTTCGCAGAATCTTTTATCTCATTTGAAATTTCTCTAGAATCAGTTGATCCTTTAATTTCAGACATGAGCTTTTTTGCTCTTTCAAGAATATAGTCTCTTTTGCTTCCTCGGACATCTTCTATTCTTTCAATCTCTATTTGTGAATCGCTTGGGCCTATTCTTTCAATTGTTTCTATTGCAGCAGCAATTAAAGTTGTTTCTGATTGATCTAATGCAGTAGGAATTTTTATGTTTCCCACTGTTCTTTTGTCTTTTCTTTCCAAATCAACTTCAATTCTTCCTATTTTTCCTTCTTTTTGCAATTCTCTCATTTCAAGTTCAGCACCTAACAATCCTTCTGTTTGTCCAAATATAGCTCCGATTACATCAGGTTTTTCCAAAGCACCTTCAGCTATAAAATTTGCATGTATCATATATTTTATTGATACCGGACTTATTTTTGCCATTTTTTATTTAGTTTATTTTCTACCATTGTAGGTTCTTTTTTAAAAGAACCCCATTGTTTAATTTAATTGAAATCTATGATTTCATATTTAGAAAAATACCGCCATTTCTTAAAATAGCTCTCCACTAAAGCATACACCTACTAAACTGAATGTGAATGTGAATGTGATATCGTAATAATAATGAATAACGATATTTCTCTGTATATTTACAGAAAGATTGGTTTAAAAGTTCTTCGGTTTTAATTTTTAAGAAATTTTAAAAAGAACAAACAATCTCTTAAAATCTTTTTATTAATGTACGAAAGCTTTATAAGTATAATTTATCCAGCATTTATATGACAAACGACCAAATATCTTTTGAAAATGAAGTTATCAGAGGAAAATATGCTAGAGAAATAACGAAATTACTAGAAGAAAACAGTCTTAATTGGTATGCTTCTCCTTCTATAAAAAAACCCGAGATTTTTATACGCCCAAAATTAATTCCAGACTGGGATAATACTTCTTCAATATTTTCTAGAATAAGTTTGCAAGTTGAAGAAGGAGAAATAAGTCTGGGTATCAGTGGGTATTTTCCACACAGAATTACTGAAAATATAAAAAAGGAATATTTTTCTGAATATAAATATCATGATAAAGGATTCACAGATGATGGAAGACCAAAAGGAAGATTTTGGTTTACAAGAAACGTAGATAATTTATATCATTTTATTGAGGAATTTAAAAAAAAAGAACCTATCTTAAAAGAGAAAATTTAAATTTTCTTTCCAAATTTTCCAAGAGATTCGTATAAAACTAAGAGTTTGTGTTTTATTTCTTCCCTTTCTTTTTCTGAAATACGCATAATTAAAAGCTTTTCATATATTTTTACTGCATTTGTTCTTTTAAATTCTTTTTCACAAATTTCAGCCTGTTTTTTGTAAAATTCTTTTATTTGATTATAAATCTCTGATTTTTTAACAACTGTAGATAATTCCATAGACCTCCTCATAGCAGAATCTGCTTTCTCAAAATATCCTGCTTTTATGTAATATTCTGCTTCTTTTACAAAGAAATCCGTTCTTTCATAAAATGAAAGTGCATTTACTGCAAGTTGCTCATATGCTCTTGCAACATCACCATACATTTTTTTATTTTCATAAATTTCAATAAGTTTCATAAGAGCAAATTTCTTAGTATGAATGGGGGGCTTTTTATCTATGAATTTTGTAAGATAATCAATCTGTATAAAATCTCCTTTGTCCTTAAGTGCTTTTTCAATTTCGCTTTTAGACATATCCTTATCGAGCATTTTTAAGATAATTTCCCTGGGTATTTAAGCATTATTGGGATAATAAAAGCAGAATTTAACCTTAGGGTTTTTAACAGAGATTCTGTAAATAAAAATATACCTTATATTTATACTATTTTTCCTTATTTTCTCCAAGGATTTAATTTATATTTTTCTTGAAATTATCTTTATTATGAAAAACATATTAAGCAAAATAGGAAAATCTCTTCTTATTCCTGCATTAGCACTTTCACTAAACACAAAAGATGCAAACTCTCAAAAAATAGAGTTTAAACCTGAAATGTCAATAGGTGCAGGGTTATCCCATTATTCTGGTTTTAAAGTTTATCAAGACTGGAATAAACACTTTGTGGGCTTAGACGGGGACGAAAAATTAAGTAATAAAAAAATAGCGGGATACCCTGATTGGCAAGTAGGATTAGATATGGGATTAAAATTCAAAAAATTTTCTTTTGGCGTGACTTCCAGATATTCTATTGCAGAGGCAATAAAAGAAAAATCACTTTCAAATATTACTTTAAACAACTGGAGTTATGATTTTGCAAGAATTCATGAAATAACTTTAAAACAAACAGCTCCTTCATTAGGTGCATATCTTCAGTTTCCTATAAACAAATTAAATGAATTTTCAATAAAATACTATTATAGGAATGTAAATATAAATGAAATAAAAAGAGAAGACAAAAATTTAGAAACAAATTTAAAATGTGAATATCCTCTTGATGAAACAGACAAACTAACCAAAGAATTCGAAAGAACAATTAGCAAAATCCCGTTAAGCAGACTATGCTTAGAATGGCAAATCTTACAATATGTAAACAATCAAGTTGAGATATATTACGAGACAGACTGGAATAATGTGCACAGAATAGGGGCAAATCTGGGGGTTTATTTTAATCTTCCTCAGAGGAAAAAGGATTAGCAAGATACTTCAAGCTTTGCATACTTTAAATCAGTTATTATTTATAATATTTCTTACTTTTTCATACATTTCCAAACATTTAGAAGAGCTATAAGGATCATTTTGATTCTGATATCTCTCTTCACATATGCCCGCAGTGTATCCAAAATCCATCGCCTTTCCTAAAAGAACTTTCGTTCTATCATTTATTTCAGAGTTCTTCAAAACTTCTTCTAATTCTTTTCCGTAATTTCTAATAATATTTTTATCTACCATTTTTACCTCCTTAATTTTATTTTGAAATTCTTATTCTATTTTTATGCTTATAAATCTTACTAAAATTTTTCTTTAATCTAAGTGATATATATCTGTAGAAGTACATATAATAAAATTACTGACTCGGTTTTTTATTTTTCTTTGTTTTATATATCAAT
>JAKLDD010000015.1 GCA_022703705.1 Nanobdellota archaeon
TCTAATCCAGAAGATAATTGAACTCTTCTTCTTTTTTTATCTCCTTCATATTCTCTATTATATTCCTTAATAATTTCCTTAAAACACTCTCGCTGATAAAAGTAATTTGTATGAACAAACTCTTTTGCAAATTCTTCTGGACTTAATCCTCTTAAATTTTCAGGATGCTTTGAACATTCATACTCTTTTTCTTCAGACATCTTAAAAAATCTCAAAAAGCTTTTTAGTTAATCCCTTTAAATTCCCTTTAATAATATCTCCTGTATTTTTCTCATTAAATTCAAGAGTAAGTTTATCAACATTTTTTAATTTTTCAATTTTACTTAAATCATAAAACTTCCCTTGATAATATACTTTTCTTTCAAAGATTGCAGCCCCTTTCATTGCTCTTTTCATTGAACAATCTATAGGAATAGAATTCAATTCCTGAATAATTGTATGATAGTTTCCATCTGAAGATTGTGCAACAATTTCTCCATCAGCTAATTTTTCTTTGCAACCAGAACAATATTTATCTGCCATATAAAAAAATAAAACCCTTAGTTTATAATAATTATTATATTAAAGCATTCAATTTTTTATAATATTTCTTACTCTTTCATACATTTCCAAGCACTTAGAAGAGTTATAAGGATCATTTTTATTTTGATATCTCTCTTCACATACGCCCGCAGTGTATCCAAAATCCATTGCCTTTCCTAAAAGAACTCTCGTTCTATCATCTATTTCAGAGTTCTTCAAAACTTCTTCTAATTCTTTTCCATAATCTCTAATTAAATTTTTATCTATCATTTTTACCTCCTTAATTTTATTTTGAAATCCTTATTCTATCTTTATGCTTATAAATCTTGCTAAAATTTTTCTTTAATCTAAGTGATATATATCTGTAGAAGTACATATAATAAAATTACTGACTCGGTTTTTTATTTTTCTTTGTTTTATATATCAATTCAAGAATATTTGCAATATTGTTTTTTGTATTATAACAATTTTCTATATTCACATTCCCATTAGAATTTCTTCCAAAACAATCGCAGGTTTGACACTCTAATCTAGAATTGTATTTTAGACACCTGTATTCCTCTGTTTTGGGGACATAACCTTTGTTATTATTCATTTTAATTAATTCTTTGTCTTCTTTGGATATTTCTTCAAGGTTTTGTTTGGTTTTCTTTGGGCTTTTTTCATAAATTTTCTTAAGACAATAACTTATACTCCATCCAAACCCCCCAATAACTTCCAAGCCAATTAAAACGAGATTCATTTTATCTAAAATTTGCCAGATATTTACAATCTCTTTTTTTTCAAAATCTACTTCAGGTCCAAGAAAATATCTCGCCGCAAAATACCCTGCCCCTATAAGGCCCAATTGAAATATCTTTTTAGAGCTTTTTTCTTCATTTTCATCATTAATTGATCCTTTTTCACTTATCATTTTAATTCTTCAAAAGTTCTCTTTATAAGGCTTGTTATAATCTATTTTGATATCATAAACTTCTTAAAAAATTGTACAATTGTTGGAATAAAATTTGGAAGATTATCATTTTAAAGTTTATAAAATTTATTTGTTGGTTATTTGTTTAAGAATATCACTTCTTCTTATTCACCTATTGAATATATCTCTCTGAATAATTTTTGCGTATTTCCTGGTTCAAGTTTTTCATTTCTTTTATTGGAAAGCCATGTGTTTGTAAATCCGTGGTCCATACCAGAACATAAAAACTCCAAGAAAGAAAAAGAATTTTTTAGAATTTTATCTTTTGAATGATTTTCCACCAATTGTATATATTTATCAACTATTCTTTTAAAATTGTCTTTATCTCCACTATCTGCAAAAAATTTTATTGCTTTATTGAATGGAACATAATCGAATCTGTCAAAATTCTCCATTTTAATAATGGTTTCAGCATAATTTAATGCATCATTAAGAGCATAATTATTTTCCATTTTTAAATTGTTTTTAAGTTTTGTTTTTATAGAAAAATCACCGGTTTATCTTTTCTTCACAATCTCAGCACAGAATCCAGCAGCAACTGTAACTCCTGCATCTCTAATTGCAAACTTTGACATGTATGAATTTTCTTTTTGAGTTTCTATTGCTAAAGTTCCTTGAGGTTTTATTCTTACTCTAGCAGAGTCTCCATTTTTAAGAAAATCAGGATGTTCTTTTATTACTTCACCTGTTCTTGGATCAATTTGAGCAACCAATTCTGTAAATTGACAAGGAACTTGCGCAGTGTGAACATGGAATACAGGAGTATATCCTTTAGCTAAAACAGTTGGATGATTAATTACTGTAATTGTTGCAAGGAATTCTTCTACAATTGATATTGGAGCAGAAGCATCACATATAACATCTCCTCTTGCAATATCTTTCTTTCCAATTCCTCTAATATTAACACCCACATTATCTCCAGCAAGAGCTTCAGGATAAGATTCATGGTGCATTTCTATTGTTTTTACTTCACCTTGAACACCTTCTCCAGTTCTTCCAGGTATGATTCTTACTTTTTGTCCAACTTTCATTATTCCTGTTTCAATTTTTCCAACAGGAACAGTTCCAATTCCTGTGATTTCATAAACATCTTGAACAGGCATTCTCATTGGCAAATTTGTTGGTAATTCAGGTGCAGGGAATGCATCAAGCTGTTCTACTACTGTTGGCCCTTTATACCAAGCCATATTTGCTGATTTTTTAAATATATTATCTCCTTTTAATCCTGACCCAGGAATAAATGCAGTATTTTCAGGTTTTATACCAACACCTTGTAATAACTTTCCTATGTCTTCTTTAACCTTGTTGAATTTTGCCTCTTCATATCCTAAAGCATCCATTTTGTTAATTATAACAGAAATATTCTTAACACCCATTGTTCTTAAAAGCCATAAGTGTTCTGTTGTTTGTGGTTGAACTCCAGCAGGTCCAGCAATAACTAAAAAAGCAGCATCTGCCTGTGAAGCACCAGTAATCATATTTTTTACAAAGTCTCTGTGTCCAGGTGCATCGATAATTGTAATTTGATATTTTTGTGTCATCAATTTTTTGTAAGATAAATCAATTGTAACTCCTCTTTCTCTTTCTTCTTTAATATTATCCATAACATATGCGAATTCAAAACCTGCTTTTCCGTACTTTTCAGCTTCAGCTCTTAATTTTGTCATTTCTTGTTCTGAAATCATTCCACTATCAAACATTAATCTACCGACGCAAGTAGACTTACCAGCATCTACGTGTCCTACGAACACTACATTCATGTTTGGTTTTTCTTTAGCCATTTTTGTTTCCTTAATTTAAAATGGATTTGACGAAACGTTAGTTTCAGTCTGCCATAGGTTATCATAAAAATTTAGGTTTATAAACTTTTTGATTTTTTTATCTGAGGATTTTTTGAATATTTTAATTTCCTTGTTCTTTAATTAATCTTTTAGAATATTTTTTTTTCTAAATTCGTCAAGAATTCAATAACTTTATTTGCCCTTTCTGCAGATGGAGCACATATCGAACATTTTTCATTTGGAAGAGTCTCGTTTATTTTTTTTCTTTTTTCTCCTTCCCAAATATCTTTGAAATTCTTTTCAATTAGACTTCCATAACTTGGTGCAGTTTTATCTACAATATGTCCGCACGGATACATCTCTCCATCTGGTCCGATACAAGTCCATATTTCACAGGCATAACATTTATTGCAGTTTCCCAATGTTCCAAAACAATTTTTTTTTCCTAAAAATTCTTCTTCTGAATGAATAAAATTTACTTTAAAATTAGACTCCTCAAAATTTTTTGCATTCTGTAAATTCTTTAAAGTTTGTTCTTTTTCCAAATCAGGAATATCAAAGCCAGACATATCTACTCTAAATCTTATTATATCTCCCCCAAAAAGTTTTACTTTTTTTGTTGCTTCAACAATATCAAAATAATTTTTATTTGTCACTACATACCCTACAGTTGTTTTGAAATCAGAATTATGCTTCTTCATGATGCTTATTGATTTTAAAATATCTTCTATAGAAACTTCAGATTTTTTTGCACCCGGTTTTATTTTATACAGTGTTTCTGTTGTTCCTGCATCCAGACTAAGATTCATGGAATTTGCTTTGGCAAGTTCGTTGAGATAATTGAACATTCCAAGGATTATGTTCTCATAAAAGATATGGGTGCTCCAACAGCAAAAGAATTTGATAATTCCCTAAGAAGAGTTTTTCTTTTATTTCAACAAATGGCAGAAGAAACACTCGAAGCAATTGAAAATGGAGATTATTCCAATTTGATGGGACTTCATGACATAGATATTAATTTAGATAAATTTCATGATTATTGTGTAAGAGTATTAAATAAAATAGGATGTCAAAATGGTAAAAAAACTCATTTGTTATTTGCTACACTTTACATTTTAGAAATGGCGGGGGATGAATTCAAGAATATAGGGATACATCTTGTTAATGATATAAGTGAATCTAAATTCGAAAATATTAAAAAAATGGTTGTATCAATTAAGGAACAAATAGAAAATTATTACGATTTATTTTACAGATTTGATAAAGAAAAAGTAAAAAGAATATCAGAGCTTGATCAAAAAATATATCAGGAAGTTCCAACAATGTATAAAAAAGCTAATGAGGATGAAAAGGAAATCTTTCATCATCTTAGGATGATTGGCAAATATATTAATTCTCTAATGGAATTAAGAATCGAAATGGAATATTAGAAACATTTTTTTATCATCTTTTCATATTTCGGATTTGGGCGATTTCCATTAATAGATATAATTATCTTATAACTGTGTCCTTTTAAATTGACTTTAGCAATATATTCTCCAGTTTCCTTTTTATAAAACAAAGTATTATTAAAATTTCTTAAACATATTCCATTCATAACTTCGGTATGGGCTTCTTTTACAAAATCCAATTTCCTTATTTTCCTAACTAGCTCTGATGATTCAACAGGATAATCATTATTTGCCATATTTACCTTTACAATAAAGTTTATTTAAAAAGATTATTAAATTAAAAAAATTATTTTAAAATATCATAATAATTTAGTGTTTTGTTTTCAAGATTATTAATTAATTTACCTCTCTCAGAAAAAGCATCAACTTGCTTTATTTTGTATTTTGATTCATATTTAAAGGGATGCCAGTTTCCTGTTGCAGCCACTTTTCCCCCATATACAATAGCTATTTTAAGAAGAGCACCAAGAATAAATATGCTGCCTCCAGAATATAAAACCGATTTTGCAGTTTTTACTACCTCTTTACTATCAACTTTCCCACTCAAAAAAGCATTTAATCCCGGTGAATAATATTCTTCTACAACCATAGTGCTTCTCAGTGGAAGATTATTTATAAATTTAATCGTCGTAAAAATATTTAAATAAATTTTTGTAAGCTATAAAAGAAATCTCTATATCTTTTTGCAACATGCTCTGGAGTCAAATATTTTTTTATATCTTCTAAGGCATCTATTTTATCTAAATGTCTCTTTCTTAATCCTTCTTTTGAATAATGTTCTAAGTTTAGCCCTAATTTATGATTATTCAAATTCAGTGCAATAACTCTTCCTTGATAATTAAATCCAAGATTAAATGTAATTATAGAATATTGATTAAGCATCTCAGAATAATAGAAAATAGAATTTTCAGCATCCTTATTTAATATTTGGTATTTAATTGCAATTATTCTTGGGTCTTGTTTGCTATCTTCCTGAAAAGTTAAATCCACTTTTGGTTTTTCGGATTCATTACTAAATCTTTCTAAATATTTAAGATGTGTTCCAGGTTTTTCAACCAGGGTTAATTGAGGTAAAGACAATTTTACTTTTTCCATATTTTTTCAAAGAAATAAATTGTTTTTAAAAATTATTATGATAGATTTAATCTAAAAAACAATGCTAATATTTGTGTTGTCTATTTGAAAATTTCCCCTGAAAGAAAAATCTCTTTGTATTGTTTCACATTTAATCAATCTTCTAAATCCATCATCTTCTCTTAATTTAAGTTTGCAGAAATATTGGGATGAAATTTCTTCTCCTTCTGATAATCCTGATCTTAAATAAGCAATAGAATTAGCCTCCTTTGGAACAGCTTCTTCTGGAAAGTAAATTTTACCATTTGACCTACTTAAATAACCTACAGGTTTTGTAATATCAATTTGCTTTATTAATTCCAAATCATCGCGATACACTATCTGTTGAGTATCGTTTCTTCTGTTAAATAAAAATCCATCAATATCTTCTAATGTAACAATTTCTATAAGCCCTTTATTTGTCATAAAAATAAGAAATTAAAATTGTTTAAAAGGATTATTGTCTTAATCTTACTGATTTTCAGATAGTCCTTTTCTGCTTCTTATCTTTCTTATTATATCCTCTTGCAATAATGAAGGAACCTTTTCAAATTGTTGATCTAAAAGTGAAGATGTTCCTCTTCCTTCTGTTGCACTTCTTAAATCACTTGACCACCCAATCATTTCAGCTACAGGGATTTTTGCTTTAAGTTGGCTCATCCCTGCTTCTTGAGTCATATCAAGCATTTGCCCTCTTTTGCTTCCAATAAGTTTTGTTGCAGAACCCATAAAGTTCTCAGGAACTTCAATAATATGAATTTGCATTGGTTCAAGCATAACTGGATTTGCATTTTTCATTGCTTCTGTTATTGCTTCTCTTACAGCAGGATAAACCTGTGCGGGTCCACGATGAATTGCATCCTCGTGTAATCTTATGTCATCTAAAGTAACTTTCATTTTCATACAGGGTTCTCTTGCTAAAGGTCCCTGGTCTATAACCATTTCAAATGCATCTAAAACCATTTCAATAACCTCTCCGATATGAACTTCTCCCCTTGTTTCATCAAAAAACATATTTCCCTTGTAAATATCTTTGACATTTCTTATTTCATCACTTCCCCAGCCCAATCCAGAAAGAACATTTGTTATTGTTTCACTTTTTTTCTTTATCCTTCCTTCTGGAAGTTCTCCTTTCTCAATTAATTGTTCTAATTCTGCATCTAATGGTTCTACTTTTATGAAGAAACTATTGTGCTTGTTTGGGCTTCTTCCTTCAAATGCTTGTCCTGAACTTTTTCCCACAGATTCTCTGTATACAACAATTGGATTTGATGTTTTAACTTCAAGTCCTTTTTCAGTTTTAATTCTGTTCTCAATAATTTCAAGATGTAATTCACCCATACCAGAAATTAAACTCTCTCCTGTTTCCTCATTAATTGTTACTTTTATTGACGGGTCTTCTTTTGAAACTTTTCTTAAAATATCAATAAGTTTAGGCAAATCCGCTGTTTTTACAACCTCTATTGATTTTGTGATTACTGGCTGAAATATATGTCTTATTTCCTCAAATGAAGTTTCTTCTTTTTCTGTTATTGTTTCTCCTACATCCAAGTTTAATCCACTTACTGCAAGAACATTTCCAGCAGGGATACTCTCCAATTGTTCTGGTTTTATTCCATTATAAATGAGAACCTGTTGTATTTTTCCTGTTTGTTTTGCATTATTAGCATAAATATTCATCCCACTTTTTATTGTACCAGAGTATATTCTCCCAGCAGAGATTTCTTTTCCAGAACGAGGGTCAATAACAATTCTTGTTATTACAAAAGCAAGTTCCCCTTTTTTATTGCAGTTTAACAAATCTTTTCCAAACGAACTATCAAGATCTCCTTTCCAGATTTTAGGTATTCTATATTTTTGAGCTTCTATTGGATTCGGAAGATGTTTTACAGCCATATCTAAAATAACTTCATATAATGGGGCATTTTCCCAAACCCATTTGTCTCTTTCTGTAGGAGAAAGACTTCCATCATATAATTTATAAATATCTTTAAAACTTATTTTTTTCTTTTGCATAAATGGGATAGATAGTGCCCAATTTTCTCTTGCAGAACCAAACGCAACACTTCCATCACTAACATTTACTTTAAACTTGCTTGCAAATTCTTTTTCAGCAATTTGGTCAATAAGATGATTAAACTTTTCAATTATTTTTTTAAAACGTTCTTGCATTTGTTCAGGTGTTACCTGCAATTCATTTATTAGTCTGTCAACTTTATTTATGAATAGAACTGGTTTTACTCTTTCTTTAAGTGCTTGTCTTAAAACAGTTTCTGTTTGAGGCATTATTCCTTCAACAGCACATACAAGAACAAAAGTTCCGTCGATTGCTCTCATCGCCCTTGTAACATTTCCACCAAAATCAACATGCCCAGGCGTATCAATTAAATTAACTAAATATTCTTCTCCTTGAAAATTATGAACCATAGAGACATTTGCAGCATCTACTGTAAGCAATCTTTCTTGTTCATCAGAATGTTGCCAGGTTGCCATTCCCTCTTCTAAAGAACCTGCATTTTTTGCAGCCATCATACCTGCTGCAGCTAAAAGATTATCTGTAAAAGCAGTTTTACCATGATGAATGTGCGCGCTTGTAGCTACATTTCTTATGTTTTCCTGTTTTGATATTAGACGATTAATTTTTTCAAGGCTTGTTTCTTTGTCTGCCATTTTATAGAATTGAAGAAAATAGTTTAAAAAGGTTTTGAATTACTTTTTTTTATCTTATACCTTTCTTCTTTAATCTGTTCTGTTTTTCTTAAAAGAAATTCTATTCCGTTTTCATTTTCTTTTGGGCCATCATCTTCAATAGAGCATAATTGATTATTCCAGCAGTGGCTGCCTATATCTTTTCCTTCTTGATTATAAATATGATTGGGATAATTTCTAGAAAGGTCTATAATTACTCTAAAATAACCTTCATCGTCATTAATTATGAGGCAGGTAGTTCTTTCTCCCCATGAATGCTGAAGTATACCAAACTGATAATTTTTCTCATAACCTTTAAAGTATTTATTCAAATTTTCATTGTAAAATGTTATTCTTTCAAAGAATTTATCTGCATTTGTTTTTTCTGAATCCATTTTAATATGTAATCAATCCAACATTATTTTTATCTGCAAATTCAGCAAGTTTTTCAAGCCCTCCTTTTGTCTCAAATCTCTCCATAAAATATTGTCTAGAATCAAAATTTGGATTATTTTTAGAAGAGAAAATTCTTATTTTATAATACCCCTCTTTTGAAGAATAAGATAAGCTATAATCTATTCTAAATCCAACTAATCTGTCGTTAGCAAAGAGAAATTCCCTAAATCCTTCTTGAATTTTTTTAAAATCTGGCATGATATTATTAATTTAATTTGTTCTTTTTAATAATTATTGTTGTAAATGTGAAGCTTAACGTGCAGAATCAGCCTGAGCTTCAGCTTCTTTTTTCTTTCTTATAGCCAAACTTTCACCATTTTTATCAGCAGCCATTATTATTTCCTCTGCCAATGTTTGGGTTATTGTTTTCTTTTTATTGAATGCTTTATCTGAAGAACCGTGAATTAAATGTTTAATGGATAAATTTACTCTTCTTATTGGTGAAACATCAACTGCCTGAGGATATCTTGCACCCCCATATTCAATTACAGTTATTTCATCTCTTGGGGCAGCGTTTTCAATTGCATCAACTAAAACTTGAACAGGATTTTTCCCTGTTTTCTTTTCTACAATTTCAAGTGCATTTAATACTATTCTCATATTTTTAGTGTATTTTCCTGTTGCTCTTCCTTTTTCAATTTTATGCTTTTTACCTCTATGTCCACTCACAGCAATTCTATTCATTAATCTTTCAATAATATTTACTTTTGTTTGTCCCAATTTTACAACATTTCTTCCTTGACTTCTGATTATCAATTTTGGTTTGAGATTTATTACTTGTTTTAATCCAGGGTCTTTTACCTGAACTTGAGATAAATCATATCTGTCAAAGATTTTGAAATTTTGTTCTGTCATTTTATCTTCTACCCTTTTGTATTTTTCCAAGCCACAATCTGTCTAATGGCTGATCATTTACTTGTATAACTTTATATCTAACTCCGGGAATATCTCCTTTGGAACGTCCCTGTTTCCCACCGATTCTTTCAATCATAACCTCATCATGTTCATCTATAAATTTTTGAGCCAGATTTCCCGGGATAAAAGCAGTAACGCTTTTTCCATTTTTTGTCAATTGAACTTTGCAACATTTTCTCATCGCTGAATTTGGCTGTTTAGCTTCTTTTTGAACTTTTGAAAGAACAATTCCCTTAGCCTGATTTGCTCCCCCTAAAGGATCTGATTTAGCATAAAGACCTAGAGTTCTAACTTTATATTTTCTATCTTTCCATTGGAATTTTCTTCTATCTTTTATTTTTTTGGATGCACTTTTTAATCCCATCTTGAATATAGATTAATTAGAAAATTAGTTTAAAAAGGTTTTTATTTAATTTTTTGAAATTTTTTTAAACAATTTTAAAATCTCTTTGAAAAAAATCTTTAATTATTTTCTGCATTTCAAGAAATCTTCTTTTATTTCTTCCAATTAAAGCTGCTTTGCTTTGAATTCCTGCTGTTAAAATAACTTCATTTGGAGAAATTTCAATATTTTTGAAAGTTACAGGACTTACAACTGCCCCAATAAAAGATCTTGTATCGCTTATATTCCTAGGTAGAGGAATAACTTTTATTCTTTTTCTTAAAATTTCACTCATTCTATGTATGTTTTTTGCATAAGGTCCAAGACATTGTGAAATTTGATTTCTTGGAACAGAAAAAATTATTGCATTGTTATATTCAAAACAATATCGCGTTCTTACTCCTGTTATCTTCTCGAAGAGATTTAAGTATCTTAGGTCGCGCATATCCAATGTGTTTACCATTTTTATTAGATGAAGAAGGAGTTTTATAAATCTATTGTAAGTAAGATTCGATTAATTTACTTTTGCTACTTCATATTCGAGATTTTTACTTCCAGATATATAAGGAAATAATTCTTCTATAAATTCTTTAGAATATCCATAACCAAAATTTCTATTTATTATCATCACTAGTTGCTCTGATGATTTAGGAACACCAAATTTTTCAAATGAGTTGGATGTTTTTAAACAATTAGCCTCAAAATATTGATCTGTTATATGTCTTTGTTTAATTCCCAACCAAAGTGTCCTTGCAATATTATTCTTAAAAACTCTTTTCAATTCAGGGCGTAGTTTATCATTATCTGGGTCAAATGCTAATTTAACAGGTAGTGTAATATATTCATCCATAAAAATCTTATCTACAATTGGTTTATAATAATTTATATTGTTAAGAAGACTTATCGATTTACTTTTTCAACAACTTTAGAATCAGCAGTTTTTTTCTCAGATTCTTTTTTTGTCAAAGGGCCTATAACCTTAACAAGCAATCCAGGCAATCCTGTTCCAACAGGCACAGGCTGATTTAGAATTATATTCTCAATAACACTCAATAATTTATCTTTGCTTCCTTTAACAGTTGCTTTTACAAATTGAGTCACCGGAGTTTCAAAAGTTGCTCTAGCTAGAATAGATGATTTTTGTGCAATTATCCCCATTCTTGTAACTCCTTTTATTTCACCAGAATTTGTCATAGCGTCGGCAACCAGTTTAAGATGTCTTATATCAATATCAAGTCCTTGTGTTTTAAGAACTTCTTTTATTTCCTCAATTAATAAATTTCTTGATACCTCAATTCCAAAAACTTCCGCAACTTCATAGAAATCATTTGAAATTGTTTTGTCTTTATTTACTTCTTTTAATTTTGTTATATCTTTTAAATTTGTACCAAGAGTAATAATTACAAAATTTTTATCTCTTTTAACAACTAAAATCTGTTCAATTCCTTTTACTCCAGAAATAATTACTTCCTTTAATTTTTCCTTAAGTTTATAGATTTCTTTAAACCCCACATCTCCAGCGTTTAAAGTAAGAGAATCTTGTTTTTCTTTAACAGCATATCCTAATTCATGTAATCTTTCAGTAATTTTCTTTATTGTTGTATGGGTTTGCTTTAATCCTTCTTTACTTATTTTTATTTCAATTTTTTTCTCGCTGAAGTCCAATGTTATTTCAGAGGATATTTCTTTTAACTTTACTTCCTTAATTTTTTCTGCAAAAGTTTTAGAGCCTTCTTCAGTGTTAAAATCTTTATTTAGATAAATTTCCATTTTAGGTGAAGATGGTTTTTTTCTTGCATCAAAGATTTCAACTAATCTTGGAAGTCCCTGAGTAACTTGCATTTCTGCTACACCTGCCATATGGAAAGTTCTCAAAACCATTTGTGTGGAG
>JAKLDD010000016.1 GCA_022703705.1 Nanobdellota archaeon
TAAATACTCCTAGCAATAATACTGTTGAGGGAAACAGAGCAAAAGAAATTTTAAAAACTTCTGGAAATCTTATTTCAAATCAAGCTAAAATGCAGCATGATTTAGAATATGCAAATGCAGGAAAAAGTCAAATAATTATTAACAATAATCCTCCTGCTTATTTTAACCAATCTGTTAATTCTAACTCATCTGTCAATTCCAATTATTCTTCTGTAAATAATTCAACTCCAGAAGGTTTTTTCATGTATAAAAATCTTGTTGATTTTAATAATAATGGGAAAGCAAACAGAGATGAATTTATTGGACTTAATGAACCTGTTTACGATCTTCGTTCTTTTGATTATTTAAACTTCTCTTTTTATGGTGGAGGAAAATCAGAGTATGGTGCATTGAATTTAAATCTTAAAATTTATGATTTAGAAAATGGAAAGGTAATTAATTATTTTAATGAATTTTGTAAAACTTGGGAAATACAATATTTTAATTGTGAAAGCAAATATTTTGAAAAAAGTGGCAAATATAAAGCGGTTTTAGATGCAGGAAATTTCAGAAGATTTACTCTTGATTTTGAAGTTATAAAATAATTTTTTATATCACAATTAAGTTTAATAAGCAATTTCTTTTTTATTATTAAAAATGGTGTCTGAAATATTGATATTTATACTAGCAGGTTTTGCTACAGGAATTATAACAGGATTAGTAGGGGCTTCAGCAATTGTTATTTTTGTCCCACTTATATTATTATTTTTAGATTACAATATTTTTACACTTATTGGAATAAGTTTAGCTTTAGATGTTTTTGTTTCTCTTGGGGCTTTATTTACTTATAAAAGATATGAACATATTGATTTTAAAACAGGATTTTATATTTCAATTCTTGCAGTAGTCGGAGCAATTGTAGGTAGTTATGTTTCAAAATCTATCTCCAATTTAAATTTGCTTGGGATAACTTCTTTAATAACTGCTTTTACAGGAATAATTCTATTTAGAAGAAAAACTAATTTATATGAAGTTTCTAATATGAAAACTTATTCTAAAACCAAATTTTGGATTGCAATAATCGCGTCTTTTTTTGTTGGATTTCTAGGAGGAAGTCTGGGTGCAGCAGGGGGAATAACTATTCTTCTTTTGCTTATATTTATACTTAATTTTGAAACACATTCTGCTATTGGAACTTCAATTTTCGTAATGTTTTTTATAGCTCTTTTTGGTTCAATTGCCCATATTTATTACATTAACCAAATTGGTTTTAAATGGGGTCTTTTAATTTTTGCAATAATTGGGGGAATTTTAGGTTCTTTCTTTTCAGCAAAAATGGCAAATTTAATCAAAGAGAAAAATCTTAATAAGGTTGTAGGAGTTCTTTTATTTTTATTGGGTATAGCAACTTTTTTGCATAGGGTTGTGTTATAATTGAGGGTTATTTTCTTCTGAATCTGAAATTATTTGTTTTATCTTATTTGTAATGGAATCCTTAATTAATAATTCTAATTTGCTTATTAATTCTTTGCGATTTTTTTCTAATTCTTTGTATTCTGCTTCTAGTTTTTCATACTCTTTGGTTAGTTCTTCATAATCTGCTTTTATTTTTATATATTCATCTATTTCTTTATCTGTTTCAAATCTGAGATTATCCAGAGCACTAACTAAATCTTCCCCTTTTATTATTCTATTGCTTAATTGAATCCCTACACCCGATTTAGGATAATTAATATAATTTCTAATTAATTCCATAATTTTTAGCACTTCATAGCTATTTGATTCTATATTTTTTTATTGATGTTTAAATTTTTAAGAATGATTGTTATCTAAAATATATAATTGATTAAAGAATTACTTTTTATGAACTTCTATTTCTTCTCATTTTTCTTTTTCGTTTTTCTTTTCTGAGCCTTTTACGTTGCCATTTCCAACGCATCTGCCCATCTTTTTTCCATCTTCTACTTGAACGTTTCATAATAGAATTTTAGAGAAATTGCTTTTTAAAGGTTTTGTAAAGTGTAAAGTGACTTTAAATGGAGAGTTTATCTGCTTCTTTCAACGCCAATTCTTTTACAGTATTTGTTTATAGGGCAGGTGGAACATTTTGGTGAAACAGGTTGACAAATATCTCTTCCAAACTGAACGAAAATTGCATTAACATCTGCCCAGTAAATTTTAGGTAGAATTTTCATTAATTCTTCTTCTGTTTGTTCTGGTTTTTTTGTTTTAACCCAACCAAGCCTATTGGGTATTCTATGAACATGTGTGTCCACAGGTATGACTGATTGATTAAATGCAAATGCTAAAACAATGTTTGCTGTTTTTGGGCCAACTCCTTTAATTGATAAAAGTTCTTCTTTTCTATTTGGGACTTTTGAATTAAATCGGGTTATCAATTCTTGAGATACTGAATGTAAAACACGTGCTTTCTTTTTGTAATGTCCTGATGAAAAAATAATTTTTTCTAATTCCTCAATAGGAAGTTTTACAAGTTCTTCTGGAGTATTAACAACTTCAAATAATTGTTTTGAAACTTTTTCAGTATTTTCATCTCTTGCTCTTAGCGAAAGAAGACAGGAAATTAAAACCTTGAAAGCATCTGGTTTTGTTCTCATCCTGTTTAAGGTTGTCTTTTCAGTAGAGGGATAAATTTTTTTCAACTTTTTCATAATTAAATTAAAATTTATTTTTTGCATTTTATTATACCTACTAATTTTTTATTTTATTATTTTACCAAAAGTCTTTTCAGAAATTCCTGCTGCATTTGCTTCATCTGTATCCAAATGAACAGAAGTTTTAAAATTCTCTTTTATTCTTACAATAACATTATCAAAGATTAGCCCTCTTTTTCCTGACATTTTTATTTTTATAATTTGATTATTTTTTAAGTTTAATCTTTTTGCGTCTTTTTCTGAACAATGTAAATGTCTTTGAGCTATTATTGCAGGGATTTTTATTTGAGATTTAGGACCCCTAACAGTTACATTTATTGTATCGTTTGTATTTCCTGATAGCCTTATTTTGGGCAAGGGATTTAATTTTAAGGTGTATGCATCAGTTAATGAAATTTCTATTTGAGAGTTCTCTCTTAATGGTCCAACAACTCTTAAAGGAAGATTATCTTTTTTATTTGTAATTATAATTTTTTCTTTTGAAGCAAATTCTCCAATTTGAGATAGTTTCTTTATTGATTCTAGTTTTTTATTTCTTCCAAATAGTTTTTCAAAATCATCTTTAGATAGATGGACATGCCTAGCCGATATTTCTACTGGAATTTTCATTTTAAAATTTTTAAAACCTCTTCTGCAATCATTTTCTCTTCATCTGTTTTTCTTACATGCACTTTTATTTTGGAATCTTTTGAAGAAATAACTTCTTCATTTTTTTCATTTTTATCTTCATCTAATTTTAATCCAAGATATTTTAGACTGTTGCAAATCTCTTTTCTTAATTTTGGGACATTTTCTCCTATTGCAGCTGTAAATACTAAATTATTTAAGCCATTTAAAGCAGAAACATACGAACCAATTGTTTTTACAATTGAATAAGTAAACATCTCATAAGCTAATTTGCAATTTTTGTTTTTGTTTATCCTTGAACGGATATCCCTAAAATCATTATAACCACATATTCCTTTTAATCCAGATTTATTTGTCAAAAGATCTTCTGCATTATATTTCCTTTTTTCTAAAAAGAAAATTATCCCGGGGTCAATGCTTCCAGAACGAGTTCCCATAATTACTCCTTCTAATGGGGTTAGCCCCATGCTTGTATCAATTGCTTTTTCATTATTTATTGCGGATATACTAACTCCTGAACCTAAATGGCAAACTATTGTTTTTCCATTAAGTCCTTTTGAGACATATTTATGGGATAATCCATGAAAACCATATTTTCTTATGCTATGTTTTTCAGTTATGTTTTTTGGTATTGCATATATTTTTGCAACTTCAGGCAAATCCGAAAAAAACATTGTATCAAAAACAGCATACTGGGGTTTTTTGAATCTTTCACAAAGTTCAATTACCATTAATTGTTTTGGATTGTGTAAGGGGGCAAATTCTGAAAATTGTTTTATTTTCTTTTTAATTTCAGGATTTATTAAAGAAGTTTTTTTTAATTCTCTTCCATGAACAACTCTATGCGCTAGAACATTTATTTTTTCATTCTCAAATTTTTTGAAAATTTTGTTAATAGCCTCAGAATAATCTTTTTTATCATTTAACCTTTCAATAAAACCAGAAGTTATTTTTTTTGCTTCATAAAATAAACTATATTTTATACTTGAGCTCCCAACATTAAATACGAGAATTTTTTTTTGCATATATTTTCCCCCAACTTGTTTTTTTCCATATTCTTTCATGAAAATACAAAAAGATTATTTTTATTGCTGTTAAAGCAAGAGTAAATTTTAAGGACATTTCCAAATCTCCATATACAATAAAAATTGCAATTAAAGTTATTATAAATGAAATAATTTCCCAGCTTATTGCTTTTACAAAACTTCTTTTAGATGTTGAAGTTACATACACCCCCTTGTTTTTAGCCATATTATTTATAATAAGGTAATGTTTTTAAGCTTTAATACTTAGTATTTTTGGATGATAGATGACGCCCCGGTAGTACAGAGGCCAAGTATATTGCCTTCTCAAATTGCCGGGATTTAATCGACGAGATAATAATTCCAGCCTTCTCTAAGGCAGGCTTATCAATTTTGTCGCCTTATTTTTCTTAGGGCGATGGAACAAGGCAGTGACCCGAGTTCGAATCTCGGCCGGGGCGTTAATCCTAAGTTTAACATCGCTACATAAAATGTGAATTTTGCGAACCTTTGTTAGAAAAATTGAAAGAATATGATTTAACACAATAGAAGAGAGTTATGATTTAATTAGGAATTAACTTACTTTTTATATAAAACATACCCCCAAATAACTAGTATTTCTGCTATTGTTCCACCAATATTACTAATTATTATCGGGAAATTACTTAACAACAGCCCATAAATAAACCAAATTAAGCCTCCAAAAAACAATATTAATCTGCTTGAAATTGAGATATCTTTTGCACTTTTAGTTTTAAAGATTTTTATTGCTTGAGGAAATCCTGCCGCCGCCATTAATACACCACTAATAGAAGCTAAAATAGCAAATATATTCATTAAATCCATAATCCTAAATAGATTTATGAGTTTATATATTCTTTATTAACAAATTGTCAGTAAGTTAAACCTAAGGGGTGAATTTACGGTCCAGCTTAAGCTAGGGGCGTTGGATATATATTTATTATAAAAACAAAATATTTATAAACTATAGCAAGTTATATACTTGTTATGGATACAACAATACAAATTAGCAAAGAGCTTTTAGGTAAACTTGCATTAATGAAGATGCATGAAAAAGAAAGCTATGAAAGCATTATATGGGATTTGATAGAAGATAGAATGGAATTTTCAAAAGAAACTCTAAAAAATATAGAAAAATCTGAAGAAGAAATAAAAGCAGGAAAGACAATTTCTCTTGAAGATATAAAGAAGAATTGTAAGAGGAAGTAAATGTATTCTGTTGAGTTCACTCCAACAGCAGAAAGACAATTTTGCAAACTCTCAGAGGATGTAAAATCTAGAATAATTAATGTTTTAGAGAGAATTAGGGTGAGACCTTATCATTTTATTAAGAGAAAAGAAGGAACTCCCTATTTTATAGCAAGGATTGGAGAGCACAGAGCAATTTTGGATATTCGAAATGAAGTATTGAAAATTTATATTATAGAAGTTGGTCATAGAAAAAATATTTATGACTAAATTAAGTATTCTTTAGAAAAATGTCAGTAAGTTAATCCTAATTCCAGAATTATTTCCCTAATTTTTTCTTTATCTCTTTTCCCAGGAAATATGCAGAACCGAAGAAAATAACTCCTGGAAGGAATGCAATACCCAATGTTGGCAAGAGCAAACTTGTTCCAATTGTCCCTACTGCTCCAGCTCCTATTGTTTCAAGCATTTTAACAGCTCCAGAAACATTTTGCTCTACATTTCTCTGAAGAGCATCAATTTGCATAATCATCTTTCCTTTTCTTAATATTCTTACTTTTTTATCTTCTTCGGAAATAATTACTACTAAATTATCTCCTTTAGCAGCACTCACTGCTGCACTATGTCTTGTTCCGAAATTCTTGAAAACTTTTGTGGATTTTATTCTTACACCATACGCAGAAACAAATCCTTTTTTGTTAATTATAACTGCCCCATCCATAAGCGCTAAAGATTCGAGCAATTTTGGATTTTCAATTGCCTTAAATGGAGGTATTGATTGATTAACAAGAGGTTTATATTCTACTTCTCCAACAACAAATAATGCTCCTTCTCCTCTTTTTGCTATTCTTAATCCTACTTGTATTAATACTTCTTCAATTTTTTTTGAATCTGAAATTGATTCTTCTTTATAATTTTTTTTCTTCATAATTTTAAAATGTATTTTTTATATATAAATTTATCCTTATCGCTAGGTTTTAATAGTGTTTTTTATTTATTTTTTTGAATAAAAGCCCTGTAGTATAGTGGTCAAGTATACGACCCTCTGGAGGTTGTGACCCAGGTTCGAATCCTGGCAGGGCTATTTTATTAATTTTTAATTATTTTTAACAAACAACAATTTTATAAACACTAAAGTTTTATTTTAATTATGGGGTTAGGAATTACTTTTGTTGTTATTGCAGTTTTAATATTAGCTATCTGGATTTTAGTTGAATTTAAGAGATTTCGTCATAAAGCTTGGGCAATTCTTTTAATTCTTTTAATTCTAGGAATATATTTTTCTTTTAATTCTGTTACAAAAGGAAAAGATTTGGATTTTAAAACAGCAGCAGGGTTAAAAGAAGTCGGAGGATTATATTTAACTTGGTTGGGGCATGCATTCAATAATATGAAAACCATTACATCTAATGCAATAGATATGGATTGGGTTGGAACTAATAGTTCAAAATTAAATAATAGTTAATTATTTGAGTAATATTTATAAACTATTAAACATTGTAAATATAATGGCTACAAAAAAGAGGGAAAAAAGAGTTAAGAAAAAATCTTCTGCAAGATTAAAGACAAAAAATGAATCAATAAATCAAGCAAGAACATTAGATAAGAGAATAAAATTTCTTGTTAAAAATTTAATTGTTTTTTTAGTATTAACCATAATTTCTTATGTTTTTTATTGGCTCTTTAATGGCATTTATAAAAACTTTTTTGGTTCTTTATACGGGATTCTAGGGGTTATTGCTATTGCTTTATTTTTAACTCTATTAATATTATTTTTATTTCGATTACTTAAAAGAAAGTAAATTCTTCTTTTTGTGTATTTTTTAATTTTGAATTTTTGTGAAGTATAGATAAATTGTTCAATTCTCAAAAACCAAATTTTTTATTCTTTCTACCATTGTAGGTTCTTTTTTAAAGAACCCCAAAAGCCACAGGGGAGAATCGAACTCCCGACCGCGTCATTACCAATGACGTATTCTAACCTGCTGAACTACTGTGGCCTAAGAATTTTTTATCTTATATCTTTCTATTACAATAAGTTTATAAAATCTTTTTATTAGAAACTTTTATGGAAAATGAAAAATCTGATTTAAAAAGTCTAAAAGAAAACTACAAAGTTTTTCAGGAAAAATATTCTTTACCTGATTTTGATGAATTAAATAGGGAATTTTCAATAGAGAAAATTGCAGAAATAGAAACAGATTTTTTGATTAGAGAAATTACTAAATTAATTGGAGAAAAAATTTCAAATTATATGCATTTTGTTGAAGCTGTTTTAAATCCTGTAAACTCCCCTATTTTTGTTTTTTCTATAATAAAAACTCTTGGAGAAGAAGAAAAAAGAAGATTTAATGAAATATATAAAGAATTAGCAAAGATGCAAGTCAGATTAATTGAATTGGATGTTAATTTTTCTGTGGAAGATGGAGCGTTTTTTATAAATGAAGTTTCTAATTCTTGGGAAAAAATAAAAGTAAACTTTACTGAAATTATTAAAAAGATTAAATCTAATTGGGACAATAAATCTGAAAATAATTCTAAAGCTTATTTTGGTTAAATTTTGCAATTTAAAGTTTAATAGATTTATAATTAGTTTTATAAATAAGAAACTCTTTATTTTTTAATGCTTAAAAAGAAGGGAGTTAGCTCAATGATTGGGTATGTTCTTCTTGTATCGTTTATACTTTTATTAGCGGTTTTAGTTTATTTTTTATTAAAAACATATGCTAATCCTGTTGAAGAATTAAAATGTCCTGATGAAACATCAATTGTTGTGAAGAGCTATCAATGTGATTCTACGAAATTGAATTTGACATTAAAAAACGACGGCAATTTTGATTTAGGGGGTTATTTTATACTTGCAACAACTTCTCCTAATCAAGAAATTGCAACATTGGACTTATCTAGAAATATCACTTCCTCAATATCAAAATTATCTCCTAGAGGAGTAAAGTTTGGAGAAGTTGAAGGTTCTGATAATTCTTTAAATCCTAATAAAGAAGAAAAAGATATTTATGACTTAACTGGTTTAGAACCTATTTATTCTATTGAAATTACTCCATTAAGATGGCAAGAAGAAAACAATCAAAAGCTTTTAGTTGCTTGCACAGATGCAAAAATAAAAAAAGTTTTAAATTGTACGGGTACATTTGGATGTGTAGATGAATGTACAATACCGGGTGCAAGAGAATGTCTAGGCAATGGTTTTAGAACTTGTGTTAATGATTATGATGGAGATTCTTGTTATGAGTGGAATGCAGTAATTCCATGTTTACCAACAGAAACTTGTTCTGGAGGAATTTGTATGCCCCAGACAGGAAATATTTATTATCTTGCTACTTGGGGTAATGATTTTACAGGAGATGGCTCAATAACCAATCCCTGGTATAATTTAACTAAAGCGTGGACTGTTGTTGAAGCTGGAGATACTGTCTATTTGCGAGAAGGAACTTATTTTTATGATCGGCAAGTCCTATCAGATAAGAGCGGTAGTGAAGATAATTTAATTCTCATATCTGCATATCCTGGAGAAAATCCAATCATTACCAAAAGCTCTTCTTATACTCCTAGCACATGGCCCACAGCCTTGATATATATTAGAAATAGTGATTACCTCCACGTTAAAGGATTGGAAATAACAGGATTTATACCTACAAATTTGGATCAATGGTCTGGAATTTATGCTTATGATTCTCAATATGATATTTTTGAGCAATTAAATATTTATGATTGCGGTAAGGGGATGACTCTCCATAATGTTAATCAATTTAATATAATCAATTGTGATTTTCATGATATTCAAAATGTTTATCCTGGAAATTCTTTGGTTCCAGAGGGGTTAGAATTTTATAGTGATTCAGAAGATAATCTTAATGCAATTAATTATGTTGATGGATGTCGTTTCTGGTGGAATGCAGGTAAAGGAATTAGCTCTTATTCTTATAAGGGAAGACTTGTTATAAATAATTCCTGGTCTTTTTACAATGGATACACCCCAGGTACATTCGATAATAGTCTTAAAAGTAGTGGAATGGGATTTAGTTTAGGTGGAACGAATACAAATGACCCCGGAACAATAGCTAGGGTGGTAACAAATTGTTTAGCATTTAGAAACAGAGGCTGGGGATTTAGTGAAAATGGTGACACATATAATATGCAGATATACAATAATATTGCTTATAAGAATGGTCTTGCAGGAACAGCGGGAGGATTTGATTTTAATACAGCAGGTGTTTTTTATTATATTAGTAATAATATTGCTTACGATAATTCCGGAAATAATTATGTTTTGAATGTATTAACAAATGTTAACCATAATTCCTGGGATTCATCTCCTGTAGTGACTGTTGATAATAATGATTTTGTAAGCATTGTCGAATCGCAATTATTAAATCCAAGAAATTCAGATGGTAGTTTACCAGATATTGATTTTTTGCATTTGGTTTCTAATTCTGATTTAATAAATAGGGGCGTGGATATTGGCTTGCCTTATTCTGGAAGTGCACCAGATTTAGGGCCTTTTGAAACAAATTATTAATTTTTATTACAAATATTTATTAATATTCTTTTTCTATTTTATTAATGCAAAAAAGAGGCAATAAAGGACTTTCTACAATTGTTACAACATTAATAATAATTTTATTGGTATTAGTTGCAGCAGGAATTATTTGGGTTGTTGTTAAGAATGTTGCACAGAAAAATGCAGAACTAATTGATTTTGGAAAATTAACTTTAGATTTTAATATTGAAAAAATAAGCACTGCAGATGATGATGTTTTTGTAACATTAAAAAGAAATGTTGGTGAAGGAGAATTTATAGCATTAATGTTTATTGTTGAAGATAGCTCAAATTCAGAAGCTTTTAGAGTAAATACAACAATGAATGAACTTGAGTTAAAAACATTTAATTTTACTTTAACTACAATTAATCCAGAAGACATTAAAAAAATAAAAGTTTATCCAATATTTAGATTAGAATCAGGAAAAGAAGTTACAGGAGACGTTAAAGCTACCTGGAAACAAGGTTCTTCCCCTGTATCTCAATGTTCTCCAAATTGCCCTCTTGGAGCTCAATGTGGGGATAATGGATGTGGTGGAACTTGTGGAGAAGGATGCTCTAGTTTAACACCTATTTGTTCTGATTATCAATGTACAGCAGAACCTTGTATTGGAAGTTGTGATGGAAAAATTTGTGGAGATAATGGTTGTGGAGTCAGCTGTGGAACTTGTTTTAATTTACATGGTTCAACAATATGCAATACATCATTTTTATGTCAACCTAGTTGTTATCCCTTATGGGGGGATTGTGATGAAGATAGAGTATATAATGGATGTGAAACTTCATTAGAAACAGATAATTATAATTGTGGTGCATGTGGAGTTGTTTGTGGTTCAACACAAACTTGTATTGGGGGGGATTGTATATTTCAAGGAACCGAAGAAACTTGGTCTAATGAACTCATGACAAATGGAGGATTTGAATTGGGAGATTTAACAGGCTGGATTGTTAATGGGGCAAGTTGGGAAGCTGGAGTTCATCCTTGGGCTTTTTCTTCTGATGGGGGAGGGGTTGCTCCTCAGTCTGGAAGCTATTGTGCATATTATGCTGCCAGTCCGGGAAGTTCAAGTTATTATATTTATCAGGATGTGGATTTGACAAGCTATGCAAGCTCTATTAATGCTGGAACAGCGTTAATAAATGCATCTGGTTGGGGAGTCTCAGCAGAATATGGTGCACAGGATAATACAAGAATACAGATTATGTTTTTGGATTCATCAAAAAATATTTTATCAACATCATTAGATACCGGATATAATGATACTAGATATTGGTGGAAAGCCGGGATATACAATTATCCTATTCCAAAAAGTACTAGATATATAAGAATGTGGGGAAGCACTTATGAAGGTTGTTGTGATTCTGGAAGTTTAGATTCCTTTTCAGTGAGAATAAAAGCAGTGGAAGGGGGTTGTAATCCTACAACTTGTTTTGCGGAAGGAAAAAATTGTGGAACAATAAGTGATGGATGTGGAGCTACTTTAATATGTGGAAATTATAATGAGGGATGTCAGACAGGATATACCTGTTCTAATGGTGTTTGTGTTGCCATAGCTCCAACTTGTTCTGATGGAATTCAAAATCAAGGTGAAACAGGAATAGATTGTGGTGGTCCTTGTCCGGTTTGTTCTTCTTATTTAAGAACATTCTATGTCTCTAGTTCAACAGGAAGCGATTCAAATTCCGGTACATCTCAATCAACACCTTGGCAAACATTAAATAAAGTAAATGCACAAACATTTAAGGCAGGAGATGGAATTTTATTTAAGAGAGGAGATATTTTTTATGGGACATTAACAGTTAGTTCATCAGGAACTTCTTCAAATTCAATAACTTATGGAGCATATGGTTCAGGTGAAAAACCAATAATTTCAGGATTTACAACTGTTAGTGGGTGGACAAATGAAGGAAATGGAATTTATTCAAAATCTGTTTCAAGCCAGTCAACCCCGAACATTTTAAATTTTAACGGAAAAAATACTCCTATGGGGAGATGGCCAA
>JAKLDD010000017.1 GCA_022703705.1 Nanobdellota archaeon
AAAGTCGAAAAAATTGAAATTCACGATAAAAAATTTTTAGGAAAGAATGTAAAAGCATTGAAAATATTTGCAACAAATTACAAAGATTTACATGATTTAGCAGATAAAATGGATTTTGAAGATATTGAAAAAAGAAGAGGATATGATTTAGGTTTTATTACTCATTATATAATTGAAAAAAAGCTTAACCCTCTTGAATGGTATGAAATTGAAGGGGAAATGCTTCATAATTCAAATAAGTTTGGAGGAATTGATTCTAATTTAGAAGTAGATTTCTGTATTGAATTAAAATCATTAAATAAGATTTCAAATAAAAAATTTAATCCCAAAATTTTTGCTTACGATATTGAAGCAAAAGAACTTGAACTTGGAAAAGGAGAAATTTTAATGATCTCACTTTATGGAGAAAATTTCAAAAAAGTTTTGACTTGGAAAGAACCTTCCAAAAAATCATTTGTAGAAGTGTTCAAGGATGAAAAGGAGATGATTGAAGCATTTGTAAAGTATATAAAAAAATTATCTCCAGATATACTTACAGGATATTTTTCAGATGGATTTGATTTGCCCTATATAAAAGCACGTGCAGAAAAACTAAAAATTAAATTAAATTTAGGCATTGATAATTCCCAACCTGTATTTTCAAGAGGAATATTTTTAACAGGAAAAATAAAGGGAATTGTTCATATTGATTTATTGAGATTTATAAAAAATGCCTATTCACAATATCTACAATCAGAAACTCTTTCTTTAAATGAAATTTCGAATGAACTTCTTGGAGAAGGAAAAATAGATTTAAGTCCATTGGAAGAATCTAAAAAAAATAAGATAGATTGGGAAAAATTCTATGAGTATAATCTCAAAGATTCTGAATTAACTTATAAGCTTTTTGAGAAACTCTGGCCAGATTTAGAAGAAATAACACAAATAACAAAAGAACCATTATTCAATGTCTCTAGAAGCACAATGGCAGGGAATTTTGAAGATTATATAATTCATAATTTGGATAAGTTTAATGAAATACCAGAAAAGAAACCATATAATCCAGAAATATCAGAGAGAAGAAGCAGAGAAAAATATCAAGGAGCATTTGTTTTTCAACCGACTCCAGGTTTATATGAAAATATCGCATTTTTTGATTTTTCAAGTATGTATGGGAGTGTTATTGTAACTTATAATTTATCAAAATCAACTCAAACAGAAAACAAAAAAAATTCATATATTGGAGAATATCAAAAAGAGCAAGTATATTTTTCCAAAGAATCAGGATTCCTACCAGAACTACTTAAAAACATAATAATGAAAAGAAGGGAATTCAAGGAGAATTATGCTAAAAACCCCAATCCAATTTTAAAAGCAAGAAGTAATGCATTCAAACTTATTGCAAATGCAGCTTATGGTTATCAGGGGTTTTTTGGAGCGAGATATTATTCAGTTGAGGCAGCTTCTTCAACAGCATATTTTGCAAGGGAAAATATTCAAAAAGCAATAAAAATATTTGAAGAAAATGGGTTTGGACCAATCTATAGCGATACTGATTCTATTGCAGTAGTTTTAAAAGAAAAAACAAAAAAGCAGGCTCTTGAACTCCTTAAAAAAATAAATAAAGAGCTTCCAGGGATAATGGAATTGGATTTAGAGGGGTTTTTCAAAAGAGGAATATGGGTTACAAAAAGAACAGGGGACTTTGGAGCAAAGAAGAAATATGCATTAATAGATGAACAAGGAAAAATAAAAATAAGGGGATTTGAAACAGTCAGAAGAGATTGGTGTGATTTAGCAAGAGAAGTGCAAGACAGTGTAATAAGGTTTATTCTTAAAGAAGGAAATGAAAAAAAAGCACTTGAATATGTCAAGGAAATCATTAAAAAGATAAAAGAAAGAAAGATTGCAAAAGAAGAATTATTTATAAGAACTCAACTTAAAAAATCTCTTTCAGAATACAAGGCAATTTCTCCACATGTGATTGCTGCAAAAAAAATGCGGGAATTAAACATTCCTTTAAGTGAAGGAAATTTAATTGAATATTATATAGCTGAAACAAATGAAAAAAAGTCCAAATTAGTAAGGGAAAAAGTAAAACTTCCATGTGAAGAAGGGGAATATAACATTGAATACTATCTTGAGAGACAAGTTCTCCCTGCAGTTGAAAATATCTTTCAAATATTTAATATTAATACAGAAGAATTAATAAACAAAAAAAGTCAAGATAAATTAAGTAAATGGATGTAAATGGGTTTCTTTTTAGAAAAAAGAAACTACAATGGTAGAAAACGGGGATTTAGAAAATCCTACAATGCAAAAGAAAAAATTAAAGGAATAAAATGAATAAAACAGTAAGATTTTTTTGGGTTTCATCTGGAACATTAATTTTCTTATGGACAGTATTTTGGTTCATGAAGAATTTAGAAGAATCAGGAATTGTTGGTAATGTAATAAAATTAACAATAGGATATTATTTATTGGGATTGTATATTCTAGTTGCAATTGTTTATTCCATAAACAAAAGTTTGTATAAAAAAAAGATTAAGAAATCTGTTAAAAAATAAAATGGATAATAAAAAAATAATCCAAGCAGGGAAAATTGCGCAAGAAGTTAAAAAATATATTAAACCTTTAATTAAAAAAAATTCTTCCTTGTTAGAGATTGCAGAAAAAATTGAAAACAAAATAGTTGAATTGGGGGGAAAACCTGCTTTTCCAACAAATCTCTCGATAAACGAGATTGCAGCGCATTATACTCCTTCTTATAATGATGAAACTCTCGCTCATGGATTACTTAAAGTGGATTTTGGGGCTCATATGGATGGATGGGCTTCAGACACTGCTTTTTCAATTGATTTGGAAAACTCAAATGAAAATAAAAAATTAATTGAAGCTTCTGAAAAAGCACTTCAAAAAGCAGAGGAAACAATTACAAAAGGTGTGACAACAAATGAAATTGGGAAATTTATTCAAGAAGCAATAGAAAATTATGGTTTTTCTCCAATAATAAATCTTTCAGGGCACCAAATAGATCAGTATAGTTTACACTCTGGATTAAATATCCCAAATATAGATGATAGAAGAAACATAAAAATACATCCGGGATTATATGCAATAGAACCATTTGCTACAAATGGAAACGGGAAAGTTAAGGATGGAAAACTATCTGGAATCTATTCTTTAATAGATTATAGAAATATAAGGAACCCTGATGCAAGAGAAATATTGGAGTACATTGCAGAAGAATATCAACAACTACCTTTTTGTTCACGATGGATAATAAAGAAATTCGGAACAAGAGCAATAATTGCATTAAAACAATTAGAACAAAATGGAAATTTACACCAATATGCGCAACTAGTAGAATCAGGGAAAGGAATTGTAGCTCAAACAGAAAACACTGTTTTAATTGAAGAAAACGGGAAAAAAACAATTACAACAAAAGAGAGTTAATTCTTAGAATTAAGATAATCACAAAGAATTTTCTATTTTTCTTATAAGTCTTCTATCTTTCATATTATAGATGTTAGTCTGACAATTAATTTTTCCTGCAGGATAATTTATCTGAGGCATATTCACGCAAAGAGTATCTATTCCTTTTTTGTCCAAAAGTTTTTTCAATGAAACTGAAGCACTATCAATTACAACAATATCTTTTCCATTCCTTGGAACAACAAGAGAATTTAATGGAAACCAAACTCCATCTTTAGCTCCATCATATTCAATAAAATCCAAGTTTTCTTTTTCTGCAATTTTATTATAATGTTTTTCTAGATTAGCGTCATTTCCAAAGAATTTATCAAAAATTAATATTTTTGATTTAGGAAGCAAAAGCGTAAATAAATCTATATGCGTATTCCCCATTTTACCTTGATAATATCCTGTAGGTGCAACATGAATTCTGGATTCAAAAAATTGTTTGCCATAATCAGAAATTAAATCTGAAAAAAGACCGTAATTTTTAGCCACAAAATTATGTTTCTCAGTTAAATTATCAAAATTAACTCCAGGAAAAGCCTCTTTTAATTTTCTTGATACATCTTTATAATAAATTGCATTATCCGAAACAACTACAAAATCTTTTCCAACATGAACATTTCCCCCATCTCCAAAAACATTTCCATCTGTTCCTATGCTTCCTCTTTCTATGTATTTCCCATTGAAATGAACCCAGGTATCTCTTGGCCATTGTTCAACACCAGATTCAACATTATACCCTGCTTTCGCTAAAGAATTCATTATTTCTTTTTGTCCCCCAATTCCTGTTCCAACCGAAACGCATAGATTTTCCATAAAATTTCAAAAATTAAAGATTATTTAAACTCTTCTATTTTGTAACTACTAAAAAATAACAATTTATCCCAAATAACTATTTGCTTCTGGGATTGCAGATTTAGCTGATTTCAAAAATGCTTCTTCAATTTTTTTGTATGATTCCATTGTTGATTTTGTTATGCTTGGTTTTATTTTTTTCAAGGCTTCATCAAAATGTTTTTTTGATACAAATTCCAAGTCTAAAGATTCTCTAAGTGCAAGCATTGCAGCTTCTCTTGCAAGAGATTCCAAATCAGCACCAGTATATCCCTCTGTTTTATCTGCAAGTTCTTTCAAAAAAGTCTCTCTTTCTTTTGCAATAAAGGCTTTTTTACCTTCCCCTAATGGTATTTTTTCTGTGTGTATTTTAAGTATGTTTATTCTTCCTTTTGCATCTGGAGCCCCAACCAATAAAATTTTGTCAAATCTACCTGGTCTTAATAATGCAGCATCTAACATATCTGGCCTGTTTGTTGCACCTATAACTAAAATATCTTTTAAATCTTCTAAACCATCCATTTCAGCAAGCATTTGATTCAAAACTCTCTCTGTGACTTTTGTGCCCATTTCTACCCCCCTCTTTCCTGCTAAGGAATCTATTTCATCAAAAAATATAACACAAGGTGCAACTTGTCTTGCCCTTTCAAAAATCTTTCTCATTCCCTCTTCTGATTTTCCAACCCACATGCTCAGCAAAGAAGGTCCTTTAACTTGTATAAAATTAGCTTCAGATTCTTTTGCAACAGCTTTTGCTAAAAGAGTTTTACCTGTTCCAGGGGGCCCATATAATAAAATTCCTCTTGAAGGCCTTATTCCCATTCTCTTAAAACTATCTGGATATTTCATTGGCCATTCAACTGCTTCTTTAAGCTCTCTTTTTATCTCATCCAATCCCCCAACATCTTCCCAGCTAATATTTGGTGTTTCTACTAACACTTCTCTCATTGCACTAGGCCTAACTACCTTAAGCGCATCTCTAAAATCTTCTTGATTTATAACTAATTTTTTTAAAATTTCATCAGGTATATCTTTTTCTTCATCCTGCTTTTTATCTAAATTCATTTCTGGCAAATATTTTCTCAAAACACCCATTGCAGCTTCTTTAGCTAAAGACTCTAAATCTGCCCCAACAAAACCATGAGTCAAAGAAGCTAATTCTTCTAATTTAACATTTTTAGTTAAAGGCATACCTCTTGTGTGAATTTTTAATATTTGCAATCTTCCATCTTTACTTGGAACTCCAACTTCAATTTCCCTATCAAATCTTCCGGGTCTTCTTAAAGCAGGGTCTATTGCATTAACCCTATTTGTTGCCCCAATAACAATAACTTTTCCTCTTGATTTTAATCCATCCATCATTGTTAATATTTGGGAAACAACTCTTCTTTCAACTTCCCCCTGAACATCTTCTCTTTTAGGAGCAATCGCATCTAATTCATCTATAAATATGATTGTCGGAGCAGTCTTTTCAGCTTCTTCAAATATATCTCTTATTTTCTTTTCAGATTCTCCATAAAATTTAGACATAATCTCAGGCCCATTTAAAAGTATAAAATTAGCTTTTGATTCATTTGCTACAGCCTTTGCTAAAAGAGTTTTACCTGTTCCAGGAGGCCCATGAAGCAAAATTCCTTTTGGAGGTTCAATACCTAATCTTTGAAATAATTCAGGATGCTTCATAGGTATTTCTACCATCTCACGAATTTTTCTTATTTCATCATTTAAACCTCCAATATCTTCATAATATATTTCAGAAAGATTATCTTCTGTAATTTCTACTGCTTTTGGATTAAGAGAAACTTCTGTATTTTCTGTTATTTTAACTATTGTACCAGGATTTGTACTTACAATTAAAAATTTAATTGGGGAAACAGCCCCACCTAAATTTCCAAAACCCATATTTCCGAACATATCTCCTAATAAACTCCCAAATTCATCATCCATCCCCATCTCTGAAAATAAATCTCTTCGTCTTTGAATTCCTCCTAAAACAACAGTATCTCCCTTAACAACTGTTCTTCCAAGCAAACCATTTCTCAAACTTTGGGGATCTCCTTGAACCATTATTCCTTTTTGAGCAGGAGCGATAATAATTTTTTTTGCTTCTTTAATCTCTGCTCTAGAAATTGTGACAACTTCGCCTATTCCTGTTTTAGCATTTCTTCTTAAGATTCCATCTATTCTTATTATTCCTTCTCCAACATCCGCAGGATAAGACCTATCCGCAACAGCAACTGTTTCTCTTCCCCCCTTAATTGTTATAACATCTCCTCTTTTTAATTCAAGTTCTCTCATTATATTTGCATCTATCCTTGCAACTCCTTTATATGCATCATCCTGCAATGCTTCAACAACTTTTAATTGAAATTCTTTTTTAGGCATTTATAATTCTCTCCGATTTTTTAGTTTATCAAAATTTAAACTTAATCTTCCAAAATCTTCAAAGCACAATCTCACCATATCATCCATTATTTTTTCTTGCTCGTGCATAAAAGATACAATTTCTTTTGGAATTGAAACAGCATAACTATTTCCAACTAATCTCATTTTAACGTGAAATTCCTTATTTTTTAAATTTATAAATCTATCATACTCACTTTCATCTGCAGGGTGTATAATTTTTTCATTGCAATTTTTATTTGGACAGATCATTGCTCTAAACACAAATCCATTTTTTACAATATTTGCCTTTTGCATCTTAGAATTACATTTCCTACATAAAATTGTGTTGTCAAATATGTCGTTCGCCATCGGTTTTTTTGAGGTGATGTATACACCTTTATGTATACACCTATAAATAGATACTATTTAAAGATTTTGGTGATTAAACTAACATTTTAAAAACTATAATTCATCTTTATTCTAATGAATAGGGGTGAAAATAAATTCAAAAGATTTTGGAAAAAATTCTGGCAGGTGGTTTGGAAAGATGATAGTTTTAAAGGGTGGATTATCTCGTTAATATTTCTTTTTGTTGTAATAAAATTTATTATATTTCCTTTATTAAATCTTGTAACAGGAACTTCTTTGCCTCTTGCAATAGTTGAATCTTGCAGTATGTATCATAAAGGAGATGTTTTTGGAAGTTTTAATACTTGGTGGGAAAGACACGATTCAAAATATAAAGAATTAAGCATAGATAAAACAGAATTTTCAGATTTTCCAATAAAAAAAGGATTTAACAAGGGGGATATCTTGTTTATAATTCGTGCAAAACCAGAGAAAGTTAAAATAGGCGATATAATAATCTTTGAAGCAGGAGAAAAAAATCCATTAATACATAGAGTAATTAGCATAAAACAAGAAAATGGTAAATATGTTTTTTCAACAATTGGAGATAATAATAACGGGCAATTAAGTGTTGAAAAAGAAATTCAATCAGATAAACTTGTTGGGAAAGCTGTATTAAAAGTTGTTCCATTCATTGGATGGGGGAAATTAATCTTTTATGAACATTTAAGGTACCCTTATGAAAGAGGATTATGCAAAGAACAATAATTAGACAATACAAAACCTTTATAAATAAATTTGAACTAAACAAAAATAAAAAATAACATATAAAAAATGGATTTTTGTCCTAAATGCGGTGCTGTTCTAATTCAAAAAAGGAAAAACTTTGGTTGTGCTAGATGTGATTATTCTACAAAAGATAAAGTAAAATTAAAAACTTCTGAAAAAATAGATGAAAAAACAAAAGTGGTTGTAATAAAAAAAGAACTTAATACGTTTCCTATTGTTGTTGAAAAATGTAAAAAATGTGATAATGATAAAGCTTATTTCTGGACAATCCAAACTCGTGCAGGGGATGAAGCAGAAACAAAGTTCTTCAAATGTACCAAGTGTAATCACACTTGGAGAGAATATAGATAAAGTTTTAAACAATTTATTTCTAATTAACTTGTGGCTCCGTAGCTCATGGGTTTCTTTTTAGAAAAAAGAAACTACAATGGTAGAAAAACTAAAATACCTTCGCTACGTCCAAAAACAATGGCTCCGTAGCTCAGCTTGGTTAGAGCACTAGACTCTTAATCTAGGTGTCGTGGGTTCAAATCCCATCGGGGCCATTTTCTTTTAATCTTCTCCCTCACTTTCTTTATCAGAATCCCCATTCTTCAATTTATCCCAATATTCATTTCTTTCAAGATTTGCATAAAAGTGATTTTTTCCTTCTTTTCTCAATTTCCAATACAAAAGATTTCCATTAACAGTATTTATTCTTCTTTTTACTTTAACTAAAGCTCTTTTTGCAGCACCTATTGCTTGAGGTTTGGATTTTTTATCATTAAGTCGTTCCTCCTCTTCTTTTCTCCATTGTAAAACTTCCTGCATCTCTTCTTCAGCTTCTTTATATTTTTCTTCAATTTCTTTATTAGTAAGGGGGGGAAATTTTATACCAGAATACTTTTTCATCATTTAATTTAATAAAAAACAGAGTATAAATTATTTGCTATGCTTAAAAAACTCAATTTGTCGAAATCTCTTCATAACCTTTTCATAAGAATTTTTTTCAACTAAAATCTTTTTTCTGTTTTCACTCAATAATCTAAAATCATAATTTTTTACATTCCCTTCTATTTTATCTTTCCCAGGATAATCTTTCCACCTTGCAACATTCTTTTTTTTATACTGAAGAACCATATTTATAATTAAGATAAGAATTATTTAAAACTTGTTAAAATTTCATAGAATATAATAACAAATACTTCTATTCGCGCTTTCTTTTACCTAAGGGGCAAGTAGCAATCACCTCACTACTTATCGTATTAGCTTTTGAATATTTTCAATAGCATCTGCAACATCTGTTCCTTTCTTAGTTAGTTTTATCACCTTTATTCTACCCCTTTTTTCAAAATCCACCAACTTAAGTTCTTCTAATGTCTGCAGAATTTTTACTGCATGGCTATAAGTGCAATCCACTTCTTTAGCCAAAATACTACCATACCTCATCCTAGTATTCTTTTTCAAAGATACCAGCATTAAAGCAGGCTTCCTTCTGAAAAAGATATCAAAATTGTCTTTCATTTTTGGACTCATTTTTCGGATTGTATGTTTTTTAAAGTATATATTCAGACAGTGTCTTCCTTTTAAATGTTTTGGAAGATATATATTCACTACAGAGTTTTGATGAAAATTTGAACATTTAAAAGTTTACTTCAAGTTATTTTCTTTAGAAAATAATTTGGATAAAAATTCCTTAGAATTTTTTATCTTAAATGTTTTGGAAGATATATATTCACTACAGAGTTTTGATGAAAATTTGGAACTTTATTATAACAATAATTATAAACTAAGAAAAATTAATTTTATCATGAGTGAAATATCCGATACCATTATGAAATTTGAAAGAATGATGATACTAAATAAGCAAGAAAGACAAATGCATCTTCCTGAAAAAAAACAAAAAAATATTATAGGGTATATGACTTACAACTTTGAAGATGAAACAGAAAAGTTTACTCCTACTTTAAAATATAGAATAATAAGTTCATTCAATAAATTTTATTCCAAAATGCGTTCTTATTTTCATAATAAATAGATTTCTCTTCAATAAAAACCCTTATTAACTATATTATTTTATTTTATATATGGTAAAAAAAATCAAAAAGAAAACAAGGATTTTGGCTGTTTCTGATATTCATGGAGACAGCAAATTAGTTGAAAAACTTGCAAAAAAAGCAAGGGATGAAAACGTTGATATAATCATCATTGCAGGAGATTTAACTTTATTTGAGCAATCAACAAAAAATATAATTGGCCCATTCATAAGAGAAAATAAAGAAGTAATGATAATTCCCGGAAATCATGAAACTATGTCCACAATAAAAACACTTACAGAAACATATTCCAAAACAAAGCATATTCACGGTTATTCTGTAAAAAAAGATGATTTGGGGATTTTTGGGGCAGGATATGATTCTGCTATTGGCCCATTTTGGATAGAAGACGAAGAAATTTTTAAGACATTAAAAAAAGGGCATGACAAGATAAAAGATATAAAAAAGAAAATAATGGTAACCCATACTCCCCCAAGAGGAGGAATTTCTGAATTCACAGGAATTTCAGGTTCAAAAGCAGTTGAAAAAGCAATAAAAGAATTCAAACCAGATGTTCTAATAACAGGACATATTCATGAAGCGGGTGGACTTCAGGAAAAAATAGGAAAAACAATTGTTTTGCATGTTGCAAGAAAACCAACTATCTTTGAAATCTAATACACAAAATTTATAAAAACACAAAAAACACTCTAATTCTATAGAATGGTAAAAAAGAAACAAGAAAAAAC
Organism: Nanobdellota archaeon; assembly: GCA_022703705.1. GTDB lineage: Archaea > Nanobdellota > Nanobdellia > Pacearchaeales > GW2011-AR1 > MWBV01. The sequence goes on from JAKLDD010000017.1 coordinate 10,580, forward strand.
CAAAGAAGAATTGGCTGCAGAAGGAAATTTCAGAGTAGACCAATCAGATTTAAAGTATGCAACTCAAAAAGAAATAAAAAATGCATTGCCAAAGGAAAATATTTTAAAAAATGTGACTGAAAAGATTGTTAAAATACCCTCAAATGAAACAATTGAAAAAGGTTCTATTAAAAAGAATCACAAAAAATCAAGAAAAAAACAACTAGAAAAAATTGAAAAATTCACTGTTTTAAAAAAGAAATTCAAAAAATCCAAAAAAGCAGAAGAATATTCTCATCCTGTAGTTAAATTAAAAGAAAATGGATATGAATTAATAATAACTGAAAAGCCTCAAGCAGCACTAAAAATTGCAAGTGCTCTAGGAAAATCTGTTCAAAGAAACATAAACAGTGTTCCATATTACGATGTTGAAAGAAATGGAAAAAATATCTTAGTTGCTTGTGCTGTGGGGCATTTATTTACTTTAAAACAAAAAAATGGAGGGTATTCTATTCCAAATTTTGATATTTCATGGATTCCAAATTATCTTGCAAGAAAAGGAGATTTCACTAAAAGGTATTATGATACAATTTTAAAATTAACAAAAGGGGCTCAATCACTTACAGTAGCTACAGATTATGATGTTGAAGGAGAAGTTATTGGATTGAATATCATAAGATATATTTGCAATCAGCAAGATGCCTATAGAATGAAATTCTCAACTCTTACAAAGCCCGAATTGGAAAAAGCTTATGATAACAAATCTAAGCATTTGGATTGGGGGCAGGCAATTGCAGGAGAAACAAGACATTATTTGGATTGGTTTTATGGTATAAATCTTTCAAGAGCTTTAATGAATTCAATAAAAACAACAGGGAAATTTAAAATAATGTCAATTGGAAGGGTTCAAGGCCCTGCATTAAAATTAATTGTAGAAAAAGACCGAGAAATACAGGCATTTAAATCTAAACCATACTGGCAGATATTTATTACTGTTAGTGATAAGAAAAATAAAATTGAATTAAAATATATTAAAGATATCTTTGAGAAAATAAAACTTAAAGAATTTGAAAATTTAAAAGGAAAAAAAGCAATTGCAGAAACAATAAAAAAACAGGAGTCTCTTCCTCCTCCAGTTCCGTTTAATTTGACTACTTTACAAACAGAAGCATACAAATTTTATGGGATAAATCCATCAAAGACTCTTCAAATAGCACAATCCCTATATTTAGCAGGATTAATCTCTTATCCAAGAACTTCTTCTCAAAAACTTCCAGATTCAATTGATTACAAATCAATATTAAAAAGCCTTTCAAAAGAATTCAAAGTAGAAAAA
>JAKLDD010000018.1 GCA_022703705.1 Nanobdellota archaeon
AGGTGTTTTTGTTTTACGTGGTTTAAGACTAATTTAAAAATTGAACGTATCATTTTTTCTTTTTTCCTTCTATTCTTTGATTTAATTTTTCAACTAATTTATCAATTTGTTTCTCACTCATTCCATGTGCTCTGCAACCATCTTCTACTGTTTCCATCTGAGCCATAGGGCAACCCATGCATCCCATTCCTGAAGAGAGTAACATCCCGGCTAGCTCTGGCCTACGCATAAGCAAAGCTTGCATATTCATATCTTTAGTAACCTTAAATTTTTTCATTTTATTATGTTTAAACAATTTAATATTCATCTTCTTCTTCATAAAAGTCACTTTCTTCTTCTTTAAAGTCAGCATCTTCTGCATCAAGTTCTTCTTCACATTCAGCTTCATTTTTGATATCACAAGCATGCTTCTCAAATCTGTTTTGTTTCTTTGCCATGTTTCCTCCTTTGTATTTAATTGATTATCTCATAAGAGGGCTTATGCTCCTCAACTTCTTTACAACTTTAGTTATTTTCTCAATAAAATAATCTACATCTTCTTCAGTAGTGTATTTACTTATTGAGATTCTAAGTGAACTATTCGATTGTAAAGGCCCTAAACCAAGAGCCTTCAAAACATGACTTGTTTGAAGTGTATTGGACATGCATGCACTTCCAGTTGAAGTGTAAATTCCTTCATTCTCTAAATATCCTCCAATAGCCTCTCCTTCAATATTATTAAATGAAATATTAACATTATTACATAGTCTTTTATCACCTACAGGCCCATTCAATTTAACATCCTCTATTTTAAGCAAACCTTCAATTAACTTATTTCTCAAAATAGCCATTTTCTTAACATCTTTTTCATTTGCAATTTCAACAGATTTTGCAAAACCTACAATACCTGGTATATTCTCAGTACCGCTTCTTAATTTCTTTTCATGTCCTCCACCATGTGCAGTAGGGGTTATTTTTATTCCATCTTTAATATATAATGCTCCAACCCCTTTTGGCCCATAAATCTTATGAGCATTTAATGTGACTAAATCTAAATTTTGTTTTTCAACATTCAACTGAACCTTAGTATAACTCTGACAAGCATCTGTATGAAACAAAACTTTTTTCTCTCTGCATAATTTTCCTATTGCTTCAATATTCTGAATTGTTCCTATCTCATTATTTCCATGAATAACACTAACAACAATTGTTTTCTCTGTTATTGCTTTTTTTATATCATCAAGATTTACAAATCCTTCTTTATCCACATCAAGGTAAGTAATCTGCGCCCCTTGAGTTTCCAGCCATTTGCAAACATTTAATATTGAATCATGCTCAATCTTAGTTGTAATAATATGATTTTTCTGAGGGTAATTTGAAAAAAATAATCCTTTAAGAGCAAGATTATTTGCTTCAGTCCCACCAGATGTAAAAACTATCTCGTCTGTATTTGCTTTTATTGACTTTGCAATAATTCTCCTACTTTTTTCAAGTGCTTCTTTAGCTTTTATTCCAATATCATGTTGAGAAGATGCATTACCAAAATTCTCACTAAAATAAGGAATCATCTCTTTCACAACTTTCTCGTCAACTTTTGTTGTTGCTGCATTATCAAAATATATTTGGTGTTTCATTTTTTATCCTCAATAAATGGGATTATCAAAGAATTTTTAATTCCTCCGCAATTCCATGATTTTTCCAATATTTGTTTATTAACTTTTTGAAATCTTTGATTTTTCACAGCAACATTATGAATATAAAAATAACTTTTGTCATAACCAACAATTACAATATAATGTGGCCAAAGCATATTTTTATTAAATAAAACTGCAGCATTTTGCATTATCAAAACAGGTCTTTCTTGATCAAGGAATTTTTCAACGTCCTTTATTTTTGCCTTTTGTTTTTTATAAACAAAATTTTTATTCTTTTTATTATCATTATAAAATCCTTTTTCAAGGTCTTTTGAATGGATTTTAGATAATAATTTTCGCATTTCTTTTGTATATTTTAAATTATTTTCACTAATAATTGCCTCTTCTGAAAAATAGATTACTTTCATATTTTTATTTAAGCAGAGATTTATCAACCCATGAGGGACAGTTCCTCCCCCTTTTTCAGATGCTCTCGCTTTTTTTGCAATCTCTTCTACATTATCTTTAAACCCATAATATCTTAAGATGCAGGCTAATGATAGAGGCCCGCACCAACCATTACCTTTCCATTTTTTCAGACTTTTCACAAAAGGAACATTAAGCTTCATTTTCCACACCCCCTGCACTCTTTGCAATTACAAAATGATTTTGAATGTTCATCAATCATTTTAAGCAAAGGTATAATTGTTTTTTTATTTAATGAATATATTCTTTCCTTGCCTTTCTTTTCAGACTTTACAATATTACATTTTTTTAACAAAGCTAAAGCATGAGAAATTTTACTTTGCTCCACTTTAAGTTGATAGGTTAAATCACTTACAGAGCTCTCCTTCTCCTCAAGAGCAGATATTATTCTTATTTTCAATGGATTTGCCAAATTCCTGAAAAATATATGATATGTTGAAAAATTGGAAGTTTTTGAAACTTTATTCATATGAAAAGTATTTCATAGGTATTTATAAATGTTTAGGTTATTAATTAATCTTTTTAACTTTCATTTAAGTAATTGAAAGTATTTCTCATAATCCTTAATTAAACCTGCTTCTCGTATGTCTGAAAAAGAAAATTGAAATGATTCATTATGCCTAATTGGACCTAAAATTTCTTTGCTAACAAATATCATTAATCTTTTTTCAGAATCAGAAATAGACAAATGTTCAAGATATTTCTTCTCTAAACAACGAGCCTTTAATTCCACATTCCTCTTTTTTTCATCAGGAAAATAAAAGATAAGTTCAGCATAGCTCCCCTTTATATTTGCAATTACAGGATAATAAGTGTCTCCTTCTAAATGTATCTTATAATTTAATTTAGGAACTATTCTTATTGTGTTTTCCATTAAGATAATTTTTGATTGGTATATTTAAATATTATTATATTTTATTGGATAAAAATAAAAATGGGTCTGGAGGGAGTTGAACCCCCATCTGCTGCTCTGGAGGCAGCCAGTCTACCGTTGGCCTACAGACCCGTAAATCATCTAGAAACAGTTTATTTTTAATACTTTTCTTTTATCTTAATTTTTTAATCTCTTCAATTTCTTCACCAGAAACAGAGCATCCCTTAGATTTGAGTGCCCATAGCAGAGCATCTAAAAGAAGAACACCATCTTTTATCTCAACAAGTCCTTTTTTCCAGGCAACATACATCAGTTCAACAGAACGAATAACCCTAAAATTTTTAAAATATTCAAAATTCTTTTTGATTGTTTTTATTCTAATATGCAGTTTTCTGCTTAAAAGTTCTTCTAAGTTTTCAGGCTTTTCAACAAGGATTCTTGTTGTTCTTTCATCAATAACAATAACATTATTTATTTTTTTGTCATTAAGCATTTTGCTTAGTGCAAGACATGAGGCTTCTCCCAGATGCATAATATTTACAGGCCCTTTGGGCCCCTGAAAAAAAGAATTTGCAAATCTCATTATTTCCCTTGCTTTTTCTTCTACCTTGCAATTATCAAATCCATAATCATCTGCAAGTTCTAAGATTCCATCATCAAGCAATTTTTTTGTTCTGAATGCTTCCAATTCAAAGCTTTTTATTGTAAGGGGTTTGTCAATTACTTCAGATTTTACCTGGTTAGTTATTAAAAAACTACCATCAAATATTTTTTTGAGTTTTACAAGTTCATTAGTTAACCCATTCATGGATAAACTTATCAATGCTCCTGCATCAAATATTATTGCTTTTTTTAGTGGCTTCATCTAAATTCCTTGTATTCGGTTTTAGTTCCAAGTATTTTTACTATGTAAAAAATAGAAATCCCCGCAAAAATCAGGCTAAGAGTTGCAGCAGGCCAGGATTTTGTAAAAAAAGTGCTTATAAAAATCCCAATTCCCCCAAACAAATTAATCAAATGATATAAAACATAATTCTTTTTTAGTTTTTTATTGGACAATAATAAATATCCCAAGATAATCAAGATAATTCCTATCCACCCAGATATTGAATAAATCAAAAATTCTTCCATTATTCAAACATCTCCATTGCTAATTTAATTCTAGATTTTGTATTTAAGGTATAATTTTCAGGCACATCAGGTATTCCTGTTCTTCCAGCATAACTTGCAAGATCATATAAGCTAACTCCAAAGAGACTGGCTGTTTGTTCCATTGAAATTCCATGTTCATAAATTCTGGAAGCTTTGTTTATATCTGCATTTCTAAAAACGTCTTTTACATATTTTTTTAATTTTCCAGAAAGATTTTCAATGCTCCCCCTTATATTTTTAAAATCTTCTCTAAATTTATCATATTTTTTTTCTTCAATATCTTGTATTGATTTATCTAAGTAAAGCAAGATATTATTGTAAAATTTTTTCCATCCAGCTAACTGTCTATAATTTGTTCTCTCAATTATTTTGCTTAATGAATAAACAATAACAGCAACAGCAATATTATCTGGGTCTTGAGCAAGAGAAGCAGTGTTTATTGTTTGATTACTAAGACTTTTAAGAGTAAAAGAATCATTCTTTTCAAGTGAGATTTTAGTTTCCTTCAATATTCTAAGAACATTATCTGGTTCTTGCATTTTACTCTTTTACCTAAAGATGAATAGAAAAAAGATTATTTAAAGGTTAATATTATTCCCTGGTTCCGGGCTTTAATCTATGTTCATATAAATATTTCATAAGTTCGACAGAAAAATCTCTTGGATTAATTTTTTTAAATTCATTGTGCTTCTTAATGTAATCATTTATTTTCTTTAAAGTTTGTGTATAATCAACATTACTTTTGTAAGAATTAGGATATCTTCTTCTTATTAAATCGTAATAATATTCTGTACTTAATTTAGTTAAATCAAAGATTACCTCTGCATTTTCTTTTCTTGATACAAAGTCTTTTATTAATTGTGTTAGTTTCATTTTGTTAGTATTAATTATCCCTATTTAAAGTTAATTTTTATCTCCATTTTTAAGTCCAAAAACATAATATCCTGCCCAATCCCCTACTTTATTTCTGTCTCTTATTGATTCAGGAGGTTCCAGAGTGTAGATTCCCCCAATAGGAGCAGAATCTGGATAAGTATTGAAAAGATATCTATTAAAAGAGTTTAATTTAGAAATAAGAGCATTATGAGTTCTTCTTTTATTTAAATCCATCTCAACCATAACTTCTGTTGAATCGTCTATGAATCTCTCACAATCCTTAAGTTTTCTTCTATGAGCCTCAAAAGTAAGGGTGCTATCAATGTAATCAAAAGCAGAAAAAGTTAATCCTCTTAACAGCTTCTTTCCATTCTCATCATTTTCTAATATCTTTTCTACTTGATTTCTTCTCTCAATTGCTTTTTTTATTCTTTTTTGTTCCATTTTATCTAATTAAAAACCTCACAAATCTATATAAAAATATTTGGGTTAAAACTATCAAAAGTCCAAATATTATAAAAAATATTTCAATTCCAACGCATATTTCACTTATCTCCATATTTCAAGATAAAATTAGGTATATTTAAATCTTCCTATTTGTAACTACTTTGTAGTGTAACAAGGTTATTATAAGGGATTTACTCTAATTTTAGATATGACGAAACAAATCCTGCTTGATACAAACTTTATTCTTACTTGCTTGAAGCAGAAAATTGATTTTTTTGAGTATTTGGAATTAGAAGGATATAAAATTTTAATTCCCGAGAACGTTATTTTAGAGTTAAAAAAACTAAAGAAAAATTCTGTCTTAAATTTTTTGGAAAAAGAGGAGAAAAAATTTCAAAAAATATCCCTTCAGGGAAAAAATGTGGACAACTCAATAGTTAATTTTGCAAAAGAAAATCCTAAAATAGTAATCGGGACTTTAGATAGAGAGATGAGGAAAAAAATAAGAAATTCAAAGATAAGCATAAGGAATAAAAAGAAGTTAGAAATTATCTAAAAAAACACGAGAAAAACCTTTAAAAACCATTTTTTACTCTAGTTTTTATATAAAATGTTTTACATAGCTGAAGTTGAAGATTATGTTAGAGTAGAACCAAAACTTTTTGGTTTGCCTACTGTGGAAGCCGTCGATAAACAACTTCGTGAAGCCTATTCTAATTATTATGACCGAGAACTTGGAAGAGCAGCTGCTGTTATTGAAGTTTTAAGTGTGGGGGAGGGAGTAATAATCCCTGGAGATGGAGCAACTTATTATAATTCAAGGTTTAAACTTTTAGTTTGGAAGCCAGAATTGCAGGAGATTGTTTTTGGAGAAGTTTCAGAAATAACCAAATTTGGCGCTTTTATAGATATGGGAGTAATGCGGGGGATGATTCATATAAGTCAAACAATGGATGATTTTGTAAGTTTCAGCAAATCAAATGTTCTTTCAGGAAAAAATTCAAAGAGAAATTTAAAACAAGGGGATTTATGCATTGCAAGAATAGTTGCAATCTCACATAAAGGAGATGAACCTAAGGTTGGATTAACAATGAGACAACCTGGATTAGGTAAAATTGAATGGATAAAAGAAGATGCTAATAAAAAGCAAAAAGAAGATGAAAAGGCTGCAAGAGAAGAAAGCAAAGCAGAAAAGTTAGATAAAAAATCAAAAACAAAGGAAAAGAAAAAATAAAAATGGCAAAAATAAAAGCATGTAAAATGTGCAATACAATTGTAGAAGAAGGAGATAAATGCCCTAATTGTAGCTCTAAAGAATTAACAGAAGGATCTAAAGGAAGAATAGTAATTTTAAATCCAGAGAAATCTGAAGTTGCAAAAAAATTAAATATGAAAGAAAAAGGGAATTTTGCAATAAAAACCAGATAATCTAAAAAATAAAAAACAAAACAAAAAACAACATGGCATTAAAAATAATCAAAGAAGAAGAAAATCCCGTTTTTAATAGAAAAGAAATTTCATTTGAGATTTATTCAGAAATAACCCCCACTCACAAAGAAATATTGGAACATATTTCTAAAAAGTTATCTATTCCTGAAGAAAATGTAAAAGTAAAAAAAATAGCAGGAAAATTTGGTTCAAAAAATTTTATTATTGATGCAAATGTTTATACCTCAAAAGAAGAAAAAGATAAGACTGAAAAGAAACTTAAGAAGAAAATTGCTGGGGGGGCTAAATAATGGGAAAAAAGAAAATAGTAAAAAAGGGAAAGAAACCACATAAAAATCAGCCAACAAGCAAGAAGTATTCAAAATATCAAATAGAAGGCGATAAAATTAAAAGAACATTAAAATTCTGTCCAAGATGCGGCCCAGGAGTATTTTTAATGTCATCCAAAGGAAGACTTTACTGTGGTAAATGCCACTATACTGAATTTAGTAGTGAAGGAAAGAAGGCCTAATTATCTAATTTTTGTATAAGAGAATTATAAATAAATATATACTTTTTAACATTATACCCCTGGTCAAGATAATCGTCAAGTATTAATTTAAATTCCGCTAAATCATCTTTGCTTTTGCTTATCTCAGCTTTTTTAAAAAGCATTTCCAGATTTTTTATGGAATTTTCTTCTTCTAATTTCATTTTTGGGTTAAATTGTCTTTTAATTTAATATTGTTTATTTTATAAGATTTATAGGTTTTTAGAATATATTTAACAGAGAATATATTGAAGTATAAACAAGCTTATAATATTTTTAAGACTTCAAAAAGAATGGATACTCTTGAAGAAATAGCCAATAAAATAAGATTAAAGATAGCAAATAAAATTCCCTTAAACGAATATCAGGTTATAGAATTGATAAAAGTATCTTATATATATGAAAATCTAAGTATAAAAAAAGGAAGCTTTCATGAGATAGAATATAAAGAATATAATCTGGATTATTTTATAAAACAAATACAAAAAGGTGTATCCTATTTAGAAATCATAAATAAAATCCTTGACGAATGTGAAATATATTCAAGACAGCAAATAATAAATAAACACCTAAGAAATATGAAAAACTAATTTGAATAATTTACTTCTTTTAATTGTTCATTCAACTTATTCACGCTTTCAACAAGTTCATCTATTTGTCTCTCTTGCTTGGGTGTAGGCTTTTTACCCTCTTCCTGAGTTTCAACTTTCTTGCCCTTTTTTTTCTTCATGAATGTTTATAGAAAAACAATATTATAAATTATTCGAAAATGAGTTTTGACAAAACCTGGGAGAACGCGATATATATGTTGTAAAGCTTAGAATAATATTTGATACAAAGATTTATAAACTATAGCTCCTATAGCAACTATAGGTCAAAATGGAAATATCAACAATTCAATTAAGCAAAGAAACAAAAGAGAAAATCTCCTCTTTTGGGTTGAAAGGGGAAAGTTATGATCAAATTATTAATCGAATTTATTCTTTGGCAGTTAAAGACCAACTAAGAGCGTTTCTTATGTCTTCTGATAATTGCGTCCCTGTTGAAGATGCACTTGAAAGAGCCAAGAAAAAATGGCAAAGGTAATTCTTCTTAAACAATTAGAAGAAGAAATAAACAAAAAATTTAAAGGAGAATCAGTAGAAATATTTGAATTAATGTACTCTTTAGAAGAAAACCCCCATAAAGGAAAACTCTTGGGAAATGTTGGGGGAGTTGTTATCAAAGAATTAAAGTATAGGTCATTTAGATTTTATTTTATTACAGATGGATATAAATTAAAAATCCTTGATGAAGATAGTTTGACAGATTTATTAATAAGGTTTGTAAGGATGTCTGATAAAAAAGATCAACAAGAAACAATAAATGAAATAAGAAATATTTTAATTAAGATTGGGCCAGAAGGTTTTGATTAATTTTGGAGTGTAAAATTAAGATCCTGGGAGGCCCCTAACTTAAACCCCCGTTTTAAATATAAAAAGTAAAGCTTAAATACTGTTTCATATTTTAATTATTATCAAATCCCCGGTATGGCCTAACGGTAATACCGGGTTTATTTATTTTTATGGAGAAAAGAAAAGCTATTATTTTTATTGATGGAAGTAATTTTTATCATAATTCTAAATCATTAATTGATAAACCTTCTAAGATAGATTTCAAAAATCTATCCAGATTTATCTCCGATAACTTTCAATTGGAATTAAAAGAAATTAGGTACTACAATGCTATTCCCGACATTTCTGATGATAAAGATATTTACTACAAACATATGAGTTTTTTAGATGGATTGAGAAAGCAAGGGATTATCGTCAAAGAAAGAAAGCTTAAGAAAATAAAAGAATTGAAAATAAAGATAGAAAAGGGAATTGATGTTATGATTGCTTCTGAGATGATTAGAAAAACACTGGTAGAAAAGAAGTGCGAAGTTTGTATATTAATCTCTGGTGATGCTGATTTTATCCCAGTAATGCGGATAATCAAAGATGCAGGATATGAAGTAATTGTCTGTTGCCCAAGATATGGCTTTTCTAATGAACTAAGGCAAGGCGAATTTAGATATTTAGTTTTAAAAAAAGAAGATTTAGAAAAGTGTTTGAAATAAATATTACAAAACCCTGGGAGAATTTCTCTGAAACCCCTATTTTAATCTTTCTTTTCATTCTCCTCTTGCTTTTCTTTGCTTTGCAATTATCCAATTCATAAAAAGACCAAAGGCAAATATACCTAATCCAATAGCCCACATTTTCCAACTTTTAATCATAAGTCCAAAAATAAATACAAGACCGCCAATTATAAGAGAGAGGGCATTACCCATATAATTTACTTTATCGTCGTGCAATCTTTTTCTTGCGTGTCTATAACCTATAGCAGAAACATAATAACTATCACTTGTACTATTTACTCTTTCCCTTATTGTTGCCATTTCATTTCTTCTTCCTATAAAATCTATTTCCTTCTTTTTTATAAATATAATGCTCCCCATTAACAATATTTTTTCTTTTCCTTTTCATTTTTCTATAAGCCCAATTTGGAAGATGATTTAATTTTTCCCAATCCTTTCTTTTTCCTTTATGTTTGCTTCTTTTTATGTTCTTTATTTGTTTATGCAACCCATATCTAAATATTAGAATTATCAAAAATAACAAGCTCAATCCAGCAAGCCAATAACCATTCTGATAATCTCTTATATAGAAGAAAGCCAAAACTCCACTAACTATAAACAAAAACCAAAAAATAGCATTTATACTTCTTCGCCTATTCCTTTCATGTATTCTATCAATATCCCTTATATTTCCCGTGGCAAACATCTGCAAGTGTTGCCTTCTATTATGCTCTGATGTATCTAACCAACCCATATTATTAATAAGAATAAACTATCTTTAAATCTTTTCTTTCAACTAAGATAGTTTGATAAATCTGAAACAACAAAAATAAGAAGAATCAAAAAGAAAATAATCCAACCCAACCTCTTTCTAATTATCATTAAAGAGTGTTCTATAGAGTGTTTTTTCTCCTCTTTTTCCATTTTAATTTAAGGGACCAGTTTAATTTAAACCTTTCTCAAATCGTGAGATTTTGAGGTAACTAGATAAAACCCCCAGAGAACTTAAAAAAACCCTATTTATTTGTTTGTTTACCAGCCACAATCCTTAGTTATCTTATTTACTCCTCCAGTTGCAATCGCGGTATCATTCCAAATGCAGATAGAAATCTCTTGGAATATAACATTTTTTTGTTCATAGCAATTTGGGCAAAAAATTCGAACTTTAGTCTTATGTACTCCAATAAGGTTTGTATAATTAACTGCTGTGATATTAAGCCAAAAAGCATAATTAGATTTGCTTGGGATATCATAAATGGGATAAATGAAGTCAGCATAAAAGTATGAATCGCTAGTGTCTAAACTCGCAGATAAATTTCCAGTATTCATTTGACCAGTATTAATAATATTAATACCTATTTTTGTCTTATTTTTAATTTTTGAAAGTTCAATTGGCACAGCATTATACAAAAACTGAGAAGTGGTTATGTCAATATTAGCATATTTTGAGGGAGTAAGCTCAATAATCTTTTTTTCATTAGAATTTGTTTGTGTAACAGCACTATAAGATAAAAAAAGAGCAAGAATAGCCAAAGCGGAAAGTATAATAGAAGCTATTGCGTTAATTTTTGTCCATTTTGTAGAAGAAGAACCATTTTTTTCACTAGT
>JAKLDD010000019.1 GCA_022703705.1 Nanobdellota archaeon
CTGTACCTGCTTGCTTAATCTTATACCTTTTTTTTGATATTTAGATTTATTGCAGACTTTGCATGTGTACATCATATTTGTTTTTTTAGTTGTTTTAGATTTTCTCTTGAATTTAGAAGCTGCAGGTTTTGAACCCCATTTCCCTTTATTTCCTATTCCTCTTCCTAACCCTCTTAATTTAGCACGATATTTTGAACCTCTTGTTTGAGTTCCTCTTTGAAATCCTGTCCCCACTAATTTTATTTTTTGTTCTGTCTTTTTCTTACAATACGGACAGTATCGCTTTGTTGTTTTTGGAATTTTCATAAGAAAGCATAGAAAAATTGGTTTTTAAAGGTTTTTGAATAATGGTCCCATGCAGAATCGGACTGCAGCCCTGTCCATTTTGATGTCTTTTGAACTTGTTAGCAATTGTAGTTTTTCTACCATTGTAGTTTCTTTTTTCTAAAAAGAAACCCATCGTCAAGGACATGTTCTACCATTAAACTATGGGACCTTTTTTTTAGATTATTCAAATTCTTATAAAGGGAAATATTTAAATATAATCTTGTTTTATTTTTTTTATGGTAGTAAGAAGAGGAAATTATAGAGGGCTTTGGTTTTTTATATATGCTTTATTTGGAGTATATCTTTTAAATATAGGTTTGGAATTTGTTAAAATCCCTGTTTCTTTTGCAACAGCAAGCAAATGGATTATTTTTGTTGGAGGAGGGCTTCTTATTTTTAGTGCCATAAGATTCCTTTTAACAAGAAGATATGGTTATTATTAGAAGTTAATTTTATAATTTTTTAAATTTTTAATTGTATTTGTTAATTCTTAATTGGATTTGCTAATATACACACTTACTAACTTACTAACTTAGTAAATAAGTAACTTATTAAGAAACATTTAAATATTAAATTATTCTTAAGCAGATAAGAGGAATAATATGAAGAAATACCTGCTTCTAATAGAGGACGAAAAAATCTGGAAGAAATTCAAAGAAATTATTAAAAAAGATATTAATAGTGAAATAATAGATTTAATAAAAAAGAAAGTGGGGGTTGATGAAAAAAATGAGAAATAGAGGTCAAGTTACTATTTTTATTATAATTGCAATAGTTCTTGTTGCACTTGTTGTTTTGTTTTTTATCTTTAAAGGCAAAATTCTTCCTGGAGATCTTGATTCAGATTTGTCTAAGGTTCATAATACTTTTTTAGCTTGTTTAGAAGGGGACTTGGAAACAGGAGTTTATCTTTTAGAAAGTCAAGGTGGGCGCATTTATCTTCCAGAATTTGAAGCAGGTTCAGATTATATGCCTTTTTCTTCACAGCTTAATTTTTTAGGAAACTATGTTCCTTACTGGTATTATATTTCTGGAAATGGAATCTCAAAAGAACAAGTTCCTTCCAAAGAAGAAATGCAAAAAGATTTGGGAAAATTTATAGAAGAAAAAGCAAGGACCTGTGTTTTTAATAGTTATTATGAGGATGGATATGAAATTAGAATGGGTTCTCCTAAGGCAGAAATTACTATTGAAGATAATAAAGTGTTTTTGAATTTAAATATGGATTTTGATATTTCCAAGGGAGAAAAATCCTCTTCTGTAAAAAATCACGAAATTGTTCTTGAATCTGAATTGGGCAATCTTTATGATTCTGCATTGAAAGTTTATAATGAAGAACAAAAAACATTATTCTTGGAAAATTATTCAATAGATGCATTGAGAATGTATGCTCCTGTGGATGGAGTTGAATTAACCTGCTCTCCTAAAGTCTGGGAAGCAAATGAAGTTTTTAATGAATTGCATGATGCTATTGAAGCAAATATCTTGACTTTAAAAAATAAGGGGGATGAAGCGGATTATTTTGCATTGAATCTGCCAATAAAAGAAGATGTTCGTTTTTTAACTTCACAAAATTGGCCCTATAGTTTTGAAGTATCTCCTTCTGAAGAAAATTTTCTTATAGCAGAACCTATAGGCAACCAAGCAGGAATGGGTGTTTTAGGATTTTGTTATGTGACCTATCATTTTGTTTATAGCATGAAATATCCTGTTTTAGTTCAGGTTATTTCTGGGGAAGAAATATTTCAATTTCCAGTTGCAGTTGTTGTTTTAGGAAATGTTCCTAGAGAGCCCTTAAATGGTTCTGCAATTGGTGCTCAATTTTCTGAATTTTGTGACAATAAAAATACTCTTGCCAGCGTTACATTGTATGATAGTGATATGAGAAAAATAGATGGAAATATTTCATATGAGTGCTTTGGAACAAGCTGTACAATTGGTGAAACAGATGGGGGTGCAATTTATGAGAAATTTCCTCAATGTGTAAATGGTTATATTATTGCTAATGCAAATGGATATAAAGAAGAGAAAATAATGCAATCAATAACAACTTCTGGAAATAGCATATCAATATTTTTGGATAGAATTTATGAAAAAAATATTAACCTTAAATTAGATGGAAAAAATTATGCTGGACAGGCAACAATAACTTTTGTCTCAGATGATTATTCCAAGACAATTTTTTACCCCTCACAAAAGAAAATTGAATTGAGTGAGGGAGAATATGAAGTTCAAGTTTCAATATATAAAAACGCTTCTATAGATTTTGCAGGAGGGGTTTCAGAACAATGTATAGATGTTCCAAAAGGGGGAATCGGGGCTTTGCTCGGATTAACAGAAGAACAATGTTTTGATATCGAATATCCTGCTGAATTGATTTCAAGTGCTCTTGCTGGAGGAGGAATACAAGTTTATGATTTTTCAGAATATTCTTTAAGAAATTCAAATACTATTGATATAAATGCAAAGAGCCTACCAAATCCGGATTCTTTTGAACAATTGCAAGAGAATTATATTTTGTTTGAAAATAATAAACTGGAGATTAATTTAATATGAGAAAAAAAATTAATAGTAAATTTGCTTTGGGAATTCTTTTTTTATTTGTGATTTTGCTTTCAATTTCATTGGTTTCTTCAACATATGTTAGAACAGTTACAAGTGGAGCTCAATATGCTTTAACTTCAGGTGTTAGTGGATTTGGAAGCACTCAAAGCTTGAAGTTTGATAAATCCATGTGTGGTGAAAGAGGACAGGATTTATTGGTTCAAATAGTTCCATTTGGATGCACTCCTTCTGTGATAAGAAGTGATTTATTGGAAGAACAAGATGCTCAAATTCTTTGTCAATTAGGGGCAACTCAAATTAATCCGCTTATTGATATAGAAACAATTGATTATATGACAATTACAGGAGATTATCCCAGAGAAGTTAAAAGTGTGGGGTATTTTCCCTCTCAAGCAGCATTGGGAACAATTGTTAGTAATGAATTGGAATTGAATTCTCCTATTTTAAGTAATCTCGGATATGTTGTTATAACTCTTAGACACCAATCTAATGAATCCGCAATGCCAGATTATGTTTCTGGAAATCTAACTGCAAAAATAAGGTATGATATAAAAAGTGCTTTTGGAGTGGGAAATGCTAATTTTTATCTTCCTGTTTTAAATGATGAAGAATGGAATGAGAAATACGAACAGTATAGTTTTTGGCAGGGAAGAGGATATTTAAGAGCAATAAGCACAGATGATAATGGGGCGCAAATCGCAGTTTATGCAGATGATTCTGTTGTTAAGACAGGAGCATTTTCAAGAGAAGGTAAAACTTACAGCAAAACACAATATTCAAGTTTTTATCTTAAGGAAGGAGAACAATCCAATGAATTATATCTCCCTGGATTTAGTCCTTGTCTTGCAACATTAAATGTAAGATTAGCAGATTTGGTTAATCCAGATACCCTGATTAAATTAAAAGTTGGTTCTGATTATGTTGAGGTTAAACCAGGAGAAAAATTCTTAGATAATAATTGTTGGGTAAATAAAAATCCAGATAAAAATGGATTATACCAAAGCATTAAAGTTTCTTGCAATGACGATGAAAAACCAATTACAACAATTCTTAGTTTTTCACCAAGAGTAAAACTTAGCATAGATGGAGAGGAAGGAGAGTATGAAGTTGGAGATTGGTTATTTACAACAGAAGATGGAGAAAAATCAGTTTATTTGGGATATGTTGATTCTTTTGAGGATAGTGAAAAGACAGAAGATTTGTATGTTCTTTTAATTGCTTTGCCAGAGCATAAAGATGAATTAAGTGCAAGCGAATTAGCTTCTGTGAATTCTCATGCAAATGCATTTAAAACAGTAAAAACAGGAGCAACAGTTTATGATAAAATTGCCAGCTCAATAAAAGCAGGTGCAGAAAAACAAATGGCAATTGGAAAACAATTAATAAAAGGAGAAGAATTTTTATTCGTGTCTTATAAAAATCAGAATACAGGAGTTATTTCTCCTTCTGAAAATTTTAAGGGAAAACAAATTTATTTGACTGGTTTTGGAGAAGGGGAAGATAGAGAAATACTTGCAATAACTGAAGAAGAATATGTTTTGACAAGCTCTTCTGGAAAATATATTATTAAAGATTCTAATGGAGAATCTACTGAATTAGTATTAAATCCAATAAAAGTTAAAGGAAATTTAAGATTAGTGCTTAAAAAAGAGGGGTTAACTCTTTCAGGGAAATATGGAACATTTTATCCTGAAAATGATGATGAATGCAAAGATTATGAAAGTTGCTCAAAATTAACTTTTTCAATAGCATCCTCTGAAATATCAAAGGACAATTCTTTTTTTGAAAACTTTTTAGGAGCAGAAGTTTTTCCAAAAGAAACTAAATTAGTTGTATATAGAGCTTTATTTGATGATTCTTCTGAAACCACTTTTAATATATATTATGAAAATGCAATGAAAGACTTTAAAACAATTGAAACAGGATTTTCTAATGAACAGGATTCTGAAAATTCTGAAAACACCTATGGAGAAGAAGCACTATCTCAGTCAATTATTCTTGCAAAAAATTTAAACAAGAAAAAAACAATGCTTGAACTTTGTGAAAGATTTGAAGAGAGGTATTCAAAATCTCTTTCATATTCTGATATATTAAAGATATGTGAAAATGAGTACCATACTTCAAGTGATAAACTTTCAAGTATGGATGTTATGTTACAAGGAGTTATAACATCAATTTCTTTTGAAGGAATTTCTGAGCCAAGATTTGAAAATTATGGTGTTGAATTATTAGTTCAAGGTCCTAATGGAGAATCAAGAACATTGAATCTTGAAAAAGATAAAACAATTAGCTTGGATAATTTTAGAACAGAACCTGTTTCTCAACAAGAATATGTAAAATTAGGGACATTAACAACAGGTTCTGCAAGCATCTATGTTTCTGTAGGTGAAGAGGAGGGAGTTCAAAAGGCATTTGTTCCTTCTACAATTAATTTTGAATTGGATTCTCCTCAATCCAGAGGAGAATACACATTTACATTAAAGAAAATTAATCTTGGAAAATCTGCAAGAGTATTGATTACTGGGAATACTAATTATGAATATACAGAAGCAAAATTTGGATTTAAAGTAGGAATTGAAAAAAGAAGTTTCCCTCTTACTCCTGAAAAAGCAAGCAAAAGAATAGAGAGCTTGACTAAAAATATAGAAGATTTTAAGAAAGCTTCAGAAGTTTTGTCCACAACAGTTACTGTTATGAAAGATGCTTGCTTAATTACAGGGGGGGCTTTGGTTCTTAAAAACTTAGTTACTAGTTTTGATGGAAAATCAATTGCAAGGCAAATGATTATGAGGGGTGATGAAGGATGGACTGAAAAATGTACTGTCCTTGTTGAAAAAGGAGATTATTCTTCTTTAGATCAGTGCTTCCTTAAAAAATCAGATACAATTGATAGTGAAGTAAATGATATGTATAGTGCAATACAAAACCAAAACGATAAAATAAAGACATTAGAAAATGCAGCTAAAGATTCTCAAACAGGAAATGTGAATATAGATAAAGTTGTAGAAGGATTATCTTCACAAACAGTTAATGGTTTGGATAGTAGTGTTCAAACTGCAATTAATAAAATAAATCCAGAAAAACCAGTGGATTTTACAAAAGTAGATAATAATTTAGATATAAACAGATTTAAAGAAAATGCATATAGTTTGGATCAACTTAAAGATATTGCATTATACACAGAGGTTTTGAAAACTTCTTCAACCCCTGAATTAAAATCAACAGCAACTGAAAGATTATATAATATTTTAAGTTCAGTTGAAACAAATTCTCAAATCTATGAAAAGCAAGAAACATTTAAGGGAGCTAGTGGTTTAGATGAAAGTAGTTCTGTGATTGATTTGCTTGGAAGAAAAACACAGGAAATTCAAGCAAATAAATTTGAAACCTTTTCAACATCTGCATACAGTGGAAAATATACTTTTCCAAATGTTCTTCCAATAGACAAACCAACTACTACAGAAGTAATAAGTGGTAATGAATATGTTTATGCTGTAAAAGACAAATCAGATGGAAAAGAATATTTGGTTGTTTACAATAAAGATGAGATTGTATCAAGAACATATAAAATTGATAATTCTGCTAAAACTCTTACTTTATATATCGGTGAAAATGGAAAAATTTCTGAAAACCCTCTTAATTTAAATATAAAAGTCATTAATGAAGAAAGTTTGAGTAATACCTACAAAAATGCTAAAATAAATTATTATGAAGAGGCTCCTTACAAAGGAGTTCCTGCAATTGTTCCATTTGGAATAAAAGAAGGGTGGTATGCTGCAATAAAACCTTTTGTTACTTCTGAAAGTCTTCAAGCAGTTGATGATTCTGGGGTTGTAAAAGTATTTTGGATTTGTAATGTAGGCAAAGATGGATTAGAAGAATTTTTTAGCTCATCAAGAGATGATGTTTGCCAGATGTATAATTTGCGTACAGGACAATCATTAAATGAATTTGGGGGATTAAACCAGAATAAAGCTTCAGCAGTTATTTCTAAAGGACAAGAAGCAATTTCTCAAGCTCAAAAACAATATGCTAGTGGTGTTAGTAAGGTCAGAATAAATCTTTTGGAGGGGGGCTTTAAAACTTTTAATGTTGGAACACCTGCTGTAGAAATACCCGAATATCAATGTCAGGATTTTATGTCCCCAAAAGAATGCAATATTTTATTTAATGTGTGTGACCCTGTTATTTGTCCAAGTTCAAGATGTGATTTGGGGGGGACTTATCCTGTGCAAGATGTTATTCAATCTGGAATAATAGGAAGCATTGCATTATGTCTTCCAAATGCAAAAGAAGGAATAATAATTCCAGTATGCATTTCTGGAGTGCAAGCAGGATTAGACGGATTTATAAGTGTTCAGGAATCTTATAAGGATTGCCTTCAAACAAATATAGATACAGGAGCAACAGTAGGAATATGTGATGAAGTTTATAGTATCTATATGTGTGATTTCTTTTGGAAACAAGCAATTCCATTAGCAAAATTGACTGTTCCAAAAGTCTTAAGTGCTGTTTTTGGACAAAATGCCCGTGGAGGAGGAGAATATCTCGGGGTGAAAGATGCATTTTCCAAAGCAAAAGAATCAATAGAATTTTTTAAGAGCAATTATGCTGCAAATTCTTGGAAAGCATTTAAAATACGTTCAACAAATGAAGTTGGAAGCGAAGTTTGTCAGAATTTTCCTTCAATAGTTACTTTTGATGTTAAAAATTTATTGAGTGATTTGACTGAACCCGATTCTCCTTTTCAATTTACTGGAAATTTTAAAGAAACTGTTATGACAACAGCAACAAATCCTGCAATTTCTCATTACAAAGTATTTTATCACATTTATGCAGGAAAAGATGCTGGGGCTTATTATCAAGTTTATTTAAGACAGGGGACAGGAAGCTCTTACTATCAGGATACTAATATTGACAGAAGAGTTGCATCCGGATATATTGAAATTGGGGGGTATGCAACAAATACTACTGATTTCACTGCTCCTTCAGGATATAAGCAATTGTGTATTTCTGTTAATGGACAAGAAGATTGCAGTTTTGAACAAGTTTCAACTTCATTTGCACTTGATTATTTAAGTGAGATGTATGTTTTAGAACAATCTACAAAACAAGTTACAACAGAAGCAGAATGCATTTCAGGAACAGCAAGTTTGTACAGCATACTTAATGTTAATGTTCAAAGCATAGTAGAAGAACTTATTGACCCTAAGATTTATGAAAATGGAATAATAAGAACATGCGCAACAGAAAATCCAGGAAAAACAACAGATACAAGTTGGGAAGATTCTGATAATGCAAGATGGGTTTCTGTGGGTTATTGTGGAGATACAAATGTAAAATGCTGGATGGATAGAGATAAGGTTAAGGAAATTGTTAAATCTTTAAATATAGAAAATGAAATTGTTGAAAAAACTTCAGAAAATTATGCAGAAATTTTGTTTAAGGAAGGAGATTATATCACAACAGAGGAATTTAAAGATGAAGTTAAAAAGATTAATGAAGAAGAGCCATTGAAAAAAATTGAATTAATAAATGAGCTTTTTCCAAAAGTATTTTTTAATAATCAAAAAGCAAGATTGTTTTTAATGAGAGGTAAAGCTTATGCTGAATTGGCTCTTAGCAATTATATCACCTTGAAAAAAGAATTAGAAGAGAAAAAAGCTGCAGAAGAAGTAGTAAACCAAAAATTATTAGATGAAATGGGGTGTGATGCTGAAATTGGAGAAAAGATTTTATCAATAGCAAATAATAAAATTGGAACAGATACTACCAGAACACAAAATGGAAAAGAGGTTTATGATAATGTTTGTGCGACTTTTGTTTCAAAAGTTTTAATTGAAGCAGGAGTTTTTGGTAAATCTGGAACTTGTAAACCAGATGAACCTTATGTAACTATGGTTACGCAGATAGTGAGCATGTTTCAAGCAAGTGAAAATGAATATAGTTATTTTAATGAAATAGACAAGGCATATTGGAAAACAGGATTAATGCCGGGAGATATTATAACTTGGGGATGTAAGGAATTAAGTTCTTGCAGCAAGAAACCTAATGCAGATGAATATCAACATATAACTATTTTTTCTAATTATGCTGGAACAGGGGGCATAACAGTTATTCATGATCCTGGAAAAGAAGCAACAGATGGTAATCCAAAAGTTAAATCCAGCACCTATTCCAATCCAATTGATAGTCGTACGTGGTATATAACTCATGTTTGGAGAGCAGGATGTTCTGAAAATCCAGGAACAACAACTTCTGATAATGGGATTACAATTAATCCAGGAGAAGATATCTTTAATGGGAAAGAAATTCCAGAGGAGGATATAGAACCAGAAGGGGGAATAGGAAGAGGAATTTATATGTTAAAACCTTCATGGCTTCAAAAAGCATTTTTATCCGCTAAAACAATTTATTATAAATATGACAATGGATGGAAATTTTCTTTTACCCCGGATGTTTCCAATAGTTGGAAGGTTGTTGGAAGTGAAAAAAATAGTTTTGGTGCTGAATTAAGTGAAATGCTAAATGGTGAGAGTTATCATGACGGATTGCAAACTTTAAAAGATAATGAGGCTGTAAATGAAGACGGAAGTGAGATTATTTTTTCTTTAACATCTACAGGAACAACAAATCCCGATGGAGGGGGCACAAATACTGGAGGTACAAGCACAGGAACAACAACTTCTGATTTAACTCCGAGAATTGCTTATTGGTGTGGAAAAATAAATCAGCATACACAAAATGGGGTTTGGATATCTGATCCAGATAAGTCTGGGTGTATTATTGATCCGAGTGATGAAGATAAATTAAGCTATTGTCAGAAATGGTATCTTAAAACTACTAGTGTAGAAGAATATAAAAAAGAAACAATTAACACTTGGAAAGATTCACTTGGAAATACTTTTAGTCAGGAAGTTCAAACTTACAAATGTGTTACAACTTGTCTAGAAAGTTGCTTAACTTTGGGTTATGAGTGTGGATATCATCAAATTTGTGGGGGTTCTGTTTTATGTGGAAGTTGTTCAGAAGGAAAAGAATGTAATGATGAAGAAGGGAAATGTTTATTTGAAATTTTTGTTATTAAATCCTTAATTTCAAAAGATGTTTATTATAGGCATAATTTTAATGGTGGAGTATATTATTGGGAATGGTCCATGGATAAAATAAATTGGATGGTTGAGGGCAATACAATGGTTGCATCTGGAGATAATATAGGAGAATCTCCTTCAAACAAAAACAAAAAAATAATTCTTTATTTGGAAGATAAGAATTATATTGACGGAAAACGAATATTAATTGATGAAGGGGCAAAAGAAGATAGTTTAATTTAAGCGACTAGGTTCAAAGAAATAATGCGGGAACTAGGATTCAAAAGACACCTTCTGGTTTCTTTTGTAAGCTTCCTCAAAATACTGAAAAACAATTTCTAAATGCCTCCTGTGAAATTGAAAGAAAATGCGGGAACTAGGATTCGAACCTAGGTAAGCACTAAGCTACGAGAGCCTAAATCTCGCCCGTTTGACCACTCCGGCATCCCCGCATATAAAAATTTAGAAATTCTGCATATAAAAAGGTTTAGAATTGAAAACTTATTTTAAATCATCTAAAACTTTAAAAAATAAATTAAAATTTTTAATTAATGGATTATGAAAGACCTCCAAAAGAACTTAAAAATTTATTTATGATTCTTTTTATTGTTTTTATCTTGCAATTGATTTTATTTTTAAACAAAATTTATTGTGGGGGATTATTTGTTCTGTTCTTATTATTCTGCTGGTTTTTCTTTAATTTTATGGACAAGAGGGCTAAAAAAGAAGAATTAAGTAGGA
>JAKLDD010000002.1 GCA_022703705.1 Nanobdellota archaeon
ACTGTTGCATAAGCCCCCATTATTATTGCGAATGCTTTTTTTATTCTTTCTTTTAAATTTGAGGTTGTCTTTTTATTTATTGATTCATCTAAAATAACAATCTGATCGTCAAATCCAGTACCAATTGCAGCTAAAATTCCTGCAATACTTGCCAAATCCAAATTCCATTTAATTAATGATGCAACCCCTAAAACAATTACTATTTCTGAGAAACTTGTTAAAATCATTACTAAAGATTGCTTAACTTTCTTATATCTAATCACAACAATTACTGCTGCTGAAAGAAGTGCTGCAATTCCTGCGAATAAAATATATTTAGTGAAATTTTCTCCAAGCAACGGAGATATTGTATCCAATTTCACAATTTCTAATTTATATGGCAAGCTTCCTGTAATAAGAATTGTTTGAAGTTTGTGCATCTGTTCCTGTGCATTTTTGATTGCATCATCTTGTGTTTCCCCTGTTCCAGAACCAGAGATTGCAATTTGTGTTGTTACCTGCCCCTTAAGATTTTTATTTATCAAAAGAGAGTCTACAAGAACATCATCCAAATATAAATCTAAGGGTTCTGAAAGATATTCTGGATTTGAAACATTTAAATCTATTTTTTCTGTTATGCTTGCGTGTTTTTCTGCAGCCCCTTCACTTAAATAAACTGAAAATATAAATGTACAGTAGAATTCTCCTGAAGAGGCTTGTTGGCAAGATTCTATTCTTGCACAGGTTGCATCATTTCTACAAACAGAAGCAATATCTTTATCTCCCCCGATAAAGACAGTTTCATTTCCTATTTTTGCTTCAAATTTCCCCTGACTTTCAATAGTATTTCTTAAATCCTTAGGAGTTGCTCCTGCAATTTCTATAAGCATAAAACGATTTCCGGATAAATCTGTAATAGGGGTTACTTTAATATCTGAAAGTCCGTATACATTTAATCTATTTGTGGTTATTGAAACTAAATCATTGATTTCTTCTGCAGAAAGTTCCTTATCTTGAGCTTTTACCATTGCTCTTGAACCACCTGCTAAATCCAAGCCAGTTTTCAAACTTGTTTTTGGAATCTTTGAAATTGTTATATCTGGAGCAGAATCTGAAAAAAATATTATTTCAGAATATTTTGTTTTAAAAGTTGTTTTTACTTCGCTTTCCGAGGGGTATTTTTCTTGGGTATATTTTGCAAAATCAGAAACATTTGTAATAAGATTTCCATCTATTGAAGTTATTATGTCTCCTTGTCTAAACCCCTGTTCATATGCAGTAGAATTTTGTTCAACACTTGTGACTAAAACTCCTTTTTGAAAAACAGTTAATCCATTTGAAGATAAAAAGATTGACAAAATTGAAGCTATTAAAACAATTATTGCTAACCAAATTTTAAATCCTAGTTTTTTCATTTTTTTCTCTCAACATACCATTTAAGTATTGAAACATTGGTTATCCAAGTGTTAAACATATCAAAAATAAGTCCGATAATTAAAATAGTAAATATCTGAGAAAGAACTGATGAAAAAGAATTAACTACAAAAAATGAAACTAGGACAGCAATAAGAGAAGTCAAAGTCATTGTAATTCCTGTCTTAAATGCCCCAGAAATTTTTTCATTTACTGTTCCTTCATGCCTTCTTAAAAGCCTATTTGTAAGAAGAATATCAGTATCAACAGAATAACCTATTAACATCAATAAAGAGATAATTCCTGCGCTAGACATTTTAATGCCCAAGATATTTACTGTAGCTAAAGTCATAAGAATATCTGCAAAAGCTGAAAAAATAACTGCTCCTGAGGGTACTGCATTTTTAAAAAGCAAGAAAACGACTATTGACATAAAAACAAATGAAATTAAAAGGGCAATTAAAAGTTGTTTGTAAAAAGAAGTACTAAGAGAAGAGCCAGTAAATTCCATGCTACTATTTTCATCTGTTAATTGATAATTTAAATATTCTTCCAAAATCTTCTTTGTTGTTTCTGCATCTGTCTTTGTTTCAATAATTATTGCTACTTTTTCTCCTGTAGTCAAATCAGAAATTTCTTTAAATGTCATTTCTTCGAGACGATTTTGCAAAAAATCTTCTAAATCTGTTGCATCAATAAGATTATCATTTAGGGTTACAGAAGTTCCACCAGTCAAAGAAATATCTTTTAACATAATATCATTATGCTGAGAATAAAATAAACCCAAATAAATAAATGAAAAAACAACCAAAGAGAAGGGGATTATTAGTAATACTTTGTAATACTTATCATGCCATGATTTTTTTTGAGTTTCTGAATGAGATTCTTCCATTTTTATTTTGTTTAAATGCGCCGGCCGGGAATCGGACCCGGATCGACTGGTTGGAGGCCAGTAATTCTACCATTAAACCACCAGCGCTTAAAATAATGATTATTTAAGTAGTTTTAAAGGTTTTTGATTTTGCAACACATCTACAAAACGTTTATTAATTAAATTGCGATTTAAAGATATGAAAAAATTCGTGAAATTTATGATTCTGGAAATTTCTATTTTTGCTGTAATGGGTTTGATTACTCTTGTAGAAATTACAAATTTTAAAATTTTTGAAACTTTCTTCAATTTTATAAAAAATCCTTCTTCGTGGTTTGTTGGGTTTAGTCTTGCTTATGCTTCTTCAAATTTACTTCAAAAATCCATATTTTCCTTTTTTAGAAAAAAAACAAAAGAAGAAGATAAACCTAAGGGGGATTATTTTATTGGGTTTTTAATAACGATAATTTTAACATCTTTAATAACTCCTTTAATAAAGGTTGGAGCAAGTCACTTTTTTGAAGTATTTTTTATATACTTTCATATAATTCTTTTACAATGCATAATCTTACTTTATTTCTTGTTTAAGATAAAAGAAAACTATGAGATTTCAGGGAAATATTTTTTAACTAATGAGCTAATTGTATTATTTTATACTCTAATTATACTTTCCTCTCCAATTTAAAAGATGCACCCGGAAGGATTTGAACCTTCGACCTTTGGGTTAGGACCCCACTGCTCTATCCAAACTGAGCTACGGATGCATAATCTAATTCGAACCAGATAAGGATTCGAACCTGCGATCAAAAATTTCTACGAAATTTCATCTGGCTTGATTCGAACCAATGCGGGATACAGGATTCGAACCTGCGCAAGCACTAAGCTACGAGAGCCTTAATCTCGCCCGTTTGACCACTCCGGCAACCCCGCATAAAAAATCAAGAAATCCTGTATATAAAAAGGTTTATAAACCAAAACATAATTGAATTTTTGAGACGGCCATAATAAGTTGGTAACACCTGTTCCCTTTCCGAACACAGAAGTTAAGCAACTTATGTTGTTATCAGTACTGTCCGGAAAGATGGGAAAATAGCAAGCTGTCTTAAATTTTTTTAAAAATTTAAGCTTTTCAATCAAGGTAATTTACTATCAAGAAATTCTTGGACTCTATGTTCCCTAATTACATTTACTGCCTCAACATATCTTTTATCAACTGTAGAAGCACGATAAGCAAGTAAATTATCCCAATCACATTTACTTTCTAAATTTATCATATCTTTTTTAGTTAAAGCCCCATGTTTTTAATATATTTAACAGCTTCTTCATAAGACATGGGAGGATTTACATTATTCATAATTTAAATAAGTTAAAAAGGTTTTTAAGAATTTGTATATTTAAGATTTCTTGAACTTTGCAACTAATTCAATATGGTCTTCTTGTCCTAAAAATATTGCTCTGCAACAGAATCTTTCTAGACCTAACTCATCAAGAACTTTTTTGGAATTTTCTCCCTGAGCTACTCGCTTTTTGTATTCTTCCCATAAATGACCTATTGGCTTCCCGCATGAGAAGCAACGAACTGGAATTATCATATAATTAATGCTTAAAGGAGATTTTTAAAGTTTGTGATTGATAAAATAAGATTAGAATATACAAAAATTTAAAAAGAGATTTTTCTTCACTGAATATTAAATTACCAAAAAGGTGTAAAATGACAAAAAAATGTATTTACTGCAATTCTGAAATTCATGATGACAGGGCCTTGGATGTTTGTAACCAATGTGGGGTAGGAGTTTGGGGTGAAAAAATGTTCAATGCAATTCTGAAAAACATGGGTGAAGCAAATGAGAAAGGAGATCTTTGCAATTCAAACTTATCTATGAGTGAACCCCCTTCAAAATTTGGCAATAATCGAATAAGCTTTGGATAAGAGATAGCTTTTTAAATGGAATTTTTCTTGACTATTCTATGGTAAACAGAAAACCAGTTAGGACTCGAGGGAAAATTTCACTTAGTAAATACTTCCAAAATCTAAAAAAAGGAGATTCTGTTTCAGTTATTAGTGAAGTTTCTTTACATCCCGCTTTTCCAAAAAGACTCCAGGGAAGAACAGGGGTTGTTGAAAAAAGAATTGGAAAAAGTTATTTAATAAATATAAAAGATCAAAAAAAAGAAAAACAATTTATAATTCAAGCTATACATTTAAAAAAAATAAAAAATATAAATAAAAATGATAAGAAATAGTTTCCCCTTAAGCATGGCAGAATCTTTGGAATATCTTAGTTCAGAAAAAGATTCAGAAAAGAATGTAAAAGAATTTATAAAAAAATTTGTAAAACTAAATCCAAAAGAAGCAAAGGAACTTAGAAAAACATTGATGGATTTAAATCTTGTAAAAATGAATGAAACAAATATTTGCAAATTAATAGATGTTCTTCCTGAAAGGCCAGAGGAGGTGAATAAAATATTCGTTGATGTAAGCCTGGATGAAAATGAAACAAAACAAATATTGGACGCAATTAAAGAGTTTAAATAATAAAAATGGAAAAAGAAGAAAATGTAATAATCTTAGAATATCTTCCAAATGGATATCCATTGGAGAAAAAAATGATGCCCATAGCGCAGGCTATTGGTGAAAATAATTTAATTCTACTAGAACTTGTTCCTAGAAGAGGTGTTGAATTAAAAATAGGGGAAAAAGTTTATATTGGAGAAGGTAAAAGAGATAAAATATATTATATTCTTGGGAGATTACACCGAGAAAAACTTACTGAAAGCGCAAAACGACAATTAGAAGAATTTATAAGCAACCTTGTTAAAGAAAGAGAAAATGAATATGTTGAATTTTTCAACAAATCCGATGCAATAAATAAAAGGGTTCACCAAATAGAACTCCTTCCGGGACTTGGAAAAAAACATATGCAAGAAATACTCAAACAAAGACAAGAAAAACCTTTTGAATCTTTTAAGGATATCAAAAGCAGAATACAAAATCTGCCTGATCCTGAAAAAGCAATTAAAAAAAGAATTTTTCAAGAATTAACAAACATGGAAAGATACAATCTTTTCACAGGAAAAAAATAAAATGGTAGAACAGAAAATTCAAGAAAAACGAGAAGAAAGATTAGTGAGAATCTTATCAAAAGATATTGAAGGAAAAATGAAAGTTTATGTTGGATTAACAAAGATAAAAGGAGTTTCTTGGGCATTTTCAAATGCAGTTTGCAAATCTCTTAAAATAGACAAAAACAAAACAATTGGAAGTTTAACTGAAGACGAAATAAAAAAAATCTCTGAGTTCATAAAAAATCCAAAGCTACCTGCATATCTTTTGAACAGACAAAAAGATATTGAAAGCGGGGAAGAGAGACATCTAATTGGAACAGATTTAGATTTAAGAAAAGATTTTGATATAAAGAGATTAAAGAAAATAAAGAGTTACAAAGGATTAAGACACACCTCTAAACTTCCTGTAAGAGGTCAAAGAACAAAGGCACATTTTAGAACAAATAGAAAAAAAGGTTCTGGAATTAAAAAGAAAGGTGGGGAAAGCGCTTCTAAAAAACCTTATGAAGGAGCAAAAAAATAAAATGAAAAATAAATATGGTTTAATTTTAGGAATTGGTATTTTAGCTTCTTTTGGACCAATTACATATACTGCATATAAGGAAAAAGAAAATAATCTAACAAATATAGATAAAGGGCTATTTGGAGTAGGATTGTTAAGTTTAGCTGCAACATATTCTTATGGAATAGATAAAAACCCTAATTTAAATAGCATAAAAAAAAGAAATAAATTAGAGAAAGGGGTAAAAAAATAAAATGAAAAGAAAGCATAAAAGATATTCAAGACCAAAAAGACCTTTTGAAAAAATTAGAATAGATGAAGAAAAAGAAATTGCTAAGAATTTCGGTTTAAAAAATAAAAAAGAAATATGGAAAGCAGAAGCAAAAATTAAATCTATGAGAGAAAAAGCAAAAAAATTAATTTCTGCTAAACCAGAAGAGCAAAAAGCACTTTTTAATAAATTAAATAAAATTGGGATAAAGGTGGATTCTATTTCTTCAGTTTTATCTTTAAATAAAGAAGATTATTTAAAAAGAAGATTGCAAACCGTTTTAGTTTCAAAAAAAATAGCCTCAACCCCAAGAGAGGCGAGACAATTAATTGTTCATAAAAAGGTTCTTGTGAATGAAGAAGTAGTAAACATCCCATCTTATATTGTTCCATTGGAATTAGAAGATAAAATAAAATTAAAGAGTAAAAAAATTAAAAGTAAAAAAGAAATAGGAGAAGAAAAAAATGGAGAATAAAGAAAAATTAGAAAAAGAAATCTCTGAAGATGAAGAAATTGCATCTGAGGAAAATGAAGAAGAAAAATCAGAAGATAAATCTGAAAAAGAAGAAGAGAAAAAAGCCAAAAAAAAGGAAAAAGAAATAGAGGCTGTCCTTAATATTTATGCTTCATTTAATAACACAATTGCACATGTTACTGATGCTTCGGGAAGAACAATCGCAAAGGTATCTGGAGGGATGGTGACTAAACACAGTAGGCTTAAAGCAAACCCTACAATTGCGATGTTTATTGCAAAAAGAATTTCAGAAACAATGAAAGATAGGGGAATAAAGTCCTTATATGTTAAAATCAGAGCACAAACAGGCAACACGAGTCCAGGTTCTGGAGCAAATGCAATAATAAAAAGTTTATCCAGAGACGGGTTCAAAATATTAAATATTTTAGACAACACCAGAATTCCTAGAGGAGGTCCAAAAAAGAAAGGGGGACGTAGAGGAAGAAGAGTTTAAATATGGAAAATAAATAATTAAAAAATGGAAACAATAACAAAAAAAGATAACAAATTTGTATTTAAAGCAAATATAGATGAAAGTCTAGCAAATGCAATAAGAAGATATGTAAATCAAATACAAATTGTAGCAATTGATGAAATTGAAATAATAAAAAATGATTCTCCATTGTATGATGAAACCATTGCACATAGACTAGGATTAATTCCTCTTAAGCAAAATACAAAAAAAGAAGGAAAATTAAAATTAGAAACTCAAAAAGAAGGATTTGTTTATTCTGAATCTTTAATGGGAGATTTTGAAGTAGTTTATGGAAAAATACCAATTACACTCTTAAATAAAGGGCAAGAAATAGAAATTATTGCATATGCAAAAAGTGGAAAGGGAAAAGACCATGCAAAATTTTCTCCAGGTATAATGAGCTATAGAAAAGCATTTGAAATTAGCATTGATAAAGAACTAGCAGAAAAAGTAAGAGCAAGAATCTTAGATATTCACTTAGATATTAAAGGTGAAAAAGCAATAATAATAGATAATAAGGAAAATGAAGTTTGTGATATTTGTGAGGGTCTTGCTGAAAAATATGAGAAAAAAATTGATATAAAACCTCTGAAAGAAATTGTTATCTCCTTAGAATCTTTTGGACAAATCGATGCAAAAAGCATATTTACTAAATCCATTGAAACCTTAAAAAAAGACTTGGGTGAACTAGATAAGAAAGTAGGCAAGTAAAATTTTTTATTATTTCTATAGGATTAACGGATTATATATGAAATTATTTTCATGTATTATGACAAAAAAAAGGACAAAGCTTAATTGATAAGAAATGTCCTTTTGAATATGAATATTTATTTGGGCTTATTTGCAGAATCCTCTTTTGAAAAAATATCCAGTAGATCTTCTTTATACAAATTATATACTATGGAAATTATGCCCATAATAAATCCGGCAGAAAAGAGAATTCCCAGCAATACGTCATCAAAAACATCTTCAGGGGATTTTTTAGACAAAGAGTAGAGTATCTCAAAAATAATGGCGATTAGAAAAATTAATGCGGTAGAAACTGTCAAAATTTTCCCAATAATAAGAATGACTTCTTTTTTCATTTTTTTGTCCTCTAAAATTTAGTTAAAAAGTATTACAATAGAATCATCAATAATTATCATCTAACTCATATAAAATCCACCCCCCTACAATAAGAATAATTCCGAGGATTACCAACCCAAAGCAATACAAAAGCCAAACAATAGGAAAATTAACCTTAAACCAAATCCCTCTTAGAGTCTTAAGCATTTCATCTGCTCCTCCTTGCTCTTGTTCGGTAATTTGCTGTATTGCAGTTTGATATCCAAAAGAAGAGATGTCCATATCTTTTATCTCGTACAACCTTTTTTGAAGAGATTTCAATGCATCAAAGTTTTTATCAAAACTATTATTAGGAGTTTTGAAGATTAATGCATTGTATTCTCCATAAAGGTTCTCTTTTGAAAGTGCTTCCACAAAGCAATCAATATGAATTGCCTTACCTGAAATAGTCGAGGATTTATCTGCTAAATCCCAATAAGAAGAAACATTCTTCTTGTAAGTGTAATCTCCATAGATACCTACGCCAATCAAGGTAAGTATTAAAAGTGCTCCGATAACAATTAAAAAAAACTAAATGCTTTCATTTTTTTGTCCTCCTAAATTTAAAGTTAATATTAACGACACAACATACTTTCTCCAAATTCAATTTTGGTTATAACTGATTCATACGTAATCCAATTACTAAGAATTGCGCAACAGAGAAACACAAGACCCAAGAAGATTATAATTATCTCCCCATAATTCTTTTTAAGGAAAGAACCAATTTTTAACAAAAGTGTTTTCATAATTTAATTTTTAAAAAGTTAATATTATTTGAATGTTTTTTAGTTTTTATATAAAGAGGAAATATGCTGTTCTGCCTAAATGCAGACTATTGTTTTCAAAAGAAATGAAGGCTCCTGCAAAAGATAAAAAGATTAAGCTACGAAAAAAAGAACGCACAGGAGCCTTCAAACAAACATCTTCGGGTGAAGTTTTTTTAATCAAACAGAATTGCCATCTCTTTTATTCTTCTTGTGTTCTTTTCTACAAGAAGATATCCATTCCCGGATAGATGTTGCGAGCCAAGATAAACCGGCAAGAGCGCATAATATACTGATTATCAAAAAGAGATACCATCCTGAAGAGGGGGGGCCATTACGTGTTTCTCCAAATATTTTGTAAAAGATAAAATCCAAGGAGAGTAAACCCAAGAATAATGCCCGGAAGATTCTGTTCGGGGTCCATTCACTTTTCTTAATTTGTGATTCGTCTTTCATTTTTTTGTCCTCCAAAATTTAATTTATTTTTTATTACCAAAGTAAATTTCAACTGAAAATTTATCGTACACTTCATAGAAAAGTTTAGACTCTATGCTGTGAGAGCACATGTGTTCTGCCTTAAACAGAAAACAATTAATTTTGTAATTTAACCCGACAGTATACTCTATTTGGAGAGGATCATAAACATCAATCTTCTCGCATTGAAAGTAACTTTTAATCCCTGTATAAAGGGAGAATTTTTTATAATCTGCATTAAGATTAATCTTTGCAAATTCGCTCTTATTTAACAAGTTCGACTGGATTTCCATTCCTGTAGTTGTACCCTCATTAAGGCGAACTATTCTACTCTCATACCCTAACTCAAGAGAACCCCCTGTTTCTATCTGAGAAAAAACTAGGCAAATAGGGTAAAGAAGAAAAAGCAAAGAGAAGAAAATTAACTTTTTCATTTCCTTAATATTAAGATTTAATTTTAATGATTTGAGGATTACTTTCTCTTGTAAGCAAATATACCCCAGGACAGAGTAGTTATAATATAGTTTGGAAAAAGATACAGGCCCAAGAGAATAAGAACAAAAAAAACATCAACACTATGGAAGTATCTTGCAAGAGATACAATCTCTAGAGAGTACAAGCCTAAAAACAAAAAGAAATACGGGTAAAAATTATTGAAGTATTTTTCACCTTTAACTTCCTTATCTATATATGCCACGGTGTGAGCAGCAAAGAACGGAACAAATGTTCCAAGGAAAATCGTGGGGGGTTTAGATTTCAAATGAAGAACATCTGAAATCGATTGTTTAAATTTTAGAATAAATTTTTTCATTGCTTTAAAATTTAAAGAATTAATATTAATTGATTATATTTTGTTCTGTATAAAAACAGAGTATTATTTTAAAAATAAAAAGGGCAAATCAGCTGAATTCAGAAATGCCCTTTCGTTAGAATTACTTTATTAACTCAATTAATTCTGGTGGTAAACCTGCAACTTCCCAGATGATAGAAACAATTGAGAAAGTAATTAGGATAAATATAATCAACGCTATGATTATATTCTTACTCCCTCTCTGATAATCAGAGTTTTTTAATACTCTTCTTATCCAAAATATGGAAAAGATAAGCATAACCAAAATAACAACAATTGCTTTCATAAATAGAATTATTTGGTCTGTCTTGCCATAACATATAAACATGAACCGGTGGCTGCCATCCAACAAGATATCCCCTCAAAATCACAAAGGAATTTAATTACATCTATTGACTCGTAATGGTTTCTTATAATTCTATAGCATTTAAAGAAACCTATTCTCTTGGCTTGATCTTCAAGATATTTATCTGGCATTGGATAAAAATCATTGGTTTGAATTATATTATCAACAACCAAATATTCATCATGTAAGAAGTTTTGATAATTCACCCCGTACATAAGAACATTCCCGGTTCGTGATTCAAAATCAAACCTTGTAAAGTCCACCAAATTAATAAAATAAAGATCTCCCTCTGGAAGCATGCCCGGTTCCATTTTGATAATTTGCAACTCTGCCACTTTTACATTTTCATTATCTACATATTTGTAATATGGCAAAAACATCTGCACTGTTTCATTATTTTCACTTATCTGAACAGTTCCGGTGTTGTACGCTCCATAAGAAGCAAATAAGCATTCATACTTTGTCCATTCTGGAGAAGTAAGAAATTCCCGAATCTCTTTTGGTTGAAAAATAGGAGATTCTTCTTTTTCTTTCTCACAATTATTTAATAAAAGAGTGAGAGAAAAAACTATTAGAATAACAAAAAACTTTTTCATTGATTTAATTTTCTAAAGATTAATTATTTCTATAACTCGCCAGCCAGGAATAGAATTGTTTGACTTTTACCTCCTTTTTTAAATTGTTAATATTATGTGAATTATTTTTTAAGTTCCTGTGTTATGAATTTGGAAATATGATTGTGAAAGATTATTTTCAAAAGAAAAAGGAAGCCCTCGAGGAAAAATATATTTTAAAGATTATACAGCGAAGGCTTCCAAGAAATACAAAAATAACAAGCGCCTCATCTCAACAACCTTGTTCTACTCCAAGAATAATTTAACTAAGAATTATTTCCTCCAATCTGCTCGCAAAGGCATTTCATTTCCGTTTTTATCAAGAACCCAGACTTCCCAATGTTTAATCTTCTCGAGAAGCGTCGGCTCATTATCTTCTTCCCCGAAATTCAAAAGAGGCATTTCTTCACTTGTTCGAACCAGGAACGTTGGAGAATATTTGTAAGGCTTGGAAGGGTCCGGAGAAGTTTTAGAAAATACAAACAAATCGCCTTTTTGCACAATAGTCAGATAATCCTGTAAATCCGCGATAGGCATACCCCAGTCCAATTTAACAGATGGAAAAAGATACTTCGTTACGAAAAAGGACGATTCCGGATAGCTCAAAGTGTCCTGGAACAAAGAAAAATAAAACTTCTTTTCCGAGGGATAAAGATTTCCCTTAAGATCAATAACTCTTTTTTCTCCAGCAGTTATCCCAATAACTTTCCCGGGCTCAATCAAGGGGAAATTTGATACACTCTCTTTCATAAAACCATAAACAGTTTGCACCTTTGGAGGGGGCGGGGGTGGCGGAGGGGGTTCTGGAAGTGTAACTTCTTTTTTCTTGCATCCTGCTTCTAAAGCAAGAACAAAAATCACAATTAAAAATAAAAACTTTTTCATTTTTGTAAAATTTAAAGATTAGACAATAAAGTTTTGGGGGTTCGGCCCAATTTGAACTTAGTTTAGATTTACCTCCTTTTTAATTTTTTAATGTGGTTAATAATTAAGAAATTTAAGTTAATATTAAAAATAATTATAATTTCGTGATATTTCGCGCGTATTTTATGATATTTCAGGGTATTTCAGCGCTGTTCAAGAATGCTTTCTATAAAGAATTTTTGCTATTTTTAATATCGTGTCTAAATCGACGTCGGTATTTTAAAGATTCACTTTGTTTGTTTTGTTTTTATTCAACAGAGTGATTTATTTCAGATCAATTAAAAATCTTGCAAGATTAACGAATTGTTATGGGTATAATTTCTATTTATTGAAATTATTTGTGTTTGTTTTGTATCTTGTATGTCGATTTTTTGTGATGTTTGAAATTTTTGTGTTTGTTGTTTGTTTTATTGGGTGAATATGATTTGATTGTGTGAATATGAATGTGAATTTTAAGTTTTAATGTGCATGAACATTTTCTGTTAATCTAATAAATTTTTTCCAGCCTCTTGCATTCTTCTCTTCCTGTATTCTAATTAAATCTTTATCCAATAATTTATTTTTTATTATGTTTCCTTTTCTTGTGGATAATTTCATTTTATTATATAGTTCGACTGTGCTATCTTCATGAAGAGAATTTTCTATTAAATAAACAATAAAGTCCATTTCTTCTTTATCCAGGGTTTTAAGTATAGGATATTTTTCCATTTTATCTTTTTTTAGATTTAACTCAAATTCTTCTTTATTTAATCTTAAATTTATTAAAGAGTTTATTGCTTCCAAAATATCCCTTGAAGTATAACATTTTTCAAATAGCCTTCTCTCAAGAAGTTCTTCTATTTCCCTTAAACTCCTTCCTTTTTGCAGTTGTTCAGATATAAAAGAACGCAAGATTTCTTGTGTTGGAGTTAAGGTTGATTCAAGTTTAACCTCTTCTATTTTCTCTTGCGGTTCCAAGGTTTTTATCTCTAATTTAATTTCTGTAACGGGCACAACTTCTAAGCTTTTTGGATTTGATGGATTAATTAAAGCTTCTTTGAATTCCGGGTCGTCTTTTTCAACTTCAATACCCTGAACAATACATTCCATTCTCTTTGCAATTATTTTATCATCAATTATTTCATTTCTTAATTCAGTAAATGGGACCTTTATTGAAAAAGGAAAAGTATACCTTTCTGAAAGTTTAACGACTGCAACCCCCACCGGAAGTTGGGTAAAGAGTTCTTTCTTTTCAGGAATTTGCATTATTGAACTAATATCATAAACATCTTGAGGTAATTGCTGCTGAAATGCTATATGGCATGCACTGTTTCCTTTTACTGTGTCGCTCAATTTGGATATATGTTGATCCAAACAGATTAATCCTGTACCATATTCTCTCATTTCTCTATAAACCATGTCTGTCACTGACTCGGATACAAAATAAGTTTTATTTTTCAAAAATATATTATGTGCTTCATCCACAATAATTGCGTGATTAAAACCTTCTGAGATTTTTAATTGATTTGCTTTTTTTAATTTATACAAATAGGTAAGAATAAATTCACAGAAAAATTTCTTTTCAACATTTCCTAAGGAATTTAATTCAAGAATTACTTTTTTGTCGTATAAATCCTCAATTGAAAGACTTTTCTTACCATCATAATTAATTACTTTCCCAAAATCTCCAAATGTAAGCACTGTTGCTATTCTAAGAGCACTCTCATACCATGTTGCTTCTCTCCCCCTTGCTTCTCTTGCTTTTATTTCAAGCATTTTTTTTATATGTTGCCAATTAGGGTAATGAGGGGAACCCTTGTAAATGCCCCACCCTTCAAAAACTTCATCTAATGTTTCCATTAAAACTTTATGAACTCCAAATGACACGCAAAAACTTTCTGTTAATAAATCGCATAGAACGTTAATCCATTCTCTTGGAGAAATTCCTTTTGGAGGACGATTGATGTTTGTCCTAAATAGGTTGCTTACTGAATCATTCCCTATTGTAAAACACATTACAGAAGAATCTGCTTTTAAAAGTGGACGGAAACTTTTTTTCCAGTCAAATACTAAAAAAGGTTTGTCTTTTTCAACAAATCTTTGAAGAATATTTAAAGCAAGAGTAGTTTTTCCACTTCCACTCATCCCGCTTATACAAACATGTCTTGGCCAATCATTTTCTCTTAAACAAAAATTATGGAGCTCTTTTCCAGCATAGATCACTCTAGCCAAGTCGTATTCTCCAAGAACAAATTTTTCTTCAGGAGGTTCTAACAACAGCTTTTTGTCTAAAAATTTTCCAAGATGTTTTTGATAAAGTGCCCCTAGAACACATAAAATCTGGTTTTTTTCTTCAAGCGAATCAGAAACAGTATATCTAAAATAAAGTTCATCTATTTTATTTCCTAAAATTGGCTTTAATCTTGAGCTTATTTCCTCTATTGAAAGGGTTTTTTGAATGGACATTTTTACTTTGTTAAATCCTCCAGATTTTTTGGGTATTCAGAAATATTTGCTCCTAAAATATTTAAAATTCTTAATTGAAAAAAATAATATCTTTCTATTTTGGATAGAATTTTTTCTTTAGTTGAATTAAATTTTGAACAAATATACCCTAATTCTCTTTCTTTTTCATCAAGTAAGCAAATTGCATCATGAAAATTTATACAATCTTGCAAAATTTCTTCGTGCTCCCAAATTTTCTCTTTTTTAAGATTTAACTTTTCTGTATAATCAAAAGGAGCATTCATATCAACAAAACTAAATTTATCCTGAATTTCGGAATTTTTAAGCAAGCTTTTCAATAACTGATGTTTTGACTTATTGTTTGGAGAATCTTCGTAAAAAATTAAATCATTTACAAAATATTTACAAAAATCCCCTCCAAAAAGAAAATCCTGAGTAGATTCATTATTTAAAAATTTTTCAATTAATATCTCGTGGGGATTTTTTCCATATTTCATTTTATTTTCCTTCGTTTAAAATATCATTTAATTCTTTCATCCTGTTTTCTTTTTCACTCAGCTCCTTTTCATATATTCTGAGTTCTTTTTTCAAGAGCGAAATATCTTTCCAACAATCTATTTTTTCTTTTAATTGTAATTCGGCAATTTCAACCTTTTTATTTCTAAGGGCATTTTTTTCACTTAAGGCTTCACTCTGTCCGATAGAGGTATTTCTTAAGGTATTTTCATTTGAAAGTATTAAATTTTCAATCTCTAATTTTATTGAATCTCCTTCTTCTATAAATTTTTTACTCAATGTTTTTCTATCTTCAATCAGCCTTTTTATCTCAGATATTGCATTTTTCAAAGAACTTATTTTTTCTTGCCCAAGGCTGTTGATTGAACTCTCGCTTGAAAAATCGGTTATTTCAGGTTTTTCAAATCCTCTGAGCAATTTTTTGTTGTCCAAAAATCCACTAATTTCCATAATTATTTAGTAGTAACATACTTTATAAAGATTACCATTTTATAGCTATTAAATAGTTACATTAGATTAACAATAGAGAAGGTACAAAAGTTTTTATAAGAGACTATCAATAAGAATAATGGAACAGGCGGATGTGCCGGAGTGGTCAAACGGGACAGACTCAAAATCTGTTGGCTTAGTGCCTACGAAGGTTCGAACCCTTTCATCCGCATAGAGATGAATTAGAAATTTACAAAATCAAGGGAAAATTTCTTTTTCATCCGCATCAAAAGGTTTATAAAAGAAATAATTTTTAGCATTTCATCTGCGAGCGAAAGCGATAGTAGAGTTAGATTATTCTAAACTTTGCTATTTAAATTTCACTTACTTAAATACAATGAAATCAAAAACAAAAATTTCAAAACAATTGGAACGAAAAGGAAATTCAGAATTAACTAATAGTATACTTGCTGCAAAAAAAAATAATTCTTGGGTGGAGGTAGCAGGATTGCTTTCTAGACCAAGAAGAAAAAGAATAAACTTCAACTTGGATGAAATAAATCAAAAATGCAATGAAGGAGAGAGTATAATCATCCCCGGAAAAGTTCTTTCTCAAGGAAAAATAGAAAAAAAAATAAAAATAATTGCATTTAATTTCTCCGAAAAAGCAAAAGAAAAATTATTAAGTTCAAAATGCCAAATTACATACATCTCAGATGAAATTAAATCAAACCCTTCTGCAAAAGGATTGAAAATATTAAAATGATAATCGATGGAAAAAACACTGTTCTTGGAAGATTAGCTAGCTATGCAGCTAAAGAAGCTCTTAAAGGAGAAGAGATAATTATTGTAAATTGCAATCACGTTATAATTAGCGGGAATAGAAAAAATATTATCAATGAGTTTCAACAAAAAAGAAAGAGGGTCGGTTTTTCACAAAAAGGCCCAAAATATTCTAAGGACAACGAAAAAATAGTTAAAAAAACAATACGAGGAATGCTTCCAGACCATCGAGAAGGTAGAGGAAGAATTGCTTTTAAAAAAATAAAATGTTATCAAGAAACTCCAGAAAAGTATTTAGATTCAAAAAAAGTTTCTTTAAATACAGGGGATAAAAATAAATTTATTGAAGTTCAGGAAGTTTTCAAATGAATAAAATTGTTACATCTGGAAAAAGAAAAACTGCAATT
Organism: Nanobdellota archaeon; assembly: GCA_022703705.1. GTDB lineage: Archaea > Nanobdellota > Nanobdellia > Pacearchaeales > GW2011-AR1 > MWBV01. The sequence continues at coordinate 16,748 of JAKLDD010000002.1, forward strand.
GCGCGAGCAATTTTAACAGAAGGGGATGGAAAAATAAGTATAAATCATAGAAATTATGAGCATCTTCACGAATTTGATATTTTAAGAATGAAAGAACCTTTGAAAATAGCCGAAAATGTCCTTGGAAAAATGAATTTTAATGTGGATATTCTTGTTCATGGGGGCGGTGAAAAAAGCCAGATAGAAGCTGCAAGACTTGCTTTAGCAAGAGCAATTGTAAAATTTACAAATTCAGAAAAACTAGAAAAAGAATATTTAGATTATGATAGGAACCTTCTTGTTGCGGACGTTAGAAGAAAAGAACCAAATAAGCCCGGAGATTCAAAAGCACGTGCTAAGCGTCAAACTTCTTTCAGATAAGCAAAAAGCAAGATTTATTAATGGTATTTTCTTAATATTAAAATGGAAAAGAGGCGTAAAAAAAAGAGAAAAATAAAAGCAGAAGAAGTTTGGATGAGAATTCCTGTTTTTATTATTGCAGGTATAATGTTATATGTTTGGGGATTCTTTGTACTTTGCTTTTCGCTTGCACAATTCATAATTATTTTAATCGACGATAAAAAAAATAAAGAATTGGTCCGTTTATGTCGTTTATTTAATATCCAAGCATATGATTTTATGAATTATATCACCTTTGTATCTGAAAGAAGACCTTTTCCATTTGGACATTTTCAAAAAAGTGTTCCTGATTTAATAGAATAATTAAAAATTATTTTTCTTTTCTAGTTTATCTAATTTATCTTGAACATGATTAAAAAGAGTTGTTGAAATAATTGGGGGGTGTTTTCCTTCAGAAATTTGCCCATCAAACCTAACTTTACCAACATAAACAAAATTTCTTAAAATTTTTTTTAATCCATTAACTGAAAAATTATGCTTTTCTGCAATTTTAGACAAGTTCATTTCTGGATTCAAAAACTCTTCAAAAATTTCTTCTACTTCTCTGTAGTTTTGCGCTAAAATCAATGTTTTTTCTTTAAAATCCCATTCATATCCGAAAGGGGATCTCGACATATGTTTTCCTTCAGAAAATTTTTTTAGCATTCCCTTTTTTTGAGATTTTCCTCGATCTTCCAATTCAGGTTTTAATTCTATTTCAAATTCGTGTCCACATTTAGGGCATTTCATTTCATTAATTCATCTATAGGGGATTTTATCTTCTTTAATTCTTCTGTTGATATATGAGTATAAATTTGTGTTGTTGAAAGATCTGCATGCCCAAGCAATTCTTGTATTTTTCTTATATCCGTCCCGTTTTCTAAAAGATGGGTGGCAAAACTATGCCTCAAAGTATGGCAATGAATTTCCTTGTTTATTCCTGCTCTTTTTGCTGCTTTTGAAACAATTTTTTGCAAATTTCTCTCTGAAAGTTTTCCTTTTATTCCAGTAAATAAATATATTTCTTTTTTTTCTTTCTGCTTTTCTACTTGTTTTTTTAAATCTTCTAATAAAAAATCTGGAATGTTAAAAATTCTATCTTTTTTTCCTTTTCCTTGAAGAATTTTTCCTGTTTTTTCATTAAAGTCCAAGTCCCCAATTTTTAAATTGATTAATTCGGATACCCTAAACCCACAGGCATACATTAAAGAAACCATAATTTTTGATTTTTTCGTGTCCAATACTTCAAATAATTTTTTTGCTTCTTCTTTTGTTAAAACCGTGGGCAATCTCTTTTCTCTTTTTGGACGTTTAATTCCCAGGGTAATGTCTTTTTTTAATATACCTAAAAAAGAATATTTTAAAGCTGAAAGAAAAATAATTATGGATGAGGAAGCTTTATCAGAAAGATTCTCTGAAATATATAATTTTACATCATCTGATTCTATTTTCTCTGGATTTTTTTTTATAAATTCAAGAAATTTTTTATTTGAATCCAAATAATTTCTCAGTGTATATAATGAATTTTTTGAAATTTTCAGTTCAACCTCTAATTTTTTTAAAAAATCTTCTGGAGTCATTTTTATCTTAAAAGAATTGTACGAACTTCTTTAAATAGTTTTAGACTCTATTTTTTAAGGAGTTCTTTTTGATTAATCAAAACCAAAATAACTGCTCCAATTAAAAAAAGCCAATTAACTAAGATAGCTAAAACAATAAACCCTATTGCAAGTAAAGAAAACCAAAATACTTTGGGATATTTTAGAAATTTCATAGGGAGGAGAGTTCATAGAGATATTTAAACTATCTTCTTGGAACAATAATTTTTAAAAAATAGAAAAAATTGGGATTAAAATGAGAGACTCAAATAAAAAAATTCTTGTAATTGCTTTAGCTTTACTCTTTATAGCAATTGTTTTAATTTTACTCATTTCAAGTTTAGTCAAACAAAAAGAGAAAGAGGAGAGAGTTGGGGTGCCAACATCTTTTGCTGTTTCAGAAAATCAAGATTATTCTAGCCACATTCAAGGAAAGAATTATTACTATTATGATTATAATCATCGGCATGAGATAAATTATTATAACCTTGATCAACAAAAAACTGAAAAAAGAACTGATTTTTCTTATTATGGGAGAAAAGAACAACAAAAAGACATTTTTGGGAGTTATATTACTAAGTATGTTGTTTCTGTCCAAAACAAGGAAAATGTTGGAGATTATTTTACAGTTACATTTAATTTTAAAAATCAAAGGGGATTTGAATATTCTGAAGCAGTAACTCAGTATTTAAAAGCAGGAGAGAAAAAAGAATTTGTTTATAAAGATGTTCAATTTGAAAGGACAGAAATCTTAAGCTGGAGCTATAGAGTTAAACAGGTATAAATAAGCTATTTTTAGTGGTTCGTATAATGTATATTGTACGAAGCTTTACCTATTTTAGAAGGATTTTGGAGGTTTTGATAGTATTTCCTTAGTAATCTTAACAATTTGTTTTAATATTTTCGGATTTGTGGCCTTTTTTAAAAACTGTTCATCTTCTGTTGAAAATTGTCTTGCACTTAGGTTAGCTTTGTTATTTTTTGTTTGATATTCTTTGAAAGCCGGTGAATCTTTATGAACTAAAAGATACTCAAAAACATCCCCGAGGTTTTTCTGGTAGTCTTTAAACTGTTCTTCACTAATAAGAGCATATTCATGAAATTCATTTAAAGAGAGATTTCCATGTCTTTTTAAAAGAGGGAACCATACAGAAAGTTTCCCATCTTCTACATAGTGAATTCCTAATGAATTTTCTTCAGGAATCTGAAATAATAAATGTGGGGCCATCATGTTTTGAAAATACTTTCCCTTGAAATTTTCAATTAATAAATCATAAAGAGTGTGCTCATACGGGATTAGTTTTGGTTCTAAACCTTTTTTCATTTTATTCATAAGAAAAGATTCCTTTTAACTATTTATATTAAGCAAGATATATTTTTTAAAATTTTTACTCTTACACTTTTTACACCTGCAAAAATCTTTTAACTAAGTTTCACCTGCCTTTTTGCACTTAGGTTAGGTAAGTTCACTTAATTAAATTTATTAAAATAATTTTAAAATTATTTAAAACTTAATAAAAAGGACATCTAATCCCATTTAATTTATGAAGATGCTCTTCTGGAGTATTAACAAATCCCCTTTTAAAAAAAGGGGCATAAGGTAGTCCTCTGCTGGAAGTATTTTCAAGGGTGAGGGTTGAACCAAAATAGTACCATTTCTTTTCCAAATCTTTCTTACTCTTTCCGAATCTTCTAAATTTAATATGATATAGTTCATCAAATTCATTACCTAGTTCTCCGGATGGATTATATATGGCAAGCTCATTTGCATTAAATAATGGCTTAGGTTTTGATCTATTTTTGGGCATTAAAATTTTAGTAAGCTTAATCATTCTTCTTAAAGCAATTAATTATTTTTAAAAATTTGGATTAAGAAGGGTATATGAAGTTTATTTTTTACAACAAATTTTTCAGTAAAATTTTCTTGCTATTTATTTTCACCAGCATTTTGCACTTAGGTTAGGTAAGTTATTTGTAATTAGTTTAATTTTAATGCGTTGGATGTGTTGGATGTGTTGGAATGCCAGTTAAAAATGTATAATTTACCTGTTTAAACAGCTGTTTGTTATATTTTATCGACGGAATAATAAAAATTAAAAAAACAAAAATTAATTAAAATTTAAGGTGTTTAAATGGCTGTTTAAATTTTAAACAGCTGTTTGCCACTGTTTAAACAGGCTGTTTGTAGTTATTTTTTTACTATAAACATGGTTTTTTAACAATTTTTTAGCTTATTTTTTATTTATTTTTGTACCCTTTTTTTGTTTTTAAATCAAAGAAAAATTTCGTTTTTCCCGATGAAAAAAACAAAACATTTTTAAACCGGTTTTTCTAATAGATATTATGTTTAGATGGTTTTCTAAAAAAAAGGATAAAAAAGAGCTTGAAGATATAAAAGAAGAAACAAAAAAAGGTTTTGATTTTGTAAAAAAAGATATTGCAACAGTAAGTGGATGGATTAAACACCTAGATTCTGAAAAAAAAATACAAGAAAAAGATATATTATCCATTAAAGAAGATTTGACGACGGTTAAAGAAGAATTAGAAGGATTAAAAAATGTTTTATCTATTATGAATGATCTTAAACCCAAACAGCTGTTTAAAACAAACAAACAGCTGTTTAATAAACAAACAGCTGTTTATGCTGTCCAAACAGGTGTCCAAACAGGTGTCCAAACACCAAATTTAGGACAATTTTCTGTAACAGAAAGAGCGATTCTATGGGTGTTATTAAACACAGATATGAAACTAGGTTATGATGATCTTTCTACTATGCTAGGAAAAGAAAAGAGCACAATAAGAGGTCAAATAAACTCCATAAAAGCAAAAAGTGAGGGTATAATAGAGGAAATTATTGAGACAAATGGCAAAAAAAGAGTGTTTATACCTGAAGAAATTAAAGAAAAACTACTAAAAAAGTCAAAAGTAAGGGTTGGACAGTCAAAAAACACCAAAAAAGTCAAAAGTGAGGATTAGTAACCCTTAAAATATTAAAAAAATAAGAAAAAATTAGATAAAAAAGTCAAAAGTGAGAGTTAATAGATTCAAAAAATAAGAAAATAAAAAGAAAAAATCGGGGGGAAAGAAAAAAGGGAGATAAAAGAAAAAAGGGAGATAAAAGAAAAAAATAAAGAGAAAAAAACACATAAGAAACCCAAAAGGGAGGGAAAAAAGTTATTCGGTAAGCAAGATAACTATAATTAAAGCTCCCTTAACTGTAAAATTGTGCTTAAAGAAGCAATTTTCTTAAAGTTTGATGAAATAATCAATTGAATATTTTTATTATTGATTTTAATTTTCTCGACGGGAATTCCTTTTTTAATTAACCTTCCAACATAATCCCTAATAGAGCTTTCAGTTAATTTTAGCTTTTGAGATAAATTCCTATAATCTGCATATCCTTCTTCTTCACAAGATTGATACAGTGCAGAAAAAACAGTCATTTCTTGATCTGTAAGTCGTTTAAATTTTAAACGTATCTCTTTTTTTAGATTATCGAGAGAATCTAAAATTTTTACAGCATCTATTATGGGGCTTTCTTTTTCTTTATTATTGGTATTGTACGAACCTTTATCTGTCTGTTGGTTTGTCTGTTGGTTTGTCTGTTTGTCTGTTGGAACCCCTACATTTCCAGTGGAAATACCTAAATTTTCATCCCTAAGGAGCCCAAAATGTGTTGGATGTGTTGGAATTTGTGGTGAGGATGTTGAATTTTCTGATTTATGTGTTGGATCTTCTTTAAAATTTTCTTCTTTCTGCTTTATTGAAATTTTCTTTATTAATTCACATAATTCAATTAAACTTTGCCTATTTTCTTTTAATCCTTCTTTTAAAGAATCAACCTCTTTTCTCAAAATATCCATATCTTGTTTTACCTTTGAAAATGCCTCTTTTATTTGTTCCATCTTTTTTTAAATAATATCTCCTATAAAAAGATTGAGATATTTTAAAATAATATTTGAGAAATATTCAGTTTAAGCTTTGCCTGTTTTTGTACACCTTATAAACTTCATCTGAAAGCCTCCATCGACTTCTTTTAAGGTAGTCTACTCCCTTGGAATTCTTTTTTATTTCAACAACCAACTTTTCCTTTTTTAGTATTAATAATAAATTTTTTATAAATTCTTCATCTCGAGCGATTTCTTTTGCAATATTTGATGTAAAAACCGATTTTGGGTTAACAGAATAGAGGTAAGCAAGAATTTGTTCAGAGATTTTCTCTTTTTTTTCTTTTGAAATAAACATAATTAGATTAAGAAGAAAGTTCTTTTAAAGTTAATTATCTATTATGTTTTAAAATTACTTCTTAAATTCTAAAAATTATTTGTTTAGTTTTAAAAAAATGTAATTTAAAAAAGCTTCTTTAGGTACTTCTTTAATTTTTTTCTTGAGATTTTATAGAAGGAAGGGGGATATGCAATGGAAGATTAAATTCTTCTTCAAAAGGAATTGCTTTTAGACTTGCCTTTTTTAAGATTATGTTGAAAATATTTAATTTAAATTCTTCCGGCATTTTTTTATCTTGCCATTGTCTTAAAACTTCTTTAGCTTCTTTAGATTCTACTGAAACAAGCATATTTCCAGTAAAGTCTAATTTAGCTATTTTTTCCTCATAAGAAATATTGTAATTGAATTTAACTGCAATTAAATCTCCATTTAACTTTAAAAAATCAGATTTTACTGTTTTTATATCAGAAATATCTACTCCTGTATTAATTTTTAAGTCTTTTAGATTATCTGAAAGCTTTTCTACATTTATTTTTGTAAAATTGAAACTAACTAACTTCATATTATGATATTAAATTTTATATTTTTAAATATTTAGGTTAAAAAATAATACTTTTAAATTAAATCTTCTTCAGAAACAATAACAAAATCACCTATAGCAATAATTGAACTATACGGTACCAAAAATTCTCCAGAAGAGGTTTTTTCAAGATTTAAATTTCTAGAATAAGGTGTGGGATCTTTTAAAACAACTCCAATTAACTCTCCGGATTTTGTTTCAAAAGTAATATCTTTAACATAACCTAATCTTTTTCCTTCTTTTGTTACTACCATTTTTCCAATAATAACATTAAAGGGAGTCTTTTCTATTTGCATATTGAAAATAAAAGTAATCAATTTATAAACTTTTCTGTAAAAATATATAGAGATTTGAATGTATAAAACAATCAAAATTTAAATCCCACACCCTTTTGTTTCTTATGGAAATATTTATAAATCAAAATGAAAAATTTTATTTTATTTATTTATTTATAAAAATTTATATTATATATTATATATTATATATTATATTTTACTATTTTTAATAATAATAATAATAATAATAATAAAAGAATTAAAAGAATCAAAAACACTATAAAAGTAATATAACAATAACATAACAAGAAGACATAATTAATAACATTCTATCAAAAACATAAAAATTATAATAATTATAATAAAAGAAATAATTAAAATTTTGGTAATAAATTAAAAATAACAGCTAAAATCTCAAAAACTTAAAAATAGCACTTAAAATTCAAAAAAACTAATCATTCCATTAGAAACGTAGGTGTTTCTCTTAATTAGTGGTTATAATTCTTTATATAAGAAATACATTTTTTTCATCGATAATTTAATTAATTTTAAATTTTCCACAGGAAATAAACGTGTGAGATAATGAAATTAAAACGCGAGGTTAAAAGATGAAAATAGATATTGAAAAAATTTTTGATACTTTTGATAAAAATGGAATTTTTAAAAACAAATCTTTATTACAATCAAATTATACTCCAAATGAAATTCCCCATAGAGAAGAAGAAATAAAGCAGATTGCTTCTATCTTGGCTCCAGTATTGAGGGGAGAAAAAACAAGTAATTTATTTCTTTACGGGAAAACAGGAACAGGAAAAACCCTTTCTGTCCAATTTGTTCAAGAAGAATTAAATAAGCGAGTAAAAAAAGATTCAAATTTTAAATTAAAAATAGAATATTTAAATTGTAAATTAAAAAAGGTGTCTGATACAGAATATAGAATTTTAGCAGAATTAATTAAAAAAATGGGGGGGGAAGTTCCTCAAACAGGGCTTCCAACTCAAGCAGTATATAACAAATTTATAGAAACAATTGATTCTGAAAGGCAAGTAATAGTACTTATTTTAGATGAAATTGATCAAACAGTAAGGAAAATTTCAAGCGATTTTTTGTATAATTTAATAAGATTAAATTCAGAACTTTCAAAATCCAAGCTTTGTATAGTTGGAATTAGCAATAATTTAACCTTTTTAGATGAAATAGACCCCCGAGTAAGAAGTTCCCTTTCAGAAGAGGAAATTGTTTTTCACCCGTATGATGCTCTTCAATTGCAGGATATCTTAAATAAAAGGGCAAGAATGGCATTTAAAGAGGGAGTTATTCAGGAAGGGGTTGTTTCTAAATGTGCCGCATTTGCTGCAAGAGAGCACGGAGATGCAAGAAGAGCCCTAGATTTACTTAGAATAGCTGGAGAGTTAGCAGAAAGAGACAATTCAGGTAAAATTTTAATAAAACATATAGATGAAGCAAATAATAAAATAGAAAAAGATAAGATTTTAGATGTAATTCAATCAGAACCCAAACAATTTCAGTTAGTTTTAAAGGCAATTATTTATTTATCTGAAACTCAAAAAAACGAACCCATTTTTACAGGAGATGTTTATAATGTATATCAGGATTTTTGTTTAAGGCATAAACTAGAAGTATTAACCCAAAGGAGAGTGGGGGATATAATTCAAGAGTTTGATATGCATGGAATAATTAATATAAAAGTTATTTCTAAGGGCCGGGGAGGGAGAATGAGAGAAATTAAATTAGCAATTCCAAAAGAGATTACAAAAAAAGCAAATGAAATTGTTGAACACTCCTTAAATTATTTATAATCTTTATTTAAAATGGACACCAAAAAAATTTTGAAGTTTTGTTTAGAGAACGGATTATTGCTGGACAAAGATGCTCTTGAATTATTTAGTGAAACTTGTAATACAGAATCCGTAAAACTAATCATTGAAAAAATAAAATCTTCAACAAAGCAAAAAATTATAACAAAAAATATTTTTTATGAAAATAAAGGGGAAATAATCAAATTTTTTTCAGATTTGCCAAAAGAAACCCAAAAAGAATTAGAAAGTTTAAAAATAAATCTGGGGCTAAGCATTGAAATTTCAAAGGAAAAAATCTCTTTAAATGAAAAAAAGCAAAATTACTCAGAGACAAAAAGCGATATAAAAATTCTTTCTCCTTTTCCCCCTGTTTCTTCTCAGGGGCATAAAATAGATGTGCAAGATTTTGTTAAATTTTTTAGAAATCGTTTTTTTGAAATGAAAAAAATTCTTCAGGGGCATTCTGAATTGGATAATCTCGTTTCTATAAATAAAATATTTGGAAATAGGCACGGAATTTCTATTATAGGGATGATTTGTAGTAAAAGTATTACAAAAAATAAAAATATGATTTTTGAAGTTGAAGATTTTACCGGTAAAATAAAAATAATTGTGAGCAAAGAAAAGAAAGAATTGTATGAAAAGGCAGAAGAAATTTGTTTAGATTCTGTTTTGGGTTTTAAGGGTGCTGGAAATGGGGAGATTTTTTTTGCAAATGATATAATTTTTCCTGATGCAAACCTTGCAGAAAAGAAAAAGTCCCCGGAAGAAGAATATGCTTTATTTTTAGGGGATTTACATCTTGGAAGCAAGAGATTTTTCAAGCAGAGCTTTCTAAAATTTATAGATTATTTAAATGGCAATTTTCCAAACACCCCCGAAGTTTACAAAATAAAGTACCTTTTTATAGTGGGCGATTTAGTTACTGGAATTGGAAATTATCCGAATCAAGAAGAAGATTTAGAGGTTGTAAATTTGGAAGAACAGTTTTCCTTGCTTGCCAATTTGCTTGGAAAAATAAGAAAAGATGTTAAAATAATTCTTTCGCCAGGAAATCACGATGGGGTACGATTAATGGAACCGCAACCTCTTTTTGATGAAAAATATGCTTGGCCAATTTATAATCTGGAAAATGTAACAATAACTTCAAATCCTTGTTTTCTTAATTTTGGTTCTAAGGAAAATTTTGATGGGTTTAATGTCTTAACTTATCATGGATTTTCTTTTCAATACTATGCAAATTCTGTTCAAAAATTAATTCAAAAAAAAGCAATGAATTGTCCTGAAGAAATAATGAAATATGTTTTAAAACATAGGCATCTAGCCCCAACGCATGCCTCAACACAATACTTTCCTACTGAGGAAGATAATTTATTAATAAAAGAAGTTCCAGATATTTTTGTATCTGCACACACTCACAAAAGCGGAGTTTCTGTTTATAATAATATTTTAATTATTTCAACTTCTTGCTGGGAAGCAATGACTCCTTACCAAGAAAAATTTGGAAATGAACCAGATCATTGCAAGGTTCCTATGCTTAATTTAAAAACTCGCGCTATCAAAATCTTAGATTTTGAAGAAAATGAAAGAGGAGTAGATAAAAATTTGGAGATAAATTTAAATGAAAATAAATGATAGAGTTTATGGAAATCAAGAGATAAATGAAGCAATTCTTTTGGATTTAATTAATTCTAATTCAATTAAGAGATTAAAAGACATTTCTCAAATAGGGATGCCAGATGAATATCTTTCTTTCTCAGGATTTTCTAGATATGAACATTCTTTGGGGGTTATGATTCTTTTAAAAAGATTGAGGGCTAATTTAGAAGAACAAGTTGCCGGGTTATTACATGATATTTCTCATACCCCCTTTTCCCATGTTATAGATTGGGTTATTGGGGATCCAACTAAAGAAGATTATCAAGATAGTATTTTTAGGGAATTTTTAGAAAAATCAGATTCATTTGATATTCTTAAAAAGCATAAATTAAACACAGAACTTATTTCAGATTTAAATAATTTTAAACTTTTGGAAAGAGAATCTCCGAAGTTGTGCGCGGATAGACTTGACTATTCTTTGAGGCAAATTAGAATGGAAAAAGGCAAAGAATTGGCTAACAAAATTTTTGGAGATTTATGTGTTTATGAGAATCAAATTGCATTTAATAGTTTAGAAGTTGCAAGATTGTTCGGAAAAGAGTATATGAATCTTCAAACTCTTAGGTGGGCGGGAGATGAAATGAGAAGTAAATATTATATTTTATCTGAAACATTGAAAGAAGCATTGAATAAAAGTTTAATCGAATTTAATCAATTTTATGGGACAGAAAAACCCATTTTGAAAATTTTAAATAATTCAAACAATGAACTTATTTTATCTAACTTAAACTTACTGAAAAAAGGTTTCTCTGTCATCGAAGATGAAAATGGAATAGAATTAAAAAAGAAGTTTAGATATGTTGATCCAGAAATTAGAATGAATGGGGGGATTGTTTGTTTAAGCGATATTTGTGAGGATTATAAAAAACTTATTAATTATGAAAAAGAAAAAAATTTGGAGGTTAAGAAAATAAAGATAATTCCTAATTAAAATGAACACCCAAGAATATTTTGAAAATCTTAAGAAGGAAATCGATAAAATATATTTAATTGCAGAAAAAGCTAGAGCAAAAGGATATGACCCTGCAAATGAGGTGGAAATTCCCTTAGCAATGAGTATGGCAGAAAAGGTTGTTGGTTTAATTTCTACAATATATCCTCAAATGAAAAATTCTGGAATTGCAGAAAGGATTCTTGAGCTTGAAAAAGAATATGGGAAATTGGATACAACAATTGTATTTAAGATTGCAGAAGAAGTTGCAAAACAAAAATTTTGCAAATTTAAGGATCTTCTCGAATCAATGGATGCTGGAATAAGAGTTGGCTTTGCTTATGCTACCTTGGGGGTAGTTTCAAGCCCAATAGAAGGATTCACTGGATTAAAAATAAGAAAAACGAGAAACAATCAAGAATATATTGAAGCAAGTTTTTCAGGCCCAATTAGAAGTGCAGGAACAACTGCAAGTTGTATTGTTTTAATTTTAATTGACTATCTAAGGGAGATATTTGGATTTGCTAAATATGATCCCACAGAAGAAGAAATCAAAAGAATGTATTCTGAAATGGAACATTTTCATGAAAGGGTTGCAAATTTGCAGTATATGCCTACAGAAAAAGAGGCAAATTTTTTAGCAAAAAATCTTCCAATTCAAATTGCAGGAGATGCTTCTGAAAAAATTGAAGTTCCAAATTATAAAAATTTGGAAAGAGTGGATACAAATTATTTGAGGAGTGGTTTTTGTTTAATTATCGGGGAAGGGCTTGCCCAAAAAGCAGCAAAAGGATTTAGGTTGTTAAATATTTCAAAGAAAAATGGGATAAAATCAACGGGGTTTGATTTTTTAGAAGAATATATAAAAATTCATGAAAAAAGGGCAAAAGGAAAAAAAGATGAAACTCCTGTTTATATGAAAGATTTGGTTGCCGGAAGACCTGTTTTTGGGCATCCTGCAAAATCTGGGGGTTTTAGGTTTAGATATGGAAGAGGAAGGGTTTCAGGATTTAGTGCAACTTCTTTGCATCCTGCAACAATGGCTATAACTGACGACTTTATTGCAATTGGAACACAATTAAAACTTGAAAAACCAACTAAAGGTTGTGTAGCTACTGTTTGTGATTCAATAGAAGGACCGATAGTCAAATTGTTTAATGGGAGTGTAAAAAAGTTAAATTCTTTAGAAGAAGCTAAATTAATTTATCCAGATGTAGATGAAATTATTTATTTAGGAGACATTTTGTTTCCATTTAGTGATGTTTTAAACAGAAATGCGCAGCTTATAAAACCGGGGTATGTTGAAGAGTGGTGGAAATTGGATTTGATGGAAAAAAACAATCTGGAAAAAATAGATTGTTTTAATATTTCTCTAGACAAAGCAATTGAATTAAGTGAGAATTATTCTATTCCATTACACCCAAAATATATTTTTTATTGGACAGAATTATCTAAAGAATATTTCTTGGATTTAATTGATTGGTTAATTGTTTCAAAATATGACAAAAAAATAATTTTTCCATATAATAAAACTGAAAGAGAAAAATTTAAGCTGGGAAAACGTGCCTTGGAGTTGCTGGGCATAGAACATCAAGTAACTTTAGAAAATGTTGTTTTGAACGAAATTACCAGCAAGGCTCTTCTTCTTAATCTTGGTATTAATATTCCCCATGAAGAATTTTTATTTAAAGAGCTAATTTTTAAGGAAAAGTATTTGTTAGACAAAAATGTTTTAGAAATTATTAATTCTGTTTCTAATTTTAAAATAAAAGATAAGGCGGGAGAGTTTATTGGAGCTAGAATGGGCAGGCCAGAAAAAGCAAAATTAAGAAAATTAATTGGGGGTCCAAATGTTTTATTTCCTGTTGGAAAAGAGGGGGGAAGATTGAGGAGTTTTCAAGCAGCTTGTGGAGAAGGAGAAGTTTTTGGAAGCTTTCCTATTTATTATTGTGAAAAGTGCAACCAGGAAACAATCTATCCTATTTGTGAATCTTGTGAAAATAAATGTAAAAAAATGTATTATTTTCCTGAATTAAAAGAAAAAGCATTTGTTAAAATAAAAGAGGGGATTGAGAAAGGAGGAGTTCCTTACATGAATAAGAGGATAAATATTCAGCATTATTTTGAAAGTGCAATAAAAAAATTAGGTTATTCTAAAGAGCAAATACCCCCATTAATTAAAGGAGTTAGAGGAACTTCTTCAGAAAATCATTCCATAGAAAATTTTGCAAAAGGGATGATAAGAGCAAAATATAATTTACAAGTAAATAAAGATGGAACAATAAGATTTGATGCAACAGAACTTCCCATAACATCTTTTAAGCCAAAAGAAATTTTTGTGGGTGTTGAAAAATTGAGGGAATTGGGTTACGATAAAGATATTTTTGGTAATGAATTAATAAATGAAGACCAAATCCTAGAGCTTTTACCCCATGATGTTTTGCTTCCAATTTCTTCAGACTCTCTTGATGAAAAAGCAGATGATATCTTTTTTAAGGTTTCAAAATTTGTTGATGAAGAATTAGAAAAATTTTATGGATTAGGAAAGTTTTATGATTTAAAAGAAAAACAAGATTTGGTTGGGCAAATTGGGGTTTGCATGGCCCCCCATAATTGTGCAGGGGTAGTTTGTAGATTTATTGGATTCTCAAACACTCAAGGCCTTTTTGCAAGTCCGTATATGCACGCAGCAATAAGGAGGGATTGTGATGGGGATGAAGCAGCAGTTATGTTGCTGGGTGATGTATTAATTAATTTTTCAAGAGAATTTTTACCAAGTCACCGGGGGGGAACCCAAGATGCCCCGCTTGTTTTAAATGCAAAAATAGATGCTGGTGAAGTTGATGATCAAATTTTAGATTTTGAATTTTTAAACGAATACCCTATTGAATTGTACAGGTTTTCAGAGGAAAAAAGGCATTCCTCAGAAGTAAAATTAAATACTGTAAAAGAAATTCTAAAAAAAGGGGAAGATCCTTTTAAAGGAGTTGGATTTACTCACTCTACTAACAATTTTAATGAGGGGGTTTTGTGTTCTTCATATAAAAGACTTTTAACTATGCAAGATAAAGTAGGGCATCAAATGGAATTAGTAGAAAAACTTCGTTCTGTTGACACTGCAGATACTGCACGCCTTATTATTGATAGACATTTTATCAGGGATATTAGAGGTAATCTTAGAAAATTTTCAATGCAAGAATTTAGGTGTGTTGCTTGTAATGAAATTGTAAGAAGGCCCCCTCTTGAAGGGGTTTGCCCGAAGTGTCGCGGAAAATTAATTTTTACAATTCATGAAGGGGGAATAAAAAAATATCTTGATTCGGCATTGGACTTGGCAAAAAAATATAATCTTTCTTCTTATTTGCAGCAAAATCTTGAACTTGTTAAAAGATACATAGATGCTGTTTTTGGTAAAGAATTGGAAAAGCAAAAAGCTTTAGCAGATTATTTTTAAAACAAATATAATATTATTGTTGGGATTAACAAACATCCCATCATTTGGGTTCTTTTTACATTTAGTGAAATGCAATAAATTCCTGTTGCTGTTGAAACAATAAAAACAAAAAAACCCAAAATCCCGGAAATCATGCAAATAATTATTGATAAAAAGATTAAAATTCCTATTGAAAGCTTTTTGTAATTCACTTTTTCTATTATTTTTAAAAATTTTAAAGATAAAAATTTGGTTAGAAAAAAAGAGAGTACTCCTGAAAATAAGCAGATGATAATTATAAGTATTAATAAGTTTAAATTTAGAGTTCCAATTAAAGATTGGATTGCCGCAGAAGCACCTGTTCTTGTTTTTGAAATAGAATATAATGAGATGAATGAAATTCCCATTACTAAAATATTTACTGCTCCAAGAAGGATAAGGAAATCTTTTTTGTCAGATCTTGAAATCTGGTTTCCTATTACTGCTGCTTGTCCTCCTCCAAGCCCGGGAAGAAAACCACAAAGGGGGGAAGCAATTAATGCTGCTAAAATGGGTTTGTAAACTTTTTTTAGATTTAATTTTTCAGAGAGGGTTTTTTGTTTTGGTATTTTGGTATTTTGATTTATGCTCATTAACATCATGGAACTTCCAAATAAACCAGAAAGAAGAGGTAGAAGGGGTTCCTTCAAATTTAAATTTAAGACACAGACTCCAAAAAAACCAGTTAAAATAAGGACGACTGCGGCTGAAAATTTTTTCTTTTCAGAAAAAATCATTAAAAAGCATACAAAAATTAAAATAAACGGAATTAATTTTCTTATGATTGGATAAATCCAAGAAATTAAATGAACAAGAGGTAATGTCAAGAGCACTAAAATAAAAATAGAAATCAATCCTCCATAAGCGGTTCGCATTATTGCAGAATGCCCTTCTCCTTGTTTTAATAATTCATGCCCTGGTAAAACAGATAATTCTGTATCTGAATCCGGACACCCCAAAAAAATGCTCGGTATAAAATCAATAAACGTATGTGCAATTGCAAGAGATGCAATAAATACAATTAAATAAATGGGGGAAATTCCAGCTAAAAAAGTTGAAGAAAGAGTAACCAAAAAAGCCCCAACAAGATTTATATGTATTCCAGGAAATAAGCCTGTGAATACCCCAACTAAAATGCCCAACAACAAAGCAACTATTATTTGTATAAGCATACTCAAAAAAAGTATTTAAATTAGTATTTATATACAGATGTATGAAAAAGAGAAACCCCATTATTGCTCTTGCTCAAATAAGGTATTTTGATAGTTATGAAAAGAATAATGTAGAAAAAATAAAAAAATATATCAGACTAGCCAAGAAAAAAAATGCAGATATAATTTGTTTTCCAGAATCATGCATCCATAAGTTAGATTTTTTACCATTTGACCATAAATTAATAGAAGAAATTAAAAAGGAATGTAAAAAAAATTCAATTTGGTGTATAATTTCAGATGATATGGCCATTGGAAGGAAAATTTACAATGCTGCAATTCTAATAAATCGAGAAGGAAAAATTGAGGGGTCTTACAAAAAAATTCACCTTTATGGGGACAACAAGGGGGTTCGAGCAGGAAGAAAAATTAAAGTTTTTAAAACAGATTTCGCAAAAATAGGGATTGCAATTTGCTGGGATTTAGCATATCCAAAATTATTCAAAAAAATGAAATTAAAAGGTGCTGAAATTGTTTTTTGTCCTACTTATTGGAAATATGAGCTTCAAGCACACCATGCTAGAAAATATGAAGAAAAACATAAGAACCGGGAAAAAGGAACTCTAAAATCTTTATTAATGGCAAGAGCATTTGAAAATCTTTTTTTTGTTGCATTGTGCAATCCTGCTAATGGTGAAAAAGATTTGATTTCTTATTCTGCAATATGTTCCCCACATAAAATTTTATCTGATATAAATAGTAAAGAAGGATTAATTTATTCTCATGTTGATTTATCTGAAATAGAAAAATTGCAAAAACTTTATGACCCCTCAAGAATAATCAATTAAATTAATTTTTATATTTAATTAAATAATCTAAAACACATTCAAGAAGTTTTTTTCTTTCATTTAAAAAGAAATCAAATCCTGGAGCTGCATTTATTTCCAAAACAAACCAGGAATCCCCTTTCTTTAATAAATCAATCCCGCATATTCCTATTCCCGAAAATTTTACAACTTTTTTAATTATCCTTTCTAATTTTGAATTTACCTCAAATTTTTTAAATCTTTTAAATTTCCCCTTATGTAATCCTGTTGCTTTCCATCCAATATTTTCTTTTATTGCAGTTTGAACTATCTTGTTATCTATAACTGTTATTCTATAACTAGGAGACCGTATAAATTCTTGTGCTATTATTGGATGTCTTTCTAAACTTTTTTTCCAAAATTTTTTTATTATTTTCTCTGCCTCTTCCAAATTATTTGCTTTTTCAACAAATTCTCCCCAAGTTCCATGAATTCTTTTTAAAATTACTGGCCATCTTTTAAATTTTTTTAATTCAGATTTTGCGAGAATTATATTATCAGATAAAAGAATTGTTTCCGGTGTGGGTACCCCGTTTTCCTTGCACTTTAAAAAAAACATCCATTTATCTTCTATAAAATAATATGTTTCTGGGGGTTCTATAATTGTTTTTCCCAGGGCTTCTACTGTTTTTGCTATTTCAATTCCAGCACCCTCCCCAATATTATTATACACTATATCACATTTTTTTATTTTATCTTCAATTTTTTTATCGTCTGTTTCCTTTGAAGTATTTATTAGAACTAAGTCTATCTTCTTTCTTTTTGCAAGGCGAACAAAAATTTTTTCTTCCCTCCCTAATTCTTTTTGTTCTCCATAAAGAATTCCTATGGTTTTATTTGGCATTCTCTTTTAATCACCTTTTACTTTTATACTATTTAGCAAAAAACATATTTAAATTCTATGTTTTGGGGTAAATATGAAAAGAACATATTAAATTTATAAATGTCTATTGCTTTATTTTTCAATGCCAAAAAAAATGGATGCTGATAAAAAATTAAAATTAATTAAAGAAAATTTAGTTGAGGTCGTTACCGAACAAGAAATATTAGAATTATTAAAGAAAAAAAATAATCCAGTGGTATATTGTGGTTATGAGCCTAATGGTCCGCTTCATTTAGGGCACTTTGTTACAGTCACCAAATTAATGGAATTATCCAAGTTAGGTTTCAAGGTAATTATTCTTCTTGCAGATATTCATGCTCTTCTTAATAGGAAAGGTTCAATTGATGAAATAAAAAAAGAAGTTCAAAACTGGAGAAAAACAATACGGGCAATGGGCCTTGAAGCAGAAATTATTCTAGGAAGCGATTTTCAGTTTAAAAAAGATTATCAAATTGATATTATGAACCTTGCGCAAAATTCAACAATTTCAAGAGGATTAAGGAGCATGCAGGAAATTGCAAGAGATATTGAAAACGCAACAATCTCTCAATTATGGTACCCATTAATGCAAATTGCGGATATAAAGCATTTAAATGTTGATGTTGCTTTAGGAGGATTAGAACAGAGAAAAGTGCATATGTTTGGAAGAGATATGTCTGGAATTTTAAAGTATAATTTTATTGCTTTGCACACTCCTTTGATAACTTCTTTAAAGGGGCCCGGACAAAAAATGTCTAAATCAATTCCCGGTTCAGGAATAAGTGTTATAGATAGCAAAGAGGAGATTAAAAAAACTTTAAAGGGAGCATATTGCCCAGAAGGAATTGTTCAAGATAACCCCATTCTTCAAATAATGCAATTAATAATCTTTCCAAGATACAAAAAAATTGAAATAAAACGTCCAGAAAAATATGGGGGTAATTTGTTTTTTAATGATTATAAAGAATTAGAAAAAGTATATATTGAAAAAAAGTTACATCCTTCTGATTTGAAATCTGCAACAGAAGAATATCTAGAAAAAATAATTGACCCAATAAGAAAAAATTACAAATAAAATTAACTTGTTTTAAATTCAACAATGTCTAAATCTTTTAGTTTATGAGAAAGTCCAACTTTTTGCCCCGAAAATTTGCTTGAAGGACCCCAAATTTTTGTTTCTTTAACTTTTTTTGAAAAACCTTTTAAAATTTTTTCAGCAACATCTTTTGTAGTCGAATCTGGTTCCATAATAATTGGGCGGGAACTTTTTTCTTTTCCTGGTTCTTTAGTATAAATTCTTATTTTTTTAAAACTTTGAAATAACCCTTCTTTTAACTCTTCAATCCCTTCAAGAGTTTTTGCGGAAATCATTACAAAATCATATTTTTTTGATTGAAGGGTTGCCTTTATTTTTCTTTTTTCATTTTCATTAAGCAAATCAATTTTATTAAACACAATTATTTTCTTTCCCTCTGTTTTTAATTCATTCAATATATATTCTATATCTTTTAATGAATCAATTATTATTAATACAGTGTCTGCTGTATGGACAATTCCTCTAGTATAAAATTCAGAACCAATTGCAGGGATTTCTATTAACTGGATATTCGTATTTTCATAATGCACTGTCCCTAATATTGGCTTTTTTGTAGTAAATTCATAATCTGCTATTTGGGGTTCGGAATTAGTTAAAATCTTTAATAAAGAAGATTTCCCAGAATTTGTTTTCCCAATTATAACCGCTTGCATATCTTCTTTTTTTATTCCAGCTATGGAAGATTTTCCGGAATGTTTAGATTTTATTAATTGTTCTTGTAGTTTTTTTAATCGCGTTTTTAATTGAGCCCTTAAATTCTCTCCCCCCTTGTGTGCTGGAGCATAAGAAATCATTTTTTTTAATTTTTCAATTTTTTCTTCCAAAGTTTTTGCTTTTAGGTATTCTCCTTCTGCCGCAATATATTCTGGATGCGCATTAATTGGCATAATTTATTAAGTTCATCTATATTTAATAAAATTATGGATAAAACAGAGATTATGCGTAAAATTATTAGTAAAAGAGATTTTTCTCAGCTTCCTGCAAAAGATGTTGGGCTCGCATTCGGGAAATTTGAAAAACGACAATGTTCAGAAGAAGAAAAAATAGATTTAACTAGAGATTTGCTGAGAAAAGTTTTTTCTGCATTTACGAGCCATAAAATACTTTCACTTAAAAATAAAGATGAAGAATGGATTTTAAGAAAACATTTATCTACAAGAGAAAGATTGCCTTATTATAATCAAATTTATCATAGAATTTTGAAAGATATTAAAGATAAAATAACTATTTTGGATTTAGGTGCAGGAATTAATGGATTTAGTTACAAATATTTTTCAAAAAATATTAATTATGTTGGAATTGAATCTATGGGCCAGTTAGTCGATTTAATGAATTTTTATTTCAAAAATAAAAATATCAATGCAAAGGCAAAAGCAATACATGAAAGTTTGTTTAATATAGATAAAATAAAAAAAACAATTTTGGAAAACAAAGGAAAAAAAATTTTGTTTTTATTCAAAGTGATTGATTCTCTAGAAATGCTTCAAAGAGATTATTCAAAGAAATTATTATTTGAAATTAGCCCTATTGCAGATAAAGTTGTGGTGAGTTTTGCAACACAAAGTATGATTAAACGAGAAAAATTTAAGGTTAATAGGGGTTGGATAATTGAATTCATCAAACAAAATTTTAATGTTTTGGATGAATTTGAATTTGGAGGAGAGAGATATCTGGTTTTTAGAAGCAAACAATTTAAATAACTAATTTTCTTTTTTATCTTATGAAAAGTAATTTTTACAGGAAAGTTTTGAAAAATGGAATGACTATTATTCTTGAAAAGAGAAATTTGCCTGTTGTAAGCATAGCATTCGCAGTCAGAAACGGGGGGGTAAATGAAAAAGAGGAAGAGAAAGGGATATCTCATTTTATTGAGCATTTACTTTACAAAGGAACCCCTACAAGAAATCCAAAGAAAATTGCAGATGAAATTGAAAAACGGGGGGGAGAATTAAATGGTTTCACTTCAGAAGAAATTACTGCTTATTGGTGTAAAATTCCTTCTAAGCATATAAAATCTGCATTAGATGTTTTAAGTGATATGATTAAAAATCCTCTTTTTGATGAAAAAGAAATAGAAAAAGAAAGATTAGTTATTTTTGAAGAAATTAAAATGTATCATGACACCCCAAGATTGCATGTTTTTGACGAAATACAAAAGTCTCTTTATGATAAAACCATGTCAATTAATCTCGCTGGGACTTTTGAAACAATGAATTCTATCAACCGAGAAAAGATAATTAAGAAATTTAAACAAGTTTACACCCCGAACAATCTCATTCTTTGTGTTGTGGGAGATGCTGATTTTAATTCTTTAGTTGATTTTGCAGAAAAAAATTTTGATAATAAAAAAGGAAATGTTCCATTTAATAAATTTAACATGAAAAATGATTCTAAAATAGAATTTCGTTCGGGAATAGACCAAGCAAATTTGGTTTTCGCATATCACTCTCCTCTTGCTGGAAATGATAAATCTTATGCTTCTTTGGTTTTGAATACTCTAATGGCAGGAGGGATGTCTTCAAGATTATTTTCAGAGATAAGGGAAAAAAGAAATTTGGCTTATGCTGTAAAGGGAGAGCGTTCAATAAATAAAACTTTTTCTTATAGTTTAATTTATGTTGGGACAATGAAAGAGAATATTAACAAGGTTAAAGAATTAATTTTACAAGAATTTGAAAAGGTTTCAACGACTCTTAATGAAAAAGAATTAGATGAAATTAAAGAACAATTGATTGGAAATCATTACATTTCAATGGAAGATTCTCAAACTCAAATGGTCAGCTTATTAATAGATGAAATACATGGGAATGCAAAAAGTTTTTATGATTTTGAAAAAAAGATTTCGGGGGTTACATTAAATGATGTTAAAAAATTGGCTTCCAATGTAAAAAATGATTATAGTTTTTTTGCTTTGGTTCCAAAATAAATTTTTTAAGAGTTTTTTAGAATATATAATTTAATTAAAGAATAATATTAAAAAGCCAATTTATTGTGTAAAAGTATGTTTGTAGTAAAGATACCTGGGATAAATGGGCTTGGTAAAACAGCAGGATGTGAGAAAGCAGGAAATGCAATTATAAATTCTTTAAGAGAGATATATTCAAGCGAGGTTGGAAATCCTATTAATGTGGACAATCTGGATTTTGAAGAAATTCATCTTGATAATAAAAATTTAAAACTTACTAATAAATTAATTTATAAAAATTCTTTTGAAATTTATGAAACAAAACCAAAAGTCGTTTTTCTTGGGGGAGATCATTCAGTTAGCTATTCCACTACGCGTGCATTTTTAGATTATTGTGATAATTTTGGAAAAAAACCTTGCTTAATTGTATTTGATATGCATCCAAATTGTATGAAATCTCCTGAAGAACCAAATAATATCACCTGGCTCAGAAAATTAATTGAAGATGGATTTCCTTCAGAAAATATTCTTTTAGTCGGAATTAGAAATTCTCATGAATCAGAACTGGAATTTTTAAAAGTAAAAAAAATAAAGACTATCTCTCTTAACTCAATATTACTGGATATAGAGGGAAACTGTGATTCAATTATGGAATTTTCAAATGGAAAAGAACTTTATGTTTCAATTGACATGGGGGTAATTGATCCTGTTTTTGCTCCTGCAGCAGGATATGAAAGCGAAGTGGGGGGATTAACTTCCCGTGAATTTATTTATTTGATTCAAAGAATAAATAAAATAAAAAATTTAAGAGCAGTAGATATTGTAGAAATAAATCCAAATAAAGATAAAGATAGTCAGACAATTAAACTTGGTGCTAAAATCTTAGGAGAGATTGTATAAAAATGAGGGTTTTTATTTCAATAAAACTTCCAACAAAAATTTTAATGAAAGTCAAAGAAATTCAGGAAAAGCTCCCGGAATTTACTGGAAAGAAAACAGAAATTAAAAATTTACATTTAACATTAAAATTTTTCGGGGAAATTTCTTTTGAAAAAATGGAAGAAATAAAAGAAAAATTAAAGGAGATTAATTTTGAAAAGTTTGAGGCAAGAATTGGAAAGATAGGCTTTTTTGATAAACCTAAATCAGGGATTGTTTGGTTGGAAATAAACAATTGCACGCTTTTGCAAAAGGAAGTAGACAAAATCTTAAAAGATACTTTTGATGAAGAAAAAAGGTTTATGGGACATTTGACAATTGCAAGAGTTAAAAAAATCAAGGATAAAAAAATATTTTTTGATAAACTTAACCAAATTAATAGCCCCCATATATTTTTTATTGTTGATAGATTTTATTTAATGCAATCTAAACTTAAAAAAGAAGGTCCAGAATACCTTGCTTTAAACGAATATATTCTGAAATAAGTTAATATTTTTCTTCAATTATTTTTCTTATTTGTTTTGCTTTTTCCCCAAGTATTTTTTTTAATTCTTCTGTAGGTGCAAGAATAATATTCTGTATCGATCCGAATTTTTCCAGAAGTTTTTTAGATTTTTTTGGGCCAATTCCTGGAAAACTTTCTATTATAAATTGCAATTGTTCTTTTTTACTGAGAGTTTTCTTTTTTGCGTTAAGATTAATTTCTTTTTCCTTTTTTTTAAAAAGAATATTCATAAATTTTGCAGTGTCTTCTGAATTTTTTGTAAATAAAACCGGAATTTTATGTTTAAGAAGAATTGAAAGCAAAAACCCCCTTATTGCATTTGGATTCATCCCCCCTTCTTTCTCTGAACTACTGTAAAGTTCTTTTTCTGAAATTCCTTCAACAATTAATAATTTATTAGGATATTGTTTTAATTCTTCAATTTGTTTTAATAATCTTTTATTTATCATTGAAGAAATAAAATCCGAAACTGTTTTTCTTTCAATAACGATGTTTCTCACAATGTAATCCCCAATTTTTAATTCTTTAAATTCTACTTCTATCCCTAATTTTATTAAATGAGAAGCAATCAAAGAATTTTTTTCCCTATAATCAATTATAATTTTTTCTATTGTTTCTGTTTTTTTAACTTCCTTATCCTTTTTTTTATTTTGGGAAAAGATGTCTAATAATTTTGGAGAGTTTATTGTTTTCATTTTAGCATAAGAGAAATAGTTATATTTATAAATTTGTTTTTATTTACCCTAATATGCATCATTTACATAAAGGAGCAAAGTGGCTTTTTAGAGTTCAAATTTATTCTGTATTAATTTTTTTATTTGTTTTTTTTGGAATTTTTTTAATGCCCCTTTGGTTAGAGGGTGTCTTTACAATTTCGCCTACATTCATAATTTTACCAATTGCCGGTTTATTTTTATTCATTTTATTGGGAGAATTATTTGTTAATTGGGCCTATAAGAATTGGAAATATGAATTTACAGAAGATTCTCTTAAGATAGAAAAGGGAATTATAGTAAAAAGATATAAATCAATACCCTATCAAAGAATTCAAAATGTGGATATTACTAGGGGAATTTTAGCAAGGATTATTGGATTTTCTACAATAGATATTCAAACAGCAGGATATTCTATGTATGCAGGTTCTGGAAGAGGGGGGATGTTTTCAGAAGGACATATACCTGCCATTTCAATTCAACACGCAGAGGAGATTCGTGATTTTTTAATAGAAAAAATTTCTCACAGAAACAACAATCAAGGATTATAATACTTTTAAAAATACAGATGATTGACGAATTAAAAAAAATACAATTAGAACAAAAGAAATTTAAAAATACTTTCTGGTTTGTAGTTGGAATTTTAATTCTTCTTGCAGGCACGTTTTTATTATTTAGGGGTTTTATTAGCTCTAATGAGAATTTTATTTTATTTGGGATAATTGCATTTGTTTTTGGAAGTCTCTTAGCTGTTTTGAATAAAATTGGATTAAATAAACTTAAAGAGCAGGCAATATAATTTTTATTCTAATTTTTTTTGAATTTCTATTTTATTTTTGTTTCCATTTTCAAAATCGCTTTTTATGCTCTCAATTGCAATTTTCATTTTTTTCTCACGGGATTTAGAAACATAGAAAAATGCTTCATCACGGGTTTTTTTTGTTATGAGCATTATTATTTTCCCTTTCTTTAATCGGGCAGTTCTTCCTGAACGCTGTATTGTTCTTATTGCAGAAGGAATTGGTTCATAAAAAATTACAATATTTACTTCCGGGATATCCAAGCCCTCTTCTGCTATGCAAGTTGCGCACAAAACATTTATCTTTCCTTCTGAAAATTCTTCAATTATTTTTTTTTGTTGTTTTTGATTTAATCCGCCCGTAGAATCTTTCTTGGCTTGTCCTATAAAGAGTTTGGATTTTATATCCTTAAGTTCATTTATCCTTTTTGAAATATTAGAAGCAGTTTCCCTAAATTGAGTAAATATAATTATTTTTATATTTGGATTTTCAATTTTTTCTTTTTCAATTAATTTTATCAATTCATGCAATTTTGGGTGCTCTCTTTTTTTAGAAAGTAATTCACTAGAACGTGTAAAAACAAAATTAAATTCTGGTTTTGCAACAAGTTTAACAACTCCCTTGCTCTGTTTTTTTGAAGCTTGTTCAAATAATCCTTTTAAATATTTATTAAATCCTTCTAATGTTTGAGTTTCAAGCAATTCAAGTGCATGCTGAATTTTAACTGCTTGAGCGCAAGCACTTGCCCCCATCATATAATTAAAATTTCCGGGGTTTCTCATCAATAAGCCGGAGATTTTCCCTTGGAGAGCAATTAGTTCTGTTTTTGAAGCAGAACCAAATAAGATTTTTCTACTTCTTAATTCTTCTACATATTCTCCAAAAATTTTTAATAGAACTTGCCTTATTTCTTCAAATTCCTGGGGAAAATCTACGAGTATTTTTTCAAATTTTAATTCTTGTAAGTATTCTTTTACATCTGAGCTTTCTCTTGTACGCAATTCAACTTCTTCAATAAAAAGGTTTTTACATATTTCTTTTATTTTTGATTTTTCACTTCCGGGAGAGGCAGTTAAACCGAGTATTCTTGGGCAGGAAGATTGTGCAATATATTCTTGAGCTATGTAATTATAATCATAATTTTTTATACATCTGTGAGCTTCATCTTCTATAAGAAGGCAAACATCTTTCAGATTATACATTCTATTTTTTAAATCGTTTGCAATACATTGGGGGGTAGAAAATATTATGTCTCCTGTTTGCCAAATTTTTTTTCTATTTTGTGCGTTTATACTTCCTGTAAAAAGCTGCATTTCTCCAAATAATTCTGGAAGATTTTTTTTAAAATAATTTAAATGTTGCTCTGCAAGAGGTTTGGTTGGAGCAAGAAAGAGCACTTTTTTTCCAGGAAAATTTTTCATTCTGTCAATTGTGAGCATTAATGCAATAAGAGTCTTTCCTAAACCAGTAGGAAGAACAACCAAACAGTTTTTCTCTTTGCATGTTTCAAATATTTTTTTTTGATATTCTCTCGGAGAAATATTTTTTAAAAATTCCATGAGTCCTTTAAATTCTATTAATTTTATAAACTCTTTTAAACCAAGAAAAAAGTATATGCTAATCCAATCAAGGTTATTATTGCCAAGAAGCTCCAAAGCACGTAATTTCCGAAAAATACCTTATTTCCATCTAAATTGGATATTGGAATCATATTAAAGAATGCAAACCAAATATTAAATTTTGCAAAAATCATCCCAAATTCTCCCCCTACAAAATAGAATATTACAGCAAGAACTAAATTTACAAAAATTCCTGAAGCAGCTATAATTCCTACTTGCCATTCTGTCATCTCTGAAAAAGAATACATCCCATGCCTTTTAGCTGCATGATAAACTTTTGCTTTAACCTCAAACACAAGAGAAGCCATCCAAACAAAACCTGCCAGTGGAAAAAGTATTATTTTAGACAATAATGGAAAAAATGCTCCTGCAGGAAATCCTTTTTTAAAAGATTGCCCTCTTTTATATCCCCATTTTTTAAAAGACCAAATATCTATTTCAATTTCAGATTCAAAAAAATACGCAACAATTTTTTTAACTAATGAATTGATTAAGATTATTATGAAGATTGCTAAAAGGGCATACAAAAAAAGATTTATCTCAAAAGATTTTGAAAGCACACTTGAAAAAGCTATTATTATTGAACAAATCGTGATAATAATTATTTCTTTTAAGTTTATCATGCTTTTTTTAGGAAATATTTTTTTATAAACCTTATTATATTCTGACTTATATAAAATATCTTATACATTATGGAAAAGTATTTAAATGGAATATTATAAAAGTTAATATGCAAATAAAAAGAATCTCAGAGGTTTTAGGAAAAAGAGTCTTTACTGATTTAGGAGATTTTTTTGGAGAGGTTGAAGAAGCAAATCTTAGAGAAAATAAGGTGGATGGTTGGAGGATTAGGGTAGGTGGAAGTGTTCTTTCTTTGGTTGGGGGTGCTCGAGGCGTTATAATCCCACATCAGTTTGTTAAATCAATAAGCGATGTATTCATAATATCTAAATCCGCTTTGCCAAGCCAAGAATCTGGTTTTGAAGAAGTGCCTATAGATTAAATAAAAAAGGAGAAAAAAGAGGATAGATGGGAATGTTTATTTTTGAAAGTCCGATTTTAGTAAATTTTGTATATCCTTTTTTCTTGATTTTTTTTGTTTTGTTTGCTGTTCTTGATAGGACTAAAATTTTTGGGGAGGAAAAAAAGCAAATTAATGCTCTTGTGGCATTTATTGTAGCATTTATTTTTGTAAGTGCTGTTTTTCCGAAAGTAATTGTCAGTAATTTAATTTTATTTTTGGCAATCGCTTTAATTGTGGTTTTTATTGTTCTTTTACTTTGGGGATTTGTTATGGGGGGAACTAGTCTTAATATATTTGAAAATTCTAAACCGGGATTTAAAATTTTTGTAGGGGTTTTAATTTTGGTGGGAGTCACAATTGCTGTTCTTTGGGCAGCGGGAGTTGATACTGGTGGACTTCTAGGAAAATTATTCAATTCTGATTGGAGTGAATCATTTTGGACAAATGTTTTATTTTTTGTTTTAGTTGCAATTGCTTTGGCAGTTATGTTAAGAACAAGTGGAACTAAGAAATAATTTGATTATCCTAATTTAAATCGCTTTATGCCCCAATTAAATAATACGAAACATATTTAAATAATATTTAATAAAATATAATATGATAGAGGGGTTGATTACACTTGCATCTTTTGGTTCTTTTGGGGGGGGTGCAATTGGAGAATTATTTGCTCAGTGGGAGGCACAAGGAATTTTTGAATATCTGCTTCCATTTCTTCTTATATTTGCATTAGTGTTTGGGCTTTTAATGAGGTTAAATATTTTTGCAACTAGTCATGGAAATGAAGTTAATCAAAATAAAGGTATAAATGCAATAATAGCCTTGGCTGTTTCTTTACTGGCTTTACAGTTCAATGTTGTTTCTTTATTTTTTGCAGAGATTTTTCCAAGAATGGGTATTGCTTTAGCAATAATTTTAATTCTTTTAATTTTAGGTGGCTTATTCATACCAACGAATAAAAAAAATAACTGGTTTATGGTTGTTCTTGTAATTCTTGTTTTTGGAATTGTAATAACAGTAGTATATTCTTCTATGAATGCAATGGGCTGGGGATTTTTTAGTAGCGGAGGATTTTCTTTCTTTTGGAGACAATATGGAGCTCTAATAATCTTCCTTGCAATTGTCATTGCAGTTGTGGCAACAACAAGCATTAAACCAAATAAGGATAGGCCAGAAGTGGAAAATGTTCTTTCAAGAATTCTCGGCGGGTCTTCTTCTTAATTACTTTTTTAATTTTTAAAAAATTATTTTGAAGCACGTCTTTTCTTTGAATTTGCTTCGTGCAATCTTGGAACTATTTTTTCAAAAGAATCTTGCATCATTTCCATTTCACTTTTTATTGATTCCAAATTTTTTCCATATG
Organism: Nanobdellota archaeon; assembly: GCA_022703705.1. Classification (GTDB taxonomy): domain Archaea; phylum Nanobdellota; class Nanobdellia; order Pacearchaeales; family GW2011-AR1; genus MWBV01. Next base: position 45,528 of record JAKLDD010000002.1, read on the forward strand.
AACCTATTTTTTCAAGAATAGCTATCTGTAATTTGTCAATTATTATCTCTATTCTTTTTATTCTTTCATGATTATTGCTTATTTTTGTTTCAGCAAGAGTTGCAAATTCATTTAAAGCTTCAATTTGCTTTTGCTCTTTTTTAATTTTCTCAGAAAAAACTTGCTCTGCAATTTCTATAAATGTGTCAGAATTATATCCTGTTTCTTGAGATTCTACATATCCTTCTTGGGGGTAATATTCTTCGCTAGAATTCTGTGGAGAATATTCCTCGCTAGGGTATTCCTCGTATGCGGGTGGATTTTCTATTATTGGGGCAGAATATACTTCTTCTGGAGAATTTACCATCTCTTTACTTTTTGGAGTATAAAAACTTTGGAAGGTTTCTTCATTTTTTTTATTTGGCAATGGTGAAGGAACGTCCATCTCTTCATTTTCAGGGACAATAGCATTTTTTATACTTAGTCTATTAAAAGCATCATCAATTGTTTTTGGAGTAAGTCCTTTTTCTTGCAGAACTCCCGAAATTTCCCTGTCTCCCATTCCCTGATTACGCATATTTATTATCTCCTCTAAAATCCTCATGGTTATTATATGTTTTTATTTGTTTTTTAATTTTTCTGCCCCTTTGAAAATCTTATATTTTCTAAATCTTTTCTTGTTAAGAAGTCCAATGGTTGGAACATTTTTGCTTGCTTTGAAAGAATTTCCAAATCTTCTTTTCTGGCAAATTTTGAAACTTCCCCAGAAATACTTTCCAGAAAGCTTTTCATTCTTTCCAAATCCCTTTTTATTATTTCTATTTCTTTTTTTATTTCCAAAAATGATTGGGAGAATTCTTCTTTAAACTCAATCATATTCTGCCCAATTAAAAGAACTCTATCTTTGAGGATTCTTTGTTTTTCTTCTAAATCCCTAACCTTTGTGCTTGTTTCAGTAAAAAAAGAATTTTCATACTCTTGCCCTTCCATAATATATAAATATAAAAAGAGTTTAAATTTGTTTGGATTATACAAAATAATTTAAAGTCCAAATGGTTTTTTTCTGAATGGAATTTGAAAGTGAAGAGGGGATTTATTCTTATGAAATAAAAAGAGAAGGTGGAGAAGATATAATCTACATTAATTATATTGGGGCGCCTTATGTTCCAAGCATTTCAGAGTATCCAGAAGTTATGGAAAGAACAATTGACGTTTTAATAGAAAATCCAAATGTTTCTAGAATTGTTTTTGTTCAGCAAAAAAATTACAATTATGATTTTAATGAAACAAGTTATCTTTTAGAAATTGCCCAGTTGTATGTTTCTTTATTAAAGCAGGAAAAAATTCTTTCCCAAGAAAAACTTGTAACAATAAAACCCGAGTTTTTTTCTAAAAGATATAATCAAATATTTTCTTTTTTATATCTCCTTAAAAAAGATCCTCTTGCAGCATATTCTCAACTCAAAAAAATAATTATTGAAGAAAAAATCCTTTTAGAAAAAATTGAAGATTCTATTAAACCAGATCAAAAAAACTATCTTTCTCTTCTTGAAAAAATTTCTAATCTTGTTGTTAAAACAAAAATTTTCCAAGAGGCAGCACCATATCTTGAGAATTATCATAAGGGGGAGAGAGAAATTTATTTTAAAATTTTTAAACCAGATGTTATTGCAAATTTTACTTTTACTAGAATGGTTTCTGATTTGCCTTCAGATGCAGAGATTATAGATCAGTATGAAATTTCAAATGGGGAATATGACAAATCCCTAGTAACTATTTTGAAGAGAAAAGATGAATCAAAACTTCTGTATCACTTGGTTCCTCCAGAAAATGTTTTAAGTGAAGACCATAATATTTTGCTTAATTTAGCAAGAAGTGTTTTAATTGAACATCAGCCAAAAGCAGAAGAGTTTACAGACACAGAGAGAATTAGGCAAGTTTTTTTGAATATCTCTAAAGATTTACTTAGGGATTTAGCTCAAAGCAAGGGAATTAAATTGGATTATTCTTCATTAAATATGCTTTCTTCCATATTAGTTCGACATACAATTGGTTTTGGAATTATAGAAATTCTCCTACAAGATAAAAAGCTTCAAGATATTTTTTTAAACTCCCCTATTCCCCAGACGAATATATTTGTTATTCACCAAGAATATGATGAATGTTTTACAAATATTCTTCCAAGCCAGGAAGATGCAGATTCTTGGGCTGCAAAATTTAGGATGCTTTCGGGAAGGCCCCTGGATGAATCCAATCCCATTTTAGATACTCAACTTGAAGTCGGAAATCTTCGTTCAAGAATTTCAGTAATTCAGCAACCCCTTTCTTCTGATGGATTAGCATATGCTATTAGAAGACATAGAGAAAATCCATGGACTCTTCCACTTTTTATTCAAAATAAGATGATAAATCCCTTTGCAGCAGGATTAATGAGTTTTTTAATTGATGGTTCAAGAACTCTTTTAGTTGCAGGAACAAGAAGCTCAGGTAAAACTTCTTTACTTGGAAGTTTAATGCTAGAAATTGTTCCCAAGCATAGGATTATAATAATAGAAGATTCTCTTGAACTCCCTGCCGAATCTCTTAGAAAATTAAATTATAATGTGCTCAGAATGAAAGTTCGTTCTGCATTGCTTAAAACAACCACAGAAGTTTCTGCTGATGATGGTATAAGAACAAGTTTAAGATTAGGGGATAGTTGTTTAATTATTGGAGAAGTTAGAAGTGTTGAGGCAAAAGCTCTTTATGAAGCAATGAGAGTTGGGGCTTTAGCTAATGTTGTTGCAGGAACAATACATGGGGCTTCTCCTTATGGGGTTTTTGACAGAGTTGTAAATGATTTAGAAGTTCCAGCGACCAGTTTTAAGGCAACAGATTCTATTATAATCTGCAATCCAATAAAATCTCCGGATGGATTACATTCTTGGAAAAGAATGCTTCAGCTTACAGAAATTAGAAAACATTGGAAAAAAGATCCTATGCTTGAAAATGGATTTGTAGATTTGCTTAAGTATAATGTAGAAAAAGATGAACTTGAACCAACAGAAGATTTAATCAATGGAGATAGTGAAATAATCAAGGATGTGGCTGCAAATGTAAGGGGGTGGGCAGGAAATTGGGATGCAGTTTATGATAATATTTTGCTTAGAGCCAAAATAAAAAAAGAACTTTTTGAAACAGCTAAAAAAATAGGAGATTTTAATATTTTGGAATCAAAATTTAATACGCTTTCTAATCATACTTTTCATAGAATCTCTGATGAAATAACCCAAGAAGTGGGATTGCCTTCTAGTGAAAGAGTATTTCCAGTTTGGCAGGAATGGTTAAATAAAGAGATTAAAAAAAGAAAAATTTAGATTTTTTGAAATTTATAATTCTCCAAAGATTTATTAATTATGGGGTTCTTTTAAGAAAAGAACCTACAATGGTAGAAAATGGGTTTCTTTTTAGAAAAAAGAAACTACAATAGTAGAAAAACTAAAATAGAAAAGAACTTACAATGATAGAAAACGGGGATTTAGAAAATCCTACGATGGCAAAAGAAAAAAACTACAAAACTAAAAATCTACAAGGGTAGAAAAAACTAAAATAGAAAAGAACTTACAATGATAGAAAATAAAGAGGAGAAAAATGTCTGATTATACAAAACCCAGTGTTGATGAAATTCTTAGAAAATATGGAAAAAAGATAGAAGGTCAAATTAAAACTACTGAATTTGGAAAAATTAATGACAGCAAATCTTATTTGAAGTTTAAAGAAGAACGTTCTAGAAATTTAATAAATTATGAACGATGGTGCAAAACCCTCGGCAACATAATAAAACTTAAGGCTTCTAAAAAAGATGAAGAAAATATAAACAAATACATAAAAATTGCTCATTTGGATATTGAACCCGGTCAAGCAATAACTTTAAGTGTTATGTCTTTTATTTCAGTTTTCTTTTTAGGGCTGATAATTTCAATAGCAATTTCTCTTATAAATTCTGGCGAGACAGGAGGATTTGGCTCTTTTCCAGTTTTATTTTTCTTTTTAACAACAATTCTTTCTTTTTTTCTTTTTTATTATATTAATGGTTATCCTGAAAGATTAGCAAACAAATGGAGATTGAAAGCTTCAAGTCAGATGGTGCCTGCAATTTTGTATGTTGTTATTTACATGAGGCATACTTCTAATCTTGAAAAGGCAATTGAATTTGCTTCTGAACATTTGCAATATCCTCTTGCATTGGATTTTAAAAAAATATTTTATGATGTTGCAATTGGAAAATTTTCAACAATTAAAGAAAGCTTAGACAATTATCTTGAAAATTGGAAAGATTATTCAATTGAATTTATAGAATCCTTTCATCTTATTGAAAGCAGTTTATTTGAGCCAAGTAAATCCAGAAGAATTGCAAGTCTGGAAAAATCTTTACAAATTATTCTTGATGGAGTTTATGAAAAAATGCTTAAATTTACCCACGATGTTAAAGCTCCACTTACAAATATTTACATGCTTGTAATTATGCTCCCAATACTGGGAATTGCATTAATCCCTCTTGCATCTGCTATGCTTCAAGGAATGATAAAATGGACACATATTTTTATTCTTTATAATTTGATTCTTCCTTTTCTTGCATTTTTTATGATGGACAAAATTCTTCTTTTAAGACCAGGAGGATATGGGGAAACATCTTTCCTTGAAAAAAATCCGCTTTATCCTCAGTATAAATCCAAAAAACCCTATCTTTGGGCATTTTTTATTTGCTTTCCTTTATTAATAATTGGATTAATTCCTTTAATCTTTCAATTTACTCCTATTCCTGGAATTTTAGGTGTTCCTTCTGATCCCACTTTTGGAGATTTAGGATTATCAAATCTTGGAATAGATTTTTTGGATGCACTTTCAAATATTAAAATTTTTGATTTTACAAAAATAGATTCTAAAATTGTTGGACCATTTGGACCTATGGCATTATTTTTAAGTTTATTTTTTCCTCTGGGAATTGCATTGTTTTTTTCTATTGGAGCAAAAGATAGAACAATTAATTTAATAGAAGAGAGAAAAAAAACAAAACAATTGGAATTGGAATTTAACAGTTCCTTATTTCAATTAGGAAATCGTTTGGGCAACAATGTTCCTTCTGAACTTGTTTTTGGTAAAATTGCAGAATCTTCAAAGGGATTAGCATCTGGAGATTTTTTTAAGAGAGTAAATTATAATATTCAACAGATGGGTATGAGTGTTGAAAAAGCAATTTTTGATTCAAGACGAGGAATTCTTCTTTATTATCCTTCAGATTTGATTTCAACAAGCATGAGGGTTTTAATTGAATCTTCTAAAAAAGGATTAAAAATTGCAGCAGTTAGTTTAATGAGCATTTCAGAATATGTCAAGAATATTGAAAAAATAACTTCAAGATTAAAAGATATGTTAGCAGAAGTAATTTCTGAAATGAAAAGCAATATGACTTTTCTTGCACCATTGCTTTCCGGAATTGTTGTTTCTCTTGCATTAATGATTACTTCTATTTTAAGTTATTTAAGTTTTGAAGGAATCGGTGGAATTGATTTTGGTGGAATTGATGCAGATATGATAAATGGGTTATTTGATAAACTTTCTATGATTCCCCCATATTATCTTCAGATTATAATTGGAGTATATTTAATACAAATTATTTTTATTTTAACAGGAACTTTGGTTACAATAGATTCTGGAGAAGATGGGCTGGAAAAAACAAGTAGAATCGGGCAAAATCTTAAGAAAGGAATCACATTTTATTTTATAACTGCACTTATTGCTTCTTTAGCTTTGTTTGTATTAACAACAGTAGTTTTAGGAAGCTTGGGCACTTAATTTAGTAAATTTTATTAAGGGAGATTTATATATTAAAATATGAAAAATATGAGAAAAAAAGGGGTTATAATGGATTATCTTCCTTGGATAATTCTTGCTGTTTTGGTTTTAGTAATTTTATTCATATCAATTTTTGTAATTAAAGATACTGGGATAGGTTTTTTGGATAAAATAAAATCTCTATTTAGGGAGAATTAATGGAAATAACAATTGGAAATATAATAAAGATAATTTTAGCAGTTTTAGTTGTAGTGGCTGTCGCATATGGATTGTATCGTTTTTTTAGTAATTCAGTTATAAGTCATTTTAAAAATATTGGAATTGGAAATACTTCCATTGAACTCTGGATGAGTTTGTTATAAGATGAATAAAAAAGGTTTTTTGCTTGCAGAAGAAACTTTGAAAGTTTTAATTGCTGCAATTTGCATTGTTTTTTTGATTTTCTTGATAATTACAGTTTATAATTTTATTACTGGGGAAAAGAAAACTAAACAAGCAGAAGAAAATCTGAATAGAATCGATGAGATTATTGCTTCTCTTGAAAATGAAGAAAGTGAAAATCAAGATGTTTCAAATCCAGAAGGGTGGCACTTAATGAGTTTTGTTAATGAAGAAACTCCAAAATCATGTGCAGGCATTAATTGTTTATGCATTTGTAGTAAAGCAGTTATTAAATCGCAGGTTGAAAAATGTGATAAAAAAGGAAGTTGCATAATTTTCCCAAATTTGGCGGGTGGAAAAGTTAACATAAAAATTAAACAGCCTACAGTTTTGACTATTCTGAAGCATGAAGGAAATATTTTCATAGGAGAAGCTTTCTAAAATGAATTTAGATGAATTTTTAAAATACGCTGTTTGGATTGTTTTTTTTGGAATTGCTTTAGTTGGAATTTATTTTTTATTGAGGAGGTTGGGAATTGTTTAATATGAGAAAATTATTTAATAGAAAAAAAAATAAAAAAGGAGAACTGACAACAGAACAGATTGTTGGTTTAACAATCCTTATAGCTAGTTTTGTTATTTTAATTATATACATAGCATACATGCAGTTTAATAAACAAACGAATGATGAAGCTTGCCGTGCTTCTGTTGTTTTAAGGGGGGGAATTGGAGAAACAACTCCTTTAAGTTGTCAGAGAGAGTTTGTTTGTATTACTCAAGATGGAAGCTGTGAGGGAATGTCTAAACCTGAGATAAAAAAAGTTAAAACAGAGTATGAAGTTTATGATGTTTTGGCTGAAGAAATGAGAGATTGCTGGTTGATGTTTGGAGAAGGAAATATTAATTATGTTAAAGATAGATTGACAAGACAAAATTTATGCTCAATTTGCGACCAGATTTTTTTTGATAATAGTGTTAAAAATGTTAAAGGTTTTTCCGGAACATCTGAAATTTATCCTTTTGCTAATGGAAAAATAAACAAAGATGAATTTTATAAATATCTTTCAGCAAATAAAATGCCTGATAGTGATAAAGATTTGACTTATTCCCAATATATTTTTAATGTAGATAATTTTGATGATTTAAAAAGCGGGCTTTCAAGTAATGCAGGAAAACAAGTTACATTTGGAACAATTGAAATTGAAAAAAATTATCTTATTGTTATGGGTATTACAACTGAAGTTAATGATATCACTTGGGCATTGGGGGGAGCAGTTATTGTTGGAGCAGGAGTGCTTACAGCAGGATTTATTTATGTTCCTCTTTCAGTTTTAGCTATCCCTGGCGTGGTTTTTTCAGGAGTTCTTGTGGGAGAAGCTGCAGGGGGTGCAATTGGGTTGGGGGCAAAAGAGATTTCTGAATTATTTTCCCCCGAGATAAATGCAATATTAGTGGAAGGTGGTGAAGTTGAAAATAAATTCATGGCCCCTACAATAGTAGAAGCAGATTCAAATAAATTTAAGTTTCTTGAATGCAAAGAAATTATTTCTGGTTAAATTATTCTTTAAAAGATAATTTTATTAACAATCTTTCTTTCTTGTTATTATGAAAAAAAAACAAAAAAAGAGGAATTTTTTTAATTTCAATTTTTTTAAAAAAAATAGAAAGGGGACATTATTGATTGAGAATGTTATTTATATTATTTTAAATGGGGTGTTTCTTTTTGCTCTTGCTTTATTTTTAATTAAGCAAGGTTCTGGCGCAATTGTTTTAGAGCAAGCATATTCAAAAGAAATTGCTTTAATTGTTGATTCTGCACAACCATTAATGTTAATAAAAATAGATCTGGATAAAGGAAAAAAAATTGCAGAAGAAAATGGGATTAATTTTAAAGAAATTGTAAAAATAGATGAAAATATTGTTAGTGTAAAATTAAGTAACAATGGCGGATATAGTTATTCTTTTTTTAATGACATGGATGTTAAGGCATATCCTGAAGTAAATGAACAAAATGAATATACTGGAATGTATATTATTACTATAAACGAAAAATAATAATTAAAATGAGAAATAAAATAAAACACATAATAAAAGAAAAAAGAGGGGCAGAAAAATATTTGTCTCTTTACTGGTTTTTTATTTTAATGTTAATTGCTTTGGGGGTTTTTATAATGACTTATAATTATTATGGTGCCCCTTATGATATAAGAAAAGTAGAATCAGAAATATTGGCAAATAAAATTGCAGATTGCATTTCAAATCAAGGAAGAATAAATCCTGATTTTTTTATTGAAAAAAATTTGAATTCGGCAATTTCAGATACTTTTCTTGAAAAGTGTAAAATTAATTTAGATGTTGAAGAAGGATACCCCGAGGATTCTCTTCCCCCTTACTTTTTTGAAGTTGAATTTTATAGAATAGAGGATGTATCTAAGTCTGCTCTTACAATATTTGAAGGTAATTTAAATTTGAAAGCAGATTGTCTTATTAATGAAGAAAATAATAAAAATTTTAGAGTGCTTTCAAAATGCACAGAGAGAAGGTTTTATGCTGTGGATGATTCTTCAAATCAATATTTAATTAAAATATTATCATCTGTAAAGAAAAATGAAAAAAATATTAAGATATAATAAAAATTGTAAGGCTCAAATAGGAGAAACTTTAACTTGGGTAATTGCAACCTTAATTATTGCTTTGATTTTGGTTGCATTCATTATTGCTTCTGCTACTTTGGGCAAAGCCAAGAATTTGACATCAAGCAGGAAAGTGGAAATTGGAGATTCAAAAATAGATTTAATAAAAACAAAAACAGAAATTGCGTATACTATTAATAATGAAAATAAAAGTAAAATTGAGGGGTGGATTGCTTTGGAAAATTTCTTTGAGAAGGAAAATTCGGTTGATTTTGAAGGTTATGGAGGAGGAGATGCTGGCGGTGGAGGAGCAGGAAATGAATGGTAAAATAATAAACAAAAGAATGAATAAAAGAGGAGATTTGCCTGTAACTATACTTGTTATTGGTGTTCTTGTTGTTTGCACACTTGCATTTGTTAGTTTTTTGCATTCTTCTTCCAAAGTTGGAAAAGTTTTTCAGGGAATTGATTTAATAGAAGAAGCAAATGCAAAAATAGAAGCAGGAAATTTAGACACTTTTTATATTGAAAAAAAAGTAAATAAATTTTCCCCCAGTTTTGAAGGGGAAGATTTTTCTTGGAAAAAAGAAAAAATTATTCTTTCAGTAGAATATAACCCTTAATTTATTTTTTGGATTTAATTTTAATGGAATATTAAAAACCAATAAAGTTTATAAATGCTTTAATCTTTTTGAATAAATGAAGTTTGAAGTAAAGAGGTTTATGCTTGCATTGTTTTTTGCATTGTTCATATTTAGTTTATTTGGAAGTTTAAATTTGATTTCTGCTGCAGAACCATCTAATTCTGGAGGAGATACAACATATAATTTTTATAATGATAGAATTGTTAATACAGACGAAGGGGCAGGGAAAATTCTTGGGTTTTTGAATTTAACAGGAACTTGGAGAGAAATACTTTTAGGATTTCTTATTTTATTAATAATATTTGCAGCAATGTATGATATTTTGCAACTTATTTCTATTTTTCAAAGTAAGTGGGTTATTCTATTAATTGCTTTTGCAATTGCTCTTGCAGCAGCTTTGACTAATTTTGTTCATAAAATGGCAGTATTGCTTACACAGATTTTAGCTGGATTAGGAGCAGCAGCAATCTTTGTTGAAATCGCAATATGCATAGTTATTTTTGTTGGATTATCCTTTGGAAGTACCTGGATTGGAAAATGGGCTGCAAAAAGAAAAGGGAATGTAGAAGAGATTAAAGCAATAAAGAGTGCTGGACAAGCTAAAGCAGCTATAAGAGGAATGAGAGAGATACAGGAAGAATTTAGAAGAAAAAGTTAAATCTCTATAAAATTTAAAAAGTCTTTTTAATTGTTTATTGCATGGTGTTAAAAAAGAGAAATTTTTTTAAATTATTTTTTGTAGTATTTTTTATCTGGATTTTTTTAGCGCAGATTTCAATTTTATCTGCAGATTTAACAACAGATATTGCAAATGGAGATGCTGATTATCTTACAGATTCAAGCAAATGGAGTAATTTAACTCAGAATTGGAAGCAGGGTATTCTAAGCACAGGAGTTTTTTCTGGAATTGATTCTTTTTTTAAAAAATTAAATCCTTTTTTTTCAGTTATTTTTGGAGACCCTTATAGTTTATCGTTTTTTTTCTTTTTTGTGCTTGTGCTTTGGTTTTGGTTTTTTGCTCAATTTAGAAAATTATTAGGAATGACTCTTTTTTCAAAATGGGTTGTATTGCTTATTGGATTTGCTCTTACAATTATGGTTGCCCAACTGGGATTATTTAGGGGGCTTTCAAGTCTTTTTGTTAGAATAATATTTATTCCAAATAAGCCTTGGTTAGGAATTGTATTTTTCTTTTTGATAATTTTTATTTTATCATTTATATCAAGATTAGGTAAAATGATTGAAAAAAAGTTGAAAAAGAGCAGGGAAGATTTGGAAAAAGAAAAAGAGAAAATAAACAGAAAAACGTTGAGCACAATTACAGACTCTGCCAGCAAGATGTTTTTGAGAGATAAATAAGAAATATTTATAAACGCAACTTTGCTTTATAATTTATAAATAGCAGAAAAATAAAAGAGATGACAATGAAAAACAAAAAAGCACAGGAGATGAGCACAGGGGCAATTGCATTAATAATTCTTGCAGTAATAGTATTGGTTGTTTTAGTTTTGGGATTTAGCATGGGGTGGGATAAAATTATTCCTTGGTTAAAATCAAATAATATAGAATCAGTAAGAACTGCTTGTTCTATTGCATGCACTACTGGGGGAACTTATGATTTTTGCAGTGCTCAAAGAGATATTAAAGACGGGACTCTTGATAAATATAAATCAACTTGCAATCAATTAGTCACAAGTCATCCTGAATATGGAATAGAGCTTTGCCCTTCTATAACTTGTCCTTCTTCTTAATAATTTAAAATGTCCTCTGATTATTCTTCTGGTTGCGAAAAGAGAAATAAAGGCAAGAGCAAACGCAAGGAAAAGAAAAAACACCCGTATTCTAAGGGTGGAAAGCATAGAAGTGCTAATATAAAGAAGTGATTAGTTTTATAAAATATCTTTTCTTTTTATTTGAATGATAGAGGTGATTTTTTTAATTGCTCTTGGATTAATATGGATTATTTTTGCAGTTTTGCAAGACTTAAAAAAAAGGGAGATTGCTAATTGGCTTAATTTTTCACTTATAATTTTTGCGCTTGGATTTCGTTTTTTTTATTGTTTATTTTCTGGAACTGATTTTAATTTTTTCTATTATGGATTAATGGGATTTGCAATTTTTTTTATTTTAGGGAATGTATTTTATTATAGTAAAATCTTTGCAGGGGGAGATGCAAAATTAATGATTGCTCTTGGGGGGGTTCTTCCTTTAACCGGAACTATTAATGGAAATCTTAATCTATTTCTTATCTTTATACTTCTTTTTTTAATTGTGGGAGCAATTTATGGATTTTTATTTAGTGTTATTCTTGTAATAAAGAATTTTAAAAAGTTTAAAAAAGAATTTTTAAAGAATTTTTCAAAAAATAAAAAACTCTTTTATTTGGCACTTGTAATATGTGCGATATTAATTTTTGTTTCTTTTTTCTTAGAATTAGTAATTTATCTTGCAGTTATTGCTTTTATTTTCCCTTATCTTTATTTTTCAGCAAAATCCTTAGATGAGACGTGTATGATTAAAGAAATTTCTACTAAAAAACTAACCGAAGGGGATTGGCTTTATCGCGGAGTAAGAGTAAAAAATAGGTTCATAAAATATACATGGGATGGATTGACTAAAGAAGAAATACAAATCCTAAAAAAAACAGACAAAAAAGTTTTGATAAGGCAAGGAATTCCATTCAGTCCAGTATTCCTTATAGCATACCTTGTTTGGTTTTATTTTTTTATTAGAACTTTTTATTAAAAATTAAGGAATTCTTTTTGGAATCAAAATTTTTTGTTCTTTTATTTTGCTTATTTTCGCTTTTTTTATTTTTTTTGGTTTTGATTTCTTCTCAATAATTTTCTGCAATTCTTCAAGCTCTTCTTTTGAAGCAGGATTTCTTTTTGAAGTTAAAGATTCTTTATCATAAACAGGCAAAACTTGAACTATTGTTTCTCCTAAGATAACTGAAGAAGAAATGATTGTTTCTTTTGGCTTGAAATAAGAAGTTATTCTCTTAGATACTTTTTTTGCAAGAGTAAATAAAGAAGAGGGTATTTTTTCTGAATCTTTTATTGGTTTTTTTGGAATTATTATTGTGTGAGCCTTGGATATTGGATTTATTTCAAGGACTGCAATAGAATCCTTGTTTTCTTCTATGAGGTAGGACGGAATTTTTTTTTCAATAATTAGCCTGAAAGGATTTTCATTTTGAATATTTGGTTGGGATTCATTTGTTTCATCTGAAGAATCTATCAATTTATTCTTTTTTAAAAATTCAAGAAATTGCTCATCATTCATTTCTTCAACTTGCTTTATTGCAGAAATTTTTTTGTCTTCAGGAAAAGTAGATTCAATTTGTGAAATTATCTGTTTTTTTAGACTTTTAATTTGTTCATTATTTATGTCCATTCTATCAATAAAGAAAAAGGATTAATAAGTTTTATGCAATTTTACGCATATCAATTGTTTGAACTGACTGAACATTTTCAATATTTCCCAATTTTTCTTCTAAATATTCTATTTCTTTTTCTTCTGGCCATTCAAAAAAAGCAATAATTGCTTTAAGCCCAAATGCTATTGGTTCTATTTCATATTGTCTGTTAAATCCCCCTTCACCGCCCACAATTTCTTTTGCTTTATCTTCTATTTCTTTTAAATTTACTTCTGGTGAAGTTGGCATAATTTTTATTTTTATCCCGGCAATTCCAGTCATAAGTTAAAATAATTTAAGGGGTTTATAAAGTTTGAGATTTTAACCTGCTTTTTTGTATTGATTTTTAGTATCACAATACTTATAAAATAGGGTTATTTTTTTTGGTAATGGTGATTGGAAATTATGAAAAATTGGTGGAGAAAATTGCAAAATCTTCGGGGTTAAGTAAAGAGGAGATAAATAGAAAAATTGAGGCTAAAAGGGCAAAACTTTCTGGTTTAATTAGTTCTGATGGTGCTGCACAAATAGTTGCTGCAGAGTTGGGGGTAAATTTTGAGAATGAAAAATTAAAGATTGATGAATTGCTGCCTGGGATGAGAAAGATTAACACTTGTGGAAAAATAATAACTCTTTCTCCTATAAGAACATTTAAAACACAAAAAGGAGATGAGGGGAGAGTTTTGAATTGCATTATTGCTGATGATACTTCTAATATAAAAGTTGTTTTTTGGGATACAAATCATATTTCTTTAATTGAAAATGGGGAAATCAAACAAAATGATGTAATTGAAATCACTAATGCCTCTATGAGAGATAGCGAGTTACATCTTGGAAGTTTTTCAGAAGTAAAAAAAAGCAATAAAGATATTGAAAATGTAAAATCAGAAAAAGTTGTTAAAGAAAAGAAAATAAAAAACTTTAAGGTTGGAGATTCGGTGCTTTTAAGAGCATTTATTGTTCAGGTTTTTCAACCCAAATTTTTTGAGGTTAGCAAAGAGACAGGAAAAAAATTAACTGAAGAAGAAAAAGCGCAGGGAATTTCTGCAGATAAACGCGCTTTAATCAATCTTGTTTTAGATGATGGGACAGAAACTATTAGGGCTGTTTTATTTAATGAAAATATTTCTGCATTGGGATTGAGTAACTTAGAAGATAAAGAAAAATTATCCTTTCAGATTGAAGATTTATTAGGCAAAGAGTTATTATTTTCAGGAAATGTAAGAAAAAATAATTTCTTCAATAATGAGGAATTTATAGTTGATTCTGTAAAAGAAGTTAATTTAGATGAATTAGTTGCCCAATTGGAAGCTTAATATATCTTTTAAAGAACAGATTTCTTTTTAAAAGAAGAGTAGTTGCTGTTTATTATGAGAAAAGAGCATTATAAAGAATTTAATAAGGAAGTCGATTTTGATACCCCTCAAGTTAATTCCCAGTATGGTAAAATTTTAAGACTTATGCAAAGATATTCTGGAGACAATTCTTCTGTGGATTCAGGACTAATGTTAACTGGAGCATTTTATATACCAAAAAAAGAAGAAATTATTCCTTGCCTATTTGGGACACTATATAATGGAAAAATATTTAGCGAAATAGAATACTCTAAATCACAGATTCAAGAAAATGCAAATTTGAGAGTTAAATCTTGGTGTAAAAATAAGAGAACTCTTGATAAATTTGTTTTAGATTTAGGAAAAGCATTTTCTTGAGCAGTTTTTTTAATATATATTTATTACACAAATAATCTTTATAAAGAGGGGGTATTTTGGAGAGAGATGGTAGTTAAAAAAGAAGATATAGAAGAAGAAAAAGAGGTTGAAGGAAAAGAAGAAAAGAAATCCAAAAAGAAAGGGGACAAAGAATTAACTTTGATTGATTTGCCTGGAATAGGGCCAGCTGTTGCTGCTAAGCTTGAAGGAGCAGGAATTTTTGATTTAATGTCTTTAGCTGTTGCAAGTCCTGCTGTAATATCTGATATTTCTGGTGTAAGCCCTGCTGTTGCACGAAAGGCTATACAGGCTGCACGTGAGATGCTTGATTTAGGATTTCAGGATGGGGTGGAATATGCTCAAAGAAGATCTAATGTTTCATACATAACTACAGGAAGTAAAAATTTTGATGAACTTTTGGGTGGGAGAGGAATTGAAAGCAGAGCTATTACAGAAGCTTTTGGGGCATATGGTTCTGGTAAGACTCAGCTGGGGTTGACCTTAAGTGTAAGAGTTCAGTTACCAGTTGAGCAGGGAGGTGCAAATGGGAAAGCAGTGTTTATAGATACAGAAGGAACATTTAGACCTGCTAGAATAAAACAAATTTCAGATGCATTAGGAGCAAATTCTGAAAAGGTTCTTAAAAATATTTTTGTTGCAAGAGCCTTTAACTCAGATCATCAAATGTTGCTTTTGGAGAAAGTTACTGAGATGGTTAAATCTGGAGAACCAATTAAACTTCTTATTGTAGATTCTTTAACAGCTCATTTTAGGGCAGAATTTGCAGGAAGAGGGCAGTTAGCAGACAGGCAACAGAAATTGAATAGATATATGCACGATTTAATGAAATTAGCTGAAACTTATAATTTAGCAGTTTATGTTACAAATCAAGTTATGGCAAATCCTGCACAGATGTTTGGAGATCCAACAACCGCTATTGGAGGAAATATTGTTGGACACGCATCTACTTACAGATTATATTTGAGAAGAGGAAAACAAGGTTCTAGGGTTGCTAAATTAATTGACTCGCCAAATCTACCCGATAATGAGACAGTGTATTATGTTACCGCTGGTGGTGTTAGTGATAAGGAGGAGTGAAAAATAAAATGGGAAGACTTGAAATACCATTAATTAATACTTATCTTAGAATAGATTTAAGCATTAAACAAGTTCCTAAAGGAAAAAGCTTGGTCAAAGAATTAACTGATTTTTTTGATAAGCATAAAATTGCTGGAATAAAAATTAAATCATTTGAAATTGATGATCATTGCAACGTTCATCCAGATTTGCAAGGAAGAAAATTGTCTGCAGAAGATAATTATGAAGAAGAAATAAGATCGATCGGAAGAAAATACTGTATTGATAATTTACAATTTTATATTGGATGTTATGGGAAATAATCTTTTTAGTATTTTATTCAACCAATTCGTCCTTGTCAAACCAGATAGATATTTCTTTTTCTCCGTTTTCAGGTGAGTCTGATGCATGAATTACATTATCAATGTTCTTTGTCTTTGAGTTTACTTTACCATATCTTCCCCTTAAGCTTATTGGATCTGCTTCATCAGGATACTTAAGACCTATGTACTCTCTTAGTTTTTGTACTGCGTTTTCCCCGTTATAAGCAATCGCAATAATTGAATGAACATTATGATATTCTCCCATAATATATTTTAATAAATCAGGATAAAATGGTTTTTCTTTATGCACTTCATAATGTTTTTCTGCCAAATGTTTTTGAACACTAACTAACTTTAATCCAATCATTTTAAGTTTTAGTTGGGATAAATCATGAATAATTATTCCTGAAAGGTTCCTTGCCATAGCGTCGGGTTTTATTAAAACCAAAACTTTTTCTTCTGTCATTGTAAGTATATTTTTATAATATAGTTTAAAAAGTTTTGTTTATACTCTTGAAGATGGTAGAAATAATCAAAGGGGTGTTTGCAGATCTACATATTCATTCGAGATTTTCAAGAGCGTGTAGCAAAGATATTACAATAGAAAATCTAGAAAAATGGGGTAAAATAAAAGGATTAGGGTTAATTGGAACAGGAGATTTTACTCATCCCTTATGGCTTAAGGAATTAAAAGAAAATTTAGAAGAAAAAAATGGGATTTTATATTCAAAAAATGGATTTAAATTTATCTTAACAGGTGAAATAAGCTTAATGTATACTCAAGGAAGAGGAAGAAGAGTGCATTTGGTATTATTAGTTCCTAATTTTGAAATTGCAGATAAAATAAATTCATATTTGGATACAAAAGGAAGAAGAGATTATGATGGGAGACCAATATTCAAAATTTCATGTGAACAATTTGCAAGGGATTTAAGGGAAATTTCAGATAAAATAGAGATAATTCCCGCACATGTTTGGACTCCATGGTTTGGAATTTTTGGAAGTTCAACAGGTTTTGATAGTTTAAAAGAAGCATTTGGAAATGAGGAAAAAAATATACATGCAATTGAGACTGGAATGTCCAGTAATCCAGAAATGAATTGGCATCTTTCTGAATTAAATAATAAAGCAATTGTTTCTTTTTCAGATTCTCATAGCTTTTGGCCCTGGAGAATGGGGAGAGAGGCAACTATTTTTGAAAAAATTGAAAGTTTTCAAGATATAATTAATGCAATAAGAGAAAATAAAATTCTTGGAACAATTGAAACAGAGCCGGCATATGGAAAATATCATTGGGATGGGCATATTGATTGTAATTTTTCAAGCCCCCCAGAAGAAACAAAAAAAATAAATGGGATTTGCCCTATTTGTGGAAAACCACTTGTTATAGGTGTTGCAAACAGAGTTAATGAAATTGGTAATCAGGATATAACTAAAAATATTAATAAAAAAAAATATTACACTTTGCTGCCTTTACATGAGCTGATTGCATTTGCTATTTCTTCAAAATTAGAAAATAAAAAGACTTGGGAGATTTACAATAATCTTATTGAAAAATTTGAAAATGAATTTAATATTTTGCTTAATGTCTCTAAAGAAAATTTAATCAATGAATTAAAAGATAACGAAAAGCTGGTTAAGCTTATTCTAGAGAATAGGGAAGGGAAGATTAAAGTTAAGCCAGGGTATGATGGAAAATATGGGGAGATGATTGGGGGTGAAAAACAAGTGAAGTTGTTTTAGAGTATAATAATCCTTAAAAGTAGATTCTTATTTTGTTTTTTTATGAAAACATTCAAACCATTTGAAGATTTACATTTTGCAAAGATGAAAGTTAATGATAAATATGTTTTAATTCATACTGCTTTTAGTGATAAATTATTATCTCCTTCAACATCACAATTTTTTTTCAATTTAGATTATAATAGTTTTAGCAAGTATTTGCAAGGAGCATGTTTTGGAAAAGATGATAAAAAAATTCATTTATATAATGGGATACCAGAAAACATTAAACAAAGTGATTTTTTTCCAGATAAAAGATTTTCTTGTTTAGAAAAAGGAAATTTAATAAAACTTCTTTTAGATACCGGATTAAATGAAGATTTTGGCAATTCTATAAAAACAATAAAATAATTATCTTCTTCTTACAATATTTGAATTGCTAGGAGGAGCATCTCTGATTTTTATAAATTTATAATGGGCATCTTTTGTTTTTATCCTATTTATTTCTTCTTTTAATGTGTAAATTTTTTTTCCTTCAGAATCAATGTAGAATTTAAGTTTCATCCTAGTCCAAAGATATATCCTTTTAATCTTGGTGGGAGTTTCTTTCTTAAATGTTTTTCAATTTCTTTTGGATTTATCCACCTTAATTCTGTAACATTTTTACCTGGTTTTTCTTCTCCTTCTGTAGCTTCACATAAAAAATAAATACGAAGGGCTTGCTTATCTTTTAATCTATTTTCTGCATAAACTGCTCCAAGATTATGGACAATGTATCCTGTTTTTTCTTTTGCAACCCTTTTTAGTCCAATATCCAGCTCCTCATCATATTTTAAATCCCCTTCCAAGAAACTTAAATATCTGTCTCCCTGATTTTTTCCAACTAAAATCTTTCTTGCTGCTGGATTGAACATTATTCCAATGATTTTTACTCTAAATTTGTCTTCCATTTTTATATTTTTACTTATTTTTCCTTTAATTCAAAATATGCCCCTAATTCTTTTGTTTTTTGCTCTATTTTTTCAATAAAGTTTTTTAGTTCTTGGTCTCCTTTTTTAGCATCTTCACTTTCTATCTTAAGGGAGTATTTTCCTGCTGCTAAGTACTTAATTTCAATGTTCTCTGGTTTTTTAAGTATTTCCTTTATCAATTCAACCCCCCTTGGTTCTGTTGTTCTTAGCAATATTATTTTCTTTATTATTGTCTTTTTTTTCTTTTGTTCTTTAAGAATATTTAATATTTTTTTAGAATCTTCTTTTCCAACAAGATTTTCCAGTTCTTTTGGATTTTCTTTTGCCTCTTGTAGAAAAGTGGATAATCTCTCTTTTTTTAAAATTTCTTCAAGCACCTTATCAGTTTTTTCTTTTAAAATACTTTTTAAAATACTATTGTAACTTTTTTCTTGATTATGAATTTCCAATACTTCTTTTTTTTCTTTCTGAGTTACTCTTCTTAATGAAAGAGAAATTGTTTCTCCACTTGTTCTTAATACTTTGCAAACTATTCTTTTTTTTGGTATTACATACTCCCTTAAATTTCTTATTCTACCAGGAGCAATTTCACTCAAAATTATGCTCCCCCTTTTTTCTTCATTGTCTATTACTACAAAAACAACTGTTCCAACTATTTTTTCTACAGTGCACAATACTATTTCTCCTTCTTCTAATGCCATAATTTAACAAGAAATAATCTGGTTTTAAAGGTTATCTTTTTTAAATTTTCACCAATTCAACTTCTAAATTTTTTTTAAGCAAATCAATAAATTCATTTTCTTTTTCTTGGTCAATTATACACCCTGCAGCATGTTCATGCCCCCCAATTTCTCCCCCAATAACATCGATGGTTTTGCTAAGAAGTTCTCGGATATTTCTTCCTTCTTTTCCAGCTGTTCTTGCAGAGACTTTTATTTTATTTTCAAAATATGCCATTGTTGTTATAATTGTGCCTTCTTCATATATTGCAGAATTTGAGATTATGCTGGCAATTGTGCCTATCATAGTATCTTTTACCCTATCTCTAGCATTTATTATTACAAATCCTTTTCCGGATATTTTTTCTGTTTCTGTTATATAATTTAATCCTGTTATAAGATTTTGTTTGTATTTTATATGGGTAAGTTCAGCATTCTTTTTTGCAGCAGATATCTCCAAGCAGTATTGGACTGCAAGTTCTGGTTTTCCAGAACGGGAGCAAGCATTTATTACTGCACTTAAATCTCTTGCATCTTCCAATTTATTAAACATTTTTATAAGAAAAATATCCCCCACCAACTCCTTGCTCTTTATTTTTGCATTCCTAAGAAGAATAGCAGTGGTTAGTTTTTCCATTTCTTTTTCATTGAGTTCAATTAGACTCTTATATTTTCCATTTTCAGGAGTTATTCCCACTTCCCTAAGCAATTCAAGCACTCCTTTAATATTTCCTGTTACTTCTGGAATATAGGGGTTTGAAGAATATTCAAGAACACGATTTATCGGACGAGTTGAAGGATAGATTAAAAGTCCTCTTTTTCTCTGAACTCCGCTTTCTTCAAGAATTCCATGGTTTAAGAAATCTATTTCTTTTTCCAAGCAATCTCCAATCATTCCTAAAACAGCAAGTTTTGCAAGTTCTTTATATTCCTTATTTTTTTCTTTGCAAAACAAGTATGCAAGTCCAGAGGCGCTTATTTTTTGTTTACCCTCCAAGTGAGGATTTATTATTTTTACATTTTCAGGAAGGATTTTTGAAGTTAATTCATGATGGTCAATTATAAAAACTTCTTTTAATTTTGCTTTTTCAATATGTCTAAGACTCCCAGAAGCTAAATCTAAAAACAGAATTATTTTGTCTTTAGGAAGTTCTTCTATAAATTGCTCATTTAAACTTTTTACAATTTTAAGAGAAAATCTTTTATCTAATTTTTTTAATGTAGAGACAACTATGCTGGCAGAGGTAATACCATCTGTATCAAAATGGCTCACTATGCAAACTTCTTGATTATTTATCTTTTCGAAGAATTCTTCTGAAATCGCGTTAATTTCTTTTTCAAATTTCTCTTCTCCTCTTTTCATTTTTAGTTTAAGAATTTATTTACTCTTTTTTTAGATATTTTTTTATTTTTCTAATCTGAGAGAATACTCTACTTCTTTCCCTCATAGCTCTTTTATCTTGTTTATTCTTTTTAGAATGTTGTTCTATTCTGGTTAATTTTCTTTCAGTATTTTTTAATTCAGGATCAACATATTTTTTGCCCAAAATTTTAGATATTTTTTTATTATATTCTTTTGGATGAATTCCCTGCTTTTTTAGTTCTTCCCCTATTTTTTCAGCAGTTAATCCTTTATCAGACAATTCTATTATTTTTTTTTCATATTCTTCTAGGCTTAATTTTTTCTGTTTTTCTTCTGATTCTTCATTTTTTTCCATTTTTTTTGGCATCTTAGTATTTCGTAAAGGGGTTTTTTAAAGCTTGTTGTTTTCTTTGGAGTGATTATATAATCTATTATTTTTAATCATCATTTTTAATTTCAAAAGCCTTTTAAATTCCTTAAAGTTGCTTTTATAGTGCAAAAAGCCCCATAGTACAGTGGTCAAGTATACGGCCCTTTGGTGTTATTAAGTAATGGAGAAAGGCCGGGACCTCGGTTCGAATCCGAGTGGGGCTATTTGAAATAATCAATCCTTTAATTTTATGTTCAATTTTCTAAATAAAAAGAACATAAACATGGAGATCACAATCATAAAAACAATCGCCCAAACCCAGATATTCATATCATTTTGAAAAGGCAATTTTATGTTCATTCCATAAAAACCGGTTATAAGGGTAAGCGGCATCATAATCGCCATGATTACAGTTAAATTTCTCATTGTTTCATTTAATCTATTTGATGTTATTGATTGATATGCATTCCTCATACCATTTATTCTTCCAAGCATGCTTTTTAGTGATTCTGTTGTTTTAAAAGAGTGGTCATATACATCGCGAAAATATGGAAGTAGATTTTCTGAAATGTAATTGTCAGTAGGTTTTGTTAAGTATAAACAAAGGTCAGTAACAGATTCCATTAATTGCCTTGTTTCTAAAATCATCAATTCTTTTTTAAACAATTCTTTTAAACTTTCTTTTTCAGAATTATTTATAAAATTTCTTTCTAATTGTTTAAATCCTTCAAAAATCTCAGATTTTATTCTTACAGCTTTATCAACTTCTTTATCTAAAATATAGTGGAGAACATAATCTTTCCCTTTTTTTATAAGATGCTCTAACTTTTTTGGATTATTTATTAAATAGTCTATATTTCCATTTTTCTCAAAATGAGAGGTTATTAAATAATTTTCCCCGAATATAAAAGAAAGATTATAGGTTATTATGTTTAAAGCTTCAAATTTATCTATTCCCTGAAATATTATCGCAGTATTCTCTTCGAATTCTTCATATTTTATTCTTGTTTGATTTGACAAAATATCCTCTTCTGCTGTTGGATGAATATCAAAAAAATCTTTTATCACATCAACCTCTTTTGAATTGGAGCAGTCTAAATCCACCCAATAAGTTATTTTTTGGCTTTTTTTTAATTTATCTGGCTGGATTTCTTCTAATTTATTTTTTTGAAATGAAAAAATTCTAATCATCTTAAAATCATTTAAAAGGGGTATTTAAATTTTTTTGAGAAAAATTATTCTAAATTTAATGAATCATAGATGTAATTTCCCAAATCAATTGTTATTGCTTTTTTACTTTTAGAAATATCAACCCCAATATAATCCATATTAAATTCTCCTTTTTTTAAAGAGGTAATTATAAACTCATTTATTAAATTTGAAATTTTTAAACTTTCTTCTATAACATACTCATCTGTGGAGCTGGGTCCTGCAAATTTACTTTCATTATACTTGCTAGAATGCAAATGGAAATATCCAATTTTCTTTGAGCAATATGCTTCCAGAGAAACAGAATACCCTTCATTATTGGAAGTGTCCTTAGCTGCTTTTTTTTCTTCATTACCTGCACTTTCTATGCTCCTTAAATTTATTTTGTTATTTTCTTTAAATTCCACTATTCCCCCTTTTTCTGAATAATTGTCTATTAAATCTTCCTGGATTATATTTCTAATATTATTTACAAAAGAAGAATCTTTAAGCGCATCTAACATTAGATAAATTGCCTTTTTTTGTTTTAAGGAGAGATTATTTATTTGATTATAATGCTCATTAACTGGATTATCTTTTCTATAGGTATGATCTCTTTTTTTTAAAGTAGATATTATGGAATCTTCCAAATTTTTTTCATTATTAAATATTTTAATAGATTTAGTGTGCTCATAGAGATATTCTTCCTCTTTTTTATTTATATCTGCTATTACTAATTCAATATAATTTGTTTCTTTCGATTTAGGAAAATCCTTTTCTTTATTTATCTCTGTTTTTTCTTTTTCTATACCCTTAATTACAGGATTTTCTTTTTTTAAAATAATTTTCTCAAGATTATCAGAAGAATTTAAATTATTTTTTTTATTTGTAAAATCTAATGGGGAAAATAAGAATAGGGTTCCTGCAAGAATAAGTGATATTAGCTTTTTTTTCATTGTTAGTAAAAATAAGAATAAACTATTATAAATTTATGTGCAATAATTTAGAATGTTCTAATGCCTGTAACGTCCTCTTTTTTCAACAGCAATTAATCTTTCAAATATTTGTTTTGATTCAAAATAATTTTTTGAATAAGCGTCTTTAAACTTTTGAAAAAGAATCTCCCAATTTTTGAAATGTTTTGCTTCAAGTGCTTGTTTTAATAAATGTAAGTCTACTGCCTTGTCTTCTATTTTTTTAGAAATATATCCTAATCCAAAATCTATAAAGAAAACTTCATTGCTTTTAGTTAGAATCATATTAGAAGTTGTTAAATCTCCGTGTATTATATCTGATTTATGAAGTATTGCAATTGATTTTCCTATTTTTTCCAAAATTTCTTTTTGTTTTTCAAGAGAAAAATTATTAAGGTTATCTGAAAGTTTTTTTCCTTTAACATAAGGCATAATTATTTTGTTTTCTTCAGTATTTTTTCCTGGAAGAGGAGCATTAATGATTTGATTTGCTTTAATTAGCAATTTAATTTCAGATTTTGTTCTTCCTTTTATTATTTTTTTATCTAATTCTTGGAGACGGTAAGATTTAGACAGCCTATTCTTTATTATCAAATTCTTTTTTTTATCAAGAAAGATTTTTGCTTCTGCACCCTGTGAGATTAATTCAGGTATTGAATTGATTTCTTTTCTTTCCATAGCGAGATTATACTCAAACTTAATAATGCTCCAATATCCACCACCATACAATACCTACATAATGCTTTTATTACAAAAAATTGAAGATATAAAAAATAAATTGCAAATAATGCTCCTCCCAATATTCCAAAAAAGATAATTTGTTTTTTGTATGTTTTAGGTTTTTTTATGTGGGAAAATGTAAGAATTAAAAGAATTGGAAAAGCAATTAAGCCCAAATAGCTATTATTTACTCCTAAGGTTTTCTCATATTCTGAAGTTTGTACAACATAACAAGTTGTTTGAGTTCCCCCGCATGCTTTTTCTGCAGGAATAAATGAAAGTATAGCAGAAGCTAAAAATGAGATAATGAAAATTGCAATTAAAAGAATGTATTTTGTTTTTTTCATTTGCTTATTTAAACCTCATCATTTTTTTCTTTCCGAATTTTTTCATCATTTTTTGCATTTGTTTTTGAGAGAAACCTTGCGACAGATCCATATTGTCAACTCCTCCCTTAAGCATATCCTGAAGCATATCATATTGCTTTAATAATGCACGAACATCAGAATTGTTTACTCCAGCCCCTTCTGCAATTCGCGATATCCTTGAAGTTTGTTTTTTTAAAAGTTCGGGATTTTCTCTTTCTTTTGGAGTCATTGATTTTAAAATATGCTCCCATTTCTTTACTTTTTCTTCTTGCGCCCCAATTAATTCCTCTGGAATTTTTGCATTTCCCAATCCAGGAATCATATTTTTTATTTTATCAAATCCCCCTATTTGGTTCATTGATTTTACTTGCTCAATAACATCTTCAAGAGAAAGTTTTCCTTCTTCAAGTTTTTTTTGCATTTTTTCTTGCTGTTTTTCATCTGTAACTAATCTTATTTTTTCAAGCAAACCTTGCAAATCTCCCATCCCCAGCATTCTTGAAAGAAAATTTTCTGGATTGAATTCTTCTATATCATTTATCTTTTCACCAGTTGCTATAAAATAAACTCCTGCTTTGGTTTCCCCACAAGCTGTTAATGCCCCACCCCCTTTTGCCGTGGAATCCATCCTTGTTATTATTACTCCAGAAATCTTTAATGCTTCTTGAAATTCGCTAGCTTGTTTTTTTGCTGCTTGCCCAATGTCAGCAGGCATAACTAAAATTGTTTCAGTAGGTTTTATTTCCTTACCAAGTGTTTTTATTTCCTGAACAAGTTCCTTGTCTAAAGTGTGCCTTCCCGCTGTATCAATTAAAATTAAATCATATTCTTTGAATTTTTTTTCTTTTTCACATTTTTTCCAAGTTTTAACAGCGTCTTTTTCTTCAAAATTGACAAAAACATTTAAGTTGTTTTTTTCTCCTAATTGCTGCAATTGCTCCCTTGCTGCAGGACGATGAACGTCTAATCCTACAAGAGCAACTTTTTTTCCTCTTTTTGCATACCAATTCCCTAATTTTGCGATTGTAGTTGTTTTTCCTGCCCCATATAATCCCAATAAAATTATTCTATTTTGTCCTGTATTTAACTTAAGAGGTTTATAATCTCCTAAAATGCTTACAAGTTCATCATGAAGAAGTTTGATTATGTGCTCTTTTTTTTCAATTCCTTTTATTCTTTCATCTAATGCACTTTTTCTTATTTTATCTGATAAATCTTTAACTAAACTAATGTTTACATCTGCTTCAATTAATGCTCTTTGTAAATCCCTTATAATAGAATCAACAAGATTTTTATCAAGAAATATAGCATTAGCTATCTTGTCTGTGGCTTTTTTTATTGTCTGTCCTAATTTTTCCAGCATAGAAAAAATAGCAGGTTACAGGTTAATAAAGTTTGGGTTTTTGAGAATTTTGAAAGATTTTAATACCCCAATTATTAAAAATATCTAAGCCGTAATGGGACAATGGTACTCCACGCGATTGGAAATAAAAGAAACTCTCTAGTTTCTTTTAAACTTCCTCAAAACACTGAAAGGCAATTTCTAATTGCCTCCGAGGAAATTGTTTAAGCTTACTTTACTAGGATAAATCCAAGTATCGCGGTCCGAAAGGGCTTCCAGGTTCGATTCCTGGTTACGGCGTTTAATTTTCTTCTCCTTTATTTAGCCCTAATTTTTCAATAAATTTTTCTTTATCAAAAGATTCTAATTTATCATATTCCTGCCCTGTTCCTAAAAATAATATTGGTTTTTTTGTGATGTAACCCACACTAAGAGCAGTTCCCCCTTTTTCGTCAATGTCTGCTTTACTTAAAATTATTCCGTCTATTCCAATTGTTTCATTAAAATTTCTTGCTTGTTCTGTTGCATCATTTCCTGTTACACTTTCTCCTAAAAATATTTTTGTATCTGGTTTGCAGATTTTTGCTATTTTTGAAATCTGGGCCATTAAATTTTTTTCAGTATACATTCTTCCTGCAGTATCTATTAAAACAACATTTATTTTGTTTTTTTCAGCATATTTTATTGCATCAAAACCAACTGCTGCAGGGTCTGCTCCATACTCATGCGCAATAACTTTGACATTTAGCTTTTCACCATGTTGTTTTATTTGTTCTATTGAAGCTGCCCTAAAAGTATCTGCAGCAGCAAAAACACAAGATAATTTTTCGGCATTCAGCAATTTTGCAATTTTTGCAATTGTTGTTGTTTTTCCTGTCCCATTTATCCCGCAAAATAGAATAACATAAGGTTTATTTTCTGCTTTTTTTAATTTTATTTTTTCAATTAAATCAAAGGGTTCTATAAGAATTTCTCTTATTATATCTTCAAATGCAAATTTAATCTGGGCTTCAATCTCTTTTTTGAGAAATTCTTTTCCAACTATTTTTTCTTTAAGCATCTCAGTTATTTTTTCAGCAACTTCAAGAGCAACATTATTCTCAATCAAAAGCATTTCTAATTCTTTAGAATATTCTTCAAATTCTTCTTCTGATATCTTTATCTTAGTAATCTTTGAAAAAACTTTCTTGAAAAAACCGGCTTTTTCTTCTTCTTTTTTTATATCTTCTATTATTTGCTCCCCAATTTTTCTTTCTTCTTCATCAAATTCTTTTTTCTCAGGAATAATCAATTCGTGAGTTTCAACAGGCTTAATTTCCTCTTGAATTTTCTCAGCTTCCTTTTCTTCCTTTTTCTTTTTTTGTTCTTTTTCTTCCTTTTTCTTCTCTTTTGTTAATTTCTTCTTGACTTTTTCTTCTTTCTTTTTTTCTTTTATTTCTTCTTTGGCTTTTTTTTCAACTTCGTCTACAACTTTCTTTTTTATAATTTCTTGAGTCCAATTTTTTAACTTTTCTTTTAGTTTTGAGAACATTCTGGAACAAGAAGTTCTATATTTATAATCTTAACCATGTTGTTACTGGATGTTTATCCAAATTTTTATAAATAAAAGAAGCTTTATTTTTATGGAATGAAAAGAAACTTACCCTTGAATTTGGAAATTTCTAACTCATTTGCTAAACAGGAGTTTATTAAATGAAAGGGATATTTGTAATCTTAGATGGATTGGGAGATTTACCTCATAAACTTCTAAATGAACAAACTCCTTTAGAGGCAGCACAAACTCCAAATATGGACTTTTTAGCTGCAAGAGGAGAATTAGGGTATGTGCATCCTGTTAAACCCGGATTCATACCAGAATCAGATGAAGCAATTGTCTCTCTTTTTGGCAATGATTTAATTTCAAGTACAAGGGGGCAACTTGAAGCGCGAGGGACCGATTTAAAATTAACTAGGGGAGATTTGGCAATTAGGGCTAATTTTGCAACAATAGATAATTTAAACTCTGGAAATATTTTAGATAGAAGAGTTGGAAGAACTTTAACAACAGAAGAAGCAATTATTTTAGCAAAAGCACTCAATAAAATAAAAATGCCTTGCGAATTTGTTTTTAAACCTACTGTTCAGCATAGGGGAGCATTGGTGTTTAGGGGAGGATTTTCTGATAATTTTCTTGGAAATGATTATACTTATATTCAGGGTAAAAATGAAAGCATTAACAAGGTTCAGAGATGCAAACCCTTAGATGATGATGAAAATACCCAATATACAGTAAATTTAGTAAATGAATTTTTGGAAAGAGCTTTTGAAGTTTTAAACAACCATCCAATTAACTTGGAAAGAATAAGAAAAGGATTAATGCCTGCAAATTACCTTATGCTTAGGGGGGCAGGTATTGAACCCCCAAAATTAAAGCAATATAAAAAATGGATTTCTGCAAATTATATGCCTTTAGAAATTGGTTTTTCAAGTGTTTCTGGAATGAAAAATTATTCTTTTGAATACCCTAGATTAGAAGGAATTGATTCTTATGAAAATTTATGGAAAGGATTAAGAAGAGCATGCAAACATTCTATAAATGTATTAAAAAAGAATCTTAAAAGGGCAGATTATTTGTATATTCATTTAAAAGAAACAGATACTTCTGGACATGACAATAAACCTTTTGAAAAAAAATTAATGCTTGAATATATTGATATAACTCTTTTCAAGTACTTAAGGAGCGTTGCCCCACAAAATAAAATAAAAATTTTAGTTACTGGAGATCATTCTACTCCTTGCAAGTTGAAAGCTCATTCTGCGGACCCTGTTCCTGTTTTATTTTATAATTGCAGTGAAAATCCTGTTGCAAAAAAATTCTGTGAAAAAGAATGTAAAAATGGTTCTTTGGGAAAAATTATGGGAAAAGAAATTTTAAAGAAAGTTGGATTTGCGAAATAAGTTAATATTTTATTATTTCGCTTTCTTTGTTTGATTTTATAATTAACTTATAAGGTATCCCAAAACATTCAATTTCTCTTACTATTCCGTTTTTTATATTATCTATTTTTTTTATTTTTATCTCGTTTTTTGTATAAGAGCCTATATCAGATGTATTACATTCTTTTAACAGTTCTAAGATAATCGGTTTCTCAGGAAGATTTATTTTTAAATTGCTTTTCAATATTTTTTTATCTCCAGAAATCAGATATTCTAAACTTATTTTTTTATCCTCTTCGCTAGTGCCATTAAATTCCCCTGTTGCCTTAAATTTTGACGGCCAGTTCAAAGGAATATATCTAAATAAGTGAATTTTACCCTCTTCCATAATAGTTTCTAAAGAATTTTTATATAATTCCTCAAATATTCTCGCAGAGCTTTTGAATGCTATTAATTGTTCAGTTAATTCAAGGAATAGATTATATTTTCCTTTAGAGATTTGCTTTGTCATTTTAAGAATTATTATAATTGAAAATACATTTGTGCTTGCCGTTAGTTTTCTTTTGTATTTGTTTCGTGTGCAAACTATCAAAGTGTAAAGGGCTTAGTTACTTTTAAAAAATTTAAAATTAACCGAAAAGTGCACTAAGTCCCTCTGCTGCAGCTTCGTGTTTTTCTTCTTTAGGTGCTTCTTCTTTCTTTGCTTCAGCAGGAGCTGAGCCAGCAGGAGCAGCAGCAACCAAACTAGCATTTGCTAATTCACTTGCAATGTCCACGTCTTTCAAACTAGCGACAAGTGACTTTATTTTTGAGTCATCTGCATGTGCGCCAGCAGCTACAACAACACTTTTTATGTTAGATTCACTAACTTCTTTTCCAATTTTGTGCAACAAAAGTGCCGCATATATGTATTCCATTTTAATTTGTTTCCTCTGCTGAACTAGAATTTAATTCAGGAGTTTGAGTTATTTTTTCAATTGCTTTTTCATGCATTCCTGCTTTTCCTATTAAGAAAGTTATTGTTTCAGGAGTAGCATATCCAATATTTACTGCAAAAGGCAATGCTTTTCCATAAGCTTCTTTGAAATCTTGCAAAGTTTTTTCAGGATTAATGTTTATCTCAGAATAAAGTATTTTCTTTTCATTATCAAAACCTGCAACAGGAATAAATCCAATTGTAAATGGTTTTATATTTAATTTGCTCATCATATCAGCAACATTGCTTGGGATTTTTGCATCTTTTTTGCAAACTATTTTTGGGTTTTTGATTGTTATTTTCCCCCCTTCAATTTGAATTTGTATCCCCAATGCACCAAGCTCACTAATTGCAGGTCCTGGAACTAAATCTGTAGGTCCAGCAGGAATTTCTATATCAAAAGGAGCAATTTGTCCTGCTTTTGCTTTTGAAGGACTTTTATTTTTTATTAATTCCATTGCCAAATCAAAACAATCCATGTTTGAAAATAATAAAGCAAAATCTCTATCTATTTTTTCTTCAATTTTTTTAATTTCAACATCTTTAGAAGAATCAATTGCTTTGAAAACAAGGTTCTTTTTTGGAACCTTTACAACTGTTTTTCCTCTTAATTTTTTTGTTATTTCTTGAAATTGTGATCCAGGTATATTTTTTATAGATGCAATTAAAACTGTTTTGTGTTTTTTAAAAAGTTCAGATAGTTCTCCAACTACTGTTCTTTTTCCTTCTGAAATATGAGTTGATTTTGCTGTCATTTTATATGTATTTTATAAGGTTTAGTCATTGTGAGCTTTATTTCAACATTTTTTATGTTTTCTTTATTCCTAGGAAGATTTTTAAGAAGCAAATTATAAACAGACATTATATTTTCAATAATATCTTCATCCTTCATACTCTGTTTTCCTATGGGAATTTTTACACTTGGTTCTTTTACTTTTATTTTTATGCTTGTATTTATTTTGTTTTTAAGTTCTTTAATTATTTTTTCATCAGCATTCAAAATTATTCCTAATTGAGGAGAAGGCATTTTTCCTGTTGGGCCCAAAGCTCTACCGAAATTGGTAGCAACACTTGGCATTAAGCTTGCCTGAGCTATAAAGAAATCATAAGTAGAAACTAAATGTTTCATTTTTGTCTTATCAGAATATCTCTTGAATTCATCTGGAGTAATTGTTTCAACATCTTTGTTTTTAACTTCCAAGAATCCTGCTATTTTTTTATCCTTTATTTTATGGGGGATACTTGCAAAAATATTTACATTGCTTTTTTTAACATCAAATTTCTGTAAATTTACAATTAAATCAACTGTTTGATCAAATTTTCTTTCTTTGGTTTTTCTTAATTCAGATAAACCTTTTTTTAATTCAGTTTCTAGTTCTGCCATTTTCTATATTAATCTCCCACATTATTCGTTTTGGATATAGAATGTATTCCAACGCGATATGGTTCAAACGATTGATTTTTTATGTTTTTTTGAGTTTTTAAGTCTTCTGGTTTGTATATCTTGTTTTTAGATTGCAATAATGCTTATAAATTGAAATTGAATTTCAAAAGTATGGAATTAGTAGCATTACTTTCATCAGGAAAAGGAACATGGGGGCAGGTTTCTGGATTAATGAAATTTGGAGAATGGGATAATATAATTGTTTTAGGGGACGAATTTGGGGCAGGATTTACACACGATAAAAAATTTGAATTCATCAAAATTGACTTAACAAAAAAGATTAAAGAATTAAAAGAAGAATTTTCAAAAAAATTAAAGGGAAAAATAAGCGGGACAGAAGTTGCACTTTCAATAGCAAGTGGAGATGGAAAAGAACATATGGCTTTAATTTCTGCATTAATTAATTTACCAGTTGGAATAAGATTTGCTGCCTTGACTAAAGAAGGGGTGTT
>JAKLDD010000020.1 GCA_022703705.1 Nanobdellota archaeon
TTTAGCGTCAATTGCTGGAAATGGAAATTATACTTCGGAAAATTCAGATAAATACAAGAATGCATTAAATGCTTGGTATTCAAACAATCTTCAAACAAAAGTAACGTTTAAAGAAATCCTAATTAAGTATAATGAAACAAATCAATTCAATTTAAAAATCTTTGATTTTGAATTTGATAAAAGGGAACTTAAAAACGATGCATATTTTATAATTGAAGACTTGGGGGACATTTATTTTGGAAATGATTACTCTGAAAAAAAATCAGAGGGGTATATTTACATAGAACTAAAAGGAGTTTCTGAAATAATTTTCTCTACAAAAGAAGATGTTAGCTTTATAACATTACCAGTATTTATTGCGCCCCCTCTTGAAAACATAGAAATTCTTGGACCAATACAAGAATGGAAACCTATTTATTTGTTGATGTTATTTGGGTTAATTATATTTTTAATACTTGTAATAGCGGGAATTATTTATGCAGGAATACAACTATGGTATAGAAGAAGATATGAAAATGCGCTGTTCAAAAATAGAAACAATCTTTATAATATCATGACTTACATACAGACTTCTAAAAAGAAAGGAATGAGCAGAGAAAACATTATGAAAAATTTAAAAAAAGCAAAATGGAGAAGAGAACAAATAAACTATGCTTTAAACAAATATGAAGGAAAGAAAATAGCTGGAATAATTGAAAGACCTTTTAAAAAAATACTTGAAGACATAGAAAAAAATCCTGATAAATATCCAAAAAAATAAGAAATTTATCACACAAAAGTTTAATAAACCTTTTTTACAAAAATATATGATGAAGCTTAAAAATACAAGAGGTATTTCAAAATGGAGATAAAAATATTCGGCAACTTTTTTAAGAAGATATTTTCAAGTTTATTTAAAAATAAAAAAGAAATAAAACTTGGATTTTACGGACCCCCTAATGCTGGGAAAACTAGCCTTGCAAATAAGATATGCAAGGACTTTACTGGAGAGGAAATGGGAGAAGTTAGCAAAATTCCTCACGAAACCAAAAATGTTCAGTTTAAAGAGAAAGTTGAAATAAAATTTAGGGGAAAAACGTTGATGTTTAAAATGATTGACACTCCTGGAATAGCTACAAAAATTGATTATGAAGAATTTCTCAAATATAATATGAAAAAGAAAGATGCAAAAGAAAGAGCAAAAAAAGCAACTCAGGGGGTTATTGAAAGCATAAAATGGATTGATGATATGGATGTTGTGGTGGTTGTTTTGGATGCTACAGAAAACCCCTACAATCAAGTAAACATAACTATAATAGGAAATCTTGTTGCAAGAAAAATACCTGTCTTAATTGTTGGAAATAAAATAGATTTAAAAAAAGCAGACATAAAGAAAATTGAAGCAGCATTCCCAGAATATGATGTTGTTGGAATAAGTGCAAAAGAAGGAAAAAACTTCGAAGAATTTTATGAATCAATATTTAAACTCGTAAAAAAGATTTAAAAAATATATTTCACTTTAATATAAGATGAGCAAAAAAAGAGGAAACAACAAGGACCTTGGTAAGATAAGGGGATTTTCAATACAATTTCTTCCTTATTCTGAAATAAAAGAACTTGGAAGCAATGAAAGAATAAGAAAAATATTAGCAATTGTACTTGGAAATAATATCTTAATTCTCCAGGGAAGATTAAAGGCAGAGGAAGAAGCCAGATTAATTGGGGATACGATGGCTATGATTGGGCATGTTAAAGAATTTAAGGGCATAGAGCTTGCTGTTCTTTCAGGAAATGGAGAGAATAATATCTTTAATAAAATGAAAAGTGGTATTGTAAATGCATTAAGTGGTGGAGATTTGGGAGCAATAACAATAATTGGTCCTGCAACAATTGTAAAAGAAATAAAGAGAAATCCGAAGAAAATCGAGCTTCTTTTAAGCAAATAACGGCATATTCAATATAAAATTTTAAATACCTCACTTAATTTATCTTTATGCCAATGGCACTCTTAATTTGCTATTGGCTAATTAAATATACTCAAATTAAAATGCCACACCAATGTGTTAAATGCGCCAGAATTATTCCCCTCGGTAGCAAGGAATTACTAGAAGGCTGCAGCTCATGCGGAGGAAGATTCTTTTTCTATGTTAAACAAGAGCAACTTGAGAAAATAAGAGAAAGGAAAATAGAAATCCCTGAAGAGGAAAGGAACTCCATAGAAAATGACATAAGAGAAATAATCGGGACAGTTGAAGAAGATACTCCAGTTATATTGGATTTAGAATCTGTTAGAGTTATTGGAGAAGGAAAATTCGAAATTGATATTGTAAATGTCTTTAACAAAAAAAGACCTCTTATTTATAAATTAGATGAAGGAAAATATTTAATTGATTTGGCGTCCACTCTACAAAGGAATGTAAGAGATTTAAAGGAGATACAAAATCCAGATGAAAAGAAATGAGAAGATTCTTGAAGAAGTCCTTAAAAGAATAGAACCAACTAAAGAAGATTTAGAGGAAATAAAGTCTTACACAGAGAAGTTTTTATCTGAATTAAAAAATAATTTAAAAAAGTTTAACATTAATGCAGAAATCTTTACAGGAGGAAGCTTCGCAAAGGGGACGGTAATTAAAAAAGGAAAATATGACATTGATATTTTTATAAGATATGATAAAAAGTATAAGAATGAAGAATTGTCCAATATTACAAAAAAAGTATTAAATAAAATAGCTTTCACCCAAATTCATGGTTCAAGAGATTATTTCAGAGTAAATTCTGGTAAAAATTTCTTTATCGAATTAATCCCTGTAAGAAAAATAAATAGACCAGAAGAATATGAAAATATTACCGATTTGTCTTATTTTCATGTAAAATACATAAATAGTAAAATAAAATCTAAAAAAATTTTAGACGAGATAAAAATAGCAAAAGCATTTTGCTATGCAAATAAATGTTATGGGGCAGAATCTTATATTTCTGGATTTTCTGGATATTCCCTTGAGCTTCTTGTTTATTATTATAAGGGGTTTTTTAATTTTATAAGAGCAATCTCCAAGATAAAGAAAGAAAAAGAAATTATAGACATTGAAAAAAAGTTCAAAAACAAAAAAAATGTTTTAATTGATTTAAATACTTCCAAATTAAATTCTCCAATAATACTGATTGACCCAACGTATAAACAAAGAAATGCTTTAGCTGCGCTTTCTTATGCAACTTATGAAAAATTTAAAAAAACTTGTATAGAATTTCTGAAAAGCCCTTCTTTAAGTTTTTTTGAAGATAAAAAGATGGATTTGGATAAAATAAAAGAAAGTGCTTTAAAAAATAAAGATGAATTTATACTTCTTGAAACAGAAACAAACAAACAAGAGGGGGATATTGCTGGAAGCAAATTAATGAAATTTTATAATCATCTAGAACAAGAAATTAGCAAGCTCTTTATAATTAAGGAAAAAGGATTTAATTATAACAATAAAAAATCTGCAAGATATTTTTTTGTTGCAAAAAACAAAGGAGAAATAATCTCAGAAGGTCCTTTTTTAAGTGATAAAAAAAATGTTTTGAGATTTAAAAAAGAACATAAAACAACTTTTTCAAAGAACAATAAAATCTATTCGCGCTGGAAAATTAATTTTACTCTAAAGGAATTTGTTAATATTTGGAAGACTAAAAATAAAAAGAAAATGAGGGATATGAATATTTTATCCTTAAAAGAAGTTAAATAAAAAATTTATCGGATTAATAAAGAAATTTTTTAAAGGTGTATTTTAAGTATGTCTTTAATTTATCTAAAATCTCGGGTTTCTCTTCAAAACCTGAAAAATTAACAGAAAGTGTGCATTCTTTATTATTAAATTTTAAAAAAGTGGCAATTATTCCCAATCCATTAAATTTGTAATAGCTATAAGCTTCTGTTGGGAAACCTTCTGAAAGAAGATAAGAATGATTTACGTTTGTTGCCCCTAACATTTTTAAGACATTGCCAATTGTTTCATTAACAAGAACAACCTTGTTTTTTGGAGAATTTCTTCCTCCTGCAAAGAAAATTACTTCTTGGTTCATTTTATTTTTTTCCTCCTTCAAAAGCAAGTTCAAACAAAGAAGTAAAAGCCTCTGCGAAAAAATCTGAATTAAGCCAAATTGCAATTTCTTCTTTGTCTTCTGGTTGAGATAAATAAAATAAAACTTGATTTCTGTCAATTATAAAGAACTTTGCATTTATATCTGTTCTTTTTACTTTTATTCCAAAATTTTCTTCTGCTTCTTTTATTAACTTATCCTCTCCCGATAAGCATAATTTTATCTTTATATTTGATTTCTTCAATACTTCAAATGTTTGCTTGAAGAGTTTTTCTTTTGAAAGAATATCCTTTGCATTTGTGCATATAACAACCTCTTTTGAAGATTCTCTTATTATTTCCCTAAGATAATTTGAAATATTTGATTTTCCTTTTAATGCTGCAGTTATCTCTTCTCTTTTTATAGGTTCAATTCCCCCGGTGTATAATTGTTCAAGCTGAATAAATTCTTCTGTATCTTTTATATTCAAAAGGCTTTGAATTCTTTCTTCTGCATATGTTCTTACATTGTTTCTAAGTTTTTCTAAAATCATTCTTGGTTTTACACCTAGATATTTAACTGGTTTCCCAATTTTAACTATTGCAAAACCTTTTTTTTCAAGAGTTTCTAAAACATCATAAGTTCTGCTTCTTGGAACTCCTGAAATTTCTGCAATCTCGCCTGCAGAAGCTGTTCCTTTTCCAATTAAAGCAAGCCAAACTTTTGTTTCATAAACATTCAAATCAAAATAATCCTTGATTTTGTTGATTAATTCCTGCTTGACTAACATTTTATATAAAACTCCTATTTCTGAGTATGTCCCTATTTATCTTGAAATATAGTGAATTCTTCATATTTTCACTATTCACTAGGGATTTATAAATGTTTCTATTATGTTACTTTTTAATAGTGGGAACAATATAAAATATTTAATATAGACTTATTTTTATAGAAATGTATACAAAAAAGAAGTAATTTAAATCTATCTAAAAGATAATTAGGCTTGCAATTAATCCTAACAACATTCCTAATGAAATAAATGGCATTGCAGGATAAAATTTCTTTTTCTCTGCAAAGAAAAACAAATAAGAAAGCCCCATTGTTGCCCCTAAAATTACAAATACTGCAGGCCAAAATCCCCCCTCAAATACAAAATTTGGGAACCATCCAAAAGGAAGAGAAATTTTATCTGTTATATAAACTACCCCTGCAGTTATTATTGGAAAGATAACATCTCCTCCACCCAAAATTGCAACATTTGCTTTTACTTTTTTGTTTTTTAATTTTGATTTTGACAAATCCTTTATATTTGATTTCATATTTTTTGAAAGATATGGGACAAAAAATCCAGAAAAAATCTTTAGTTGGTTTATCTGATATTTTGCCATCTTTTGCATTATTCCAGATTTCCAAACTGCCCACATATCATAAATAGAAATTAAAATAAGAAGGATAATCACTGTCCAAATATTAAGTAAAGGAACAAATATTGCTGCAATTGAAGGATAAATTACAAGTTCAGTTAAATTATGAATTAAAAAACTTCTCCTATAAACTTTCATAATCGCTAACGGAAGTGCAAAAATAAGGGCCAAAAGCGAAATGTATTTTTCATCTGGAAAAAAGGAATTAAAAAATATTGCTATTGAAATAAGAATGACTATAAAAAACCAAAATTTCATAACAAAATCAAATTTAAATCTTGTAAATAGAATTAAAAGTATTACTGCTATTACAAATGCAATTATTATTGAGGGTAAAAAAGAAGTATAAAAATCTGTATCTTCCTGAATTTCTGGGGGTTCCATTCCATAAGGAAGGGTGTTCCCCTGAATAGAATAATGATTTATTACATATAATCCGATAAACTGAGTTGCAATAAACATTGCAAGAAGTATAAATGTAATTTTTAAGTTGTGTTTCATCTTCCCTCTCCTTTAATCTAATAAAGATACGATGTTTTTAAAGATACCTTCTTATAATTTTCTTGATAAATCTTTATTAAATTTATCTTCAACCAATTTTATATCTTTTTCATTAGCTCCATAATCGCATCTTATTGCAAGATAATCTTGTTGTTCTGATGTTAATCTATTATCCCTCCAAGAGGGTTTTTGATAATCATAAATCCAAAAAAGT
This sequence comes from Nanobdellota archaeon, assembly GCA_022703705.1. Taxonomy (GTDB): domain Archaea; phylum Nanobdellota; class Nanobdellia; order Pacearchaeales; family GW2011-AR1; genus MWBV01. Next base: position 6,178 of record JAKLDD010000020.1, read on the forward strand.
CCAAGACTAGCCATTCCTCTAAAAAAACTTGAATGTCTTTCAAAAGATTCTCTTATTCTTGAAACCATTTTTTATTACAACTTTATTTTTAAATTATCTCAATCTAACAATTTCCAAATTTCTTGGAACATTTGTTTCAATCCTATTAAGTTTGTAAAGTGCAGAAGCTAAATCTAAAGATTTTGAAACTTCTCCATGATTTACAATTATTCTTTTAGGCTTAGGGTACATATTATTAAAAAATGCAATTAATTCATTTCTTCCAGAATGTGGAGTTAAACCACTTAATAATTCTACTCTCATATTAACTTTAATGTCCTGCATTCCTCTTTCTGATTCAACTTGAACTATCTTTTCTCCATCTTGAAGTTTTCTACCTAAAGAACCTGGCCCTTGATAAGAACTAAGTATAAGAAGATTATTTGGATTATCTGCAAAATATCTAAAATATTCTACTGATGCTCCTCCAACAAGCATACCAGAAGTTGCAATAACTATACATGGGCCCCCTTCTATTACTTGTTTTCTTTCTTGTGGCGAAGCAACTCTTGAAAATATTTCTGAAACAAACGGATTTTTATCCTGAAAAATTGAAGAACGAATGTTATTACTTAAAAAGTCAGGATAAGCAGTGTGAATTGCATTAATATCCCAAATCATTCCATCAATATACATCGGAATATTTGGAAGTTCTCCTGTTCTTATTGCTTCTTCAACTCTTAAGAGAGTTTCTTGTGCGTGCCCTAAACCTAATTCAGGAAGAAGAACTTTTCCCCCTTTTTCAATTGTCTCCTTAACCATATCTAAAAATTTCTTTTCAGTATCTTTTCTTGGAGGAAGAACATCATCTTTACTTCCATAAGTGGATTCTACCTGTATTGATTCAACTCTTGTATACTTATTAACTGCAGGATCAAGAAGTCTGGTTTTTCCGTATTTCATATCTCCTGTATAAACAAAATTATGCAAACCATTTCCAATATTAATATGCACTTGTGCTGAGCCTAAAACATGCCCTGCATTATAGAAAGTAATTCTTATATCTGGAGTAATATCACTAACTTCATTGTAATTTAAACAAATACTATGTTTTACCATTTCTTTTATATCTGTTGAGCTAAAAAGGGGGGTTGCTGCTTGTTTGTAAGCTACTCCAATAAAATCCAAAGCAAGAAGAGCTGCAATATCTCTTGTAGGAGCTGTCATGTAAACCGGTCCTCTATACCCCATTTTATAAAGATAAGGCAATAAACCCGAATGATCTAAATGTGCATGGCTCAGTATAACTGCGTCTAGTTGAGAAATGTCAAATTCAGGTATGCTTAAATAGGGAAATTTATCTGAACCTTGAGAAGCAACATCTATCCCGCAATCTAAAAGAATATTTGAAACAGGTGTTTGCAATAGTAAACAGCTTCTTCCTACCTGTCTTCCACTACCTAAAAAACATAATCTTGCCCATTCATCAACTTTTTCAGGATTCCAACCCTTGTATATTTTTTCTCCCACTTCATTAAGAAATTTTCTTCTGTAATTATTATTTGCATAAAGAACCTCTCTTATGCTTTCTGTTATCTTGCTTTTTATTGCAGGAGAACGCTGAACTTGAGGAGTCCAAAAAGTTTCATTTCTTATTTCATCTAAGATAGAACCTTGTTTCCCAATCACCAACCCTAATTTTTTTGCTTCTACAATAACTATGCTTCTTTGCACATCAAAAATAATGTCTGTTATTTCTGCTTCTTCAGGTATAATCTCCCGAATTTTTTTCTCAACTGTTTTCTGGTCTGGAAGAATCTTTGCATCTGCACGCAATTCAATACGTTTTTTTATCTCATCAACAATTTCTTTAATTTTTCCCTCTCCTTCCCTAAAAAAATTCTCATCTTGAGTGTAAACTACAATGTTTGCACCTTCAAAATTAGCTTCACTTATTTTTCCACTTAATTTATCTGTTATTTTCTTTAGAATATCTGCCATTTTTATTTTTTAGTAAAATTATTGGTCTTTGTATTCTGGCAGGATTTCCTGCTCAACTACTTTTTTAATTCCCTCTTTTGTTATTGTAAAAATATCAATTCCATAACCACTTCCCATATCTCTTTGTGTTGAAGATTTAATTGCTTCTTTTGCAAGTTCAACTCCTTCCTTAACTGTTAATCCTTTTTTATATTGTCTTTCCAAATACCCCAAAACATAAGGCATACCGCTTCCAAAATTTGCATCATAATCCTCTACTTTAACGACACTTCCTGCTGGTTCAACAGTGTAAAGCTCAAATGTCCCGTCTTCATTGAAACCTCCGATTAAATTTCCAACCATCATACCCCCTTGTCTTGCACCAGCATAAAGAATACTGGAAAGCAAATTTGCAGCTTGTCCCACGCTTGGTCTTGATTTAGCTCTAAGTTCTTTTAGTTTCAATTCTGCTGGTAAAAGTTTTACAACTCTCTGAGCATCAGATACCATTCCTGTAAAAGAAAGAAGTAAATAATCATTTACTTTAATTGTTTTTTGATAATTTTTTCCAACAACAAGATTTCCAGCAGAAATTTGCCTGTCAGAAGCCATTACAACACCATCTTTGCAAACAATTCCTAAAATTGTTGTTCCTGTTTTTAGAATATTTTTCTTTAAATCTTCGTCCATTTTTCCATAAGTTCATAGAATAAATCTATTAGAATTTATAAAATTAGATAGAATATGGTTTTATAAATTTTTTGGTTTGTTTATATTGTTACCTTAAAGGTTGGTGAAACATCAAAATGATAAAACAAAACGATTTTAAATACAATTTTCTTATTATGAGCAATATGGCTAATAACCAAATAAATCTTAATGGGAAAAAGGTAGCAAAAGAAGATTTTTTTGTTCTAAAGTATGATGGTGCTTCATTTGATAATCACAGAATGGAACTTCATAGTTTTTCTAAACAAATAACCGCAGTAGAAAAGATGTTAAAAGAAACTATTAACACTTTAAATGAAAAAGGTAAAATAAAAGATACAGCAAAAGATACAAAATATTATTTGGAGTGTAGGCAGGGTTCTTTTGAAACTATAATATTTATTTTATTTGCTAATCCCGTTATTACAGGGGTTGTTTCAAATTGTGTTTATGATTATTTTAGGTATATGGTTAGTAAAGTTAAATCTCCGAAATATGAAAAAGAAGTAGAATCAATGATAAATAATAAAATAATAAGAAAATCTACTAAAGATGTTTTTTCTCCTTGCGTTACTAATTCTGATAAAGTAACTATTATTCACGGAGATGTTACAAATAATATTATTATGGGTGAAAAAGAAAGAGAACAGATTGAATCCCATATAAAAGAAATAGAAGAAAAACTACCCATTCAAGAATTTGAAGAGGAACTTATAGGAGAAATTAGAAAAGTGGATGGAACAAAAACAGAGGGATTAAAAGATTTAGACAAAATAAAATTAGGTTTTGTAATTGAAGAGAAAATGGATGCAATAGAGGTAATATTTGAAAACGGAATAAAAGAAGAAGAATTAAGAAAGATTATTTTTAATCGTATAAAAATAAAAGGAATTTCAACTTATAGGGGAGAAGAGAGAGTAAAAATAATCATAAAAGAATATGCTGATTCTCCAAGAAAAAAGATTACTGATTATTAGTTTTACTCAAATTAATCAACTCCAACCATTTATTATCACTCTTTAAAGTTAAATTAGGAATAGCCAACTCATAAGGACAGCATTTTATACTTTGATGTTTTCTTATAAAATTATAAAATATGGAGTAACCTTTCATAATTGAATCTGCACTCTCAACACAT